>JAHFUO010000006.1:0-37509 GCA_023265015.1 Acidobacteriota bacterium | reverse complement strand
GGGCAACTTCACGTCGAGCCGCGGGTCCGGCGGGACCACCGTGTGGCTCGGGATGTCGCCATGAATCTCCCTGAATGACGCGATGTAGGTCCGATACGTCTCGGTGCGCGCTGCGAAGCTCGTCACGTTGGCCATTGCAAACAGCGCGAATCGAATCGTGATCCCCGCCACCACGGCGGCGACGATTGTCGCCCGCGCGAGGCCGGGCATCCGCCCCGCCAGGAGCCGGTCGAGCCGGACCACCGCTTCCGCGAGCAGCATCGAGAATCCGATCGCGGGCTGGTAGAGATACCGCGACGTGTTCGCCCAGTTGAAGAAGACGAACGGCGCGAGCGCGAGCAGCATCCAGCCGGTGGCGAACTTCACGCGCCGGCTGCCGCGCAGCAGAAGCAACGCGAGCCCGATCCCGATGACCGCGTAGTTCACGCCGTCGCGCCTGCCGACATACAAGGCGTCGATGTAGTCGAGCGCGTTCTGGACGACGTGCACGCCTATCGTGTAGTGCCCCTGCGAGACGACGTAGTTCCTGCTGTTCACGACGACATCGACCGCGAGGTACATGAGCGTCAGCACGACGTAGGGCGCGTAGATGCGGACGATGTGTCGCGTGTCTCGCGGACCTTCCGCCTTCGCTCTGCGAGCTTCGGCGGACAAGGGAAGGCCCGCGCCGCCGACCTGACCTGGAACGTCCGCGCCGCTGACCTGGATGACCCGCCTCGGGCCGCGGGTGAAGGCCCAATCCGCCAGGGCGATGACCGGCAGGAACATCACCGAGCTTTCGTGCGACAACAGCGCGAGCAGGAAAGCGAGCGCCGAGAGCTGGCGCCATCGCGGGCGTGCGGTGTGCAGCCACTCGAGGAAGCACAGCAGGCTGAGAGATCCGAAGAACGTACCCGCCCCTTCCGACACCGCGCTGACCCACGCGATCGCGTCGATGTCCGACGGTTGCACGACGAAGAACAGCGCCGCGACAAAGCCATACAGATCGTGGGGGCCGGCTTCCTTGCCCGACGTAGCTCGAAGAGCGAAGTCGGGAGCCGGCCCGGCACGCGACACGGTCCGCGCCAGCGCGAACACGACCAGCGCGTTCGCGGCGTGCAGCATGATGCCGGCCAGGTGAAACAGCGCGGGCGATCCGCCGAAGAGCGGCGTCGCGGCGGCGAAGTAGACGTCGATGAGCGGCCGGTAGAAGTGACTCAGGCTGCCGAACGCCACCAGCTGTGCGGGATGAAACGACCACGACCCGACGAGCCACTGGAAGTCGTCGTCGAAGAAATACGCCGACAGCGCGTTGTGGTAGACAATGACGGCGGCCGAGACGAGGGACGCGGCCGCGGCAACGACAGGCGAGCGTCTCACGTGATCGCCTCGGATCTTACTCATACATGACCTTCACGGATCTGTTCGGCTCGAAGAAACCCTTGATTGGAGTCCTGCACCTGCTGGCGCTGCCAGGCTCGCCGCTGTACGACGGTGCGATGCAGAAGGTGTACGACCAGGCGCTCTCCGAGCTCGAGATCTTCAAAAGGAACTCGATTGATTCGGTCATCGTCGAGAACTTCCGCGACGTGCCGTACTACCCGGGGCGCGTCCCGGCCGAAACGGTTGCTGCGCTGGCCGGTGTCTCGCGCGAGGTCGTCCGCGCGGCGGCCATGCCCGTCGGGATCAACGTGCTGCGGAGCGATGGCGAGGCGGCGATCGCCATCGCGGCCGCCTCCGGCGCGCAGTACGTCCGGGTCAACGTCCACATGAGCGCGGTGGTGTCTGAGCAGGGGATCATCCAGGGCATGAGCCACCTGTCCGTCCGGCTGCGATCGGCGCTCAGGTCGCGGGCGCTGATCTTCGCGGATGTGGGCGTCAAGCATGCCGCGTCGCTCGCGGATCGCGGCCTCACCAGCGAAACGCGCGATCTGGCGGAGCGCGGTCTGGCGGACGCGATCATCGTCTCCGGCGACCGCACGGGCGCGGAAACCCGCGCAGACGATGTGGATGTCGTGCGCGCGGCGACGACGCTGCCGCTGCTGATTGGGAGCGGAGCGACGCCGGAGAACATGCACACGGTGCTGCCGAAGGTGAACGGCTTGATTGTCGGCAGCTATTTCAAGAAAGATGGCGTCGGCGGCAACTTCGTTGACGAAGCGCGGGTCGCGGCCTTCGCTCGTCGGTACTCAACAGGCGCGGACGGCTGAAGTCAGCCTTCCGCGATGGGCAAGCGCTCTTGTCGTTTGCGCTGTCGTGTTCAATCTGATAGCGTGTGCCGCCCCACGAAATCTCCTACACCGCGGTATTCGAAACCTCTGTCTTCCGGCAGGAGGCACCGTGTCCAGCGCTCGCACCTTCGAAGCACGCCAACAAACAGCCTATCGCTGGGTCATCCTCTGTGTCGGCATCCTGGCCTACGGCACCAGCCAGTTCTCACGGCAGAACTTCGCCGGGATTCAGAAGTTCGTCGCGGCCGATCTGCATATGGACAAGGGAGCGCTGGGCCTCCTCGCGTCGGTGTTCTTCTATTCATACGCGTTCTTTCAAATGCCGTGGGGCGTCGCATCGGATAAATTCGGCAGCCGGTGGGTCATCGGCCTTGGGATTCTTCTGACGGCTGGAACCACGCTCGGATTCGCGACGGGACAGACCGAACAGTCGCTCCTCCTGTGGCGCGTCGGCGCCGGTATCGCCGCCGCCGCCGTCTATATCCCACTGACCGGCACGATTGCTCGGTGGTTTCCGAGCACACAACGTGGCCTGAGCCAGGCGACCCTTGGCGGTGTGGGCGGCTCTCTTGGCGAAGGGATGGCCTTCTTTCTGTTGCCGGTGCTCTCGATCTACTTCGCCTCCGGGTGGCGTCAGGGCATGAGGACCGTCGCCCTGGTGATCGCCGCCATGGGCCTGCTCTGCGTGGCGTTGCTGAAATCCGCCCCGGCCGACGAGCCGGCCACCATCAGAAAGCCGTTCGACCGGGCATTGCTCCGGGACGTGCAGCTCTGGTGCTACGCGATGATCTATTCAGGGTTCATCGTCGGCATTCGCGGAACACAAACGTGGATGGCTGTCTACGCGGCGGACGTCTACATCGCCAGATATGGAATGTCACTGAATCAGGCCGTCGTCGCCGGCGGATTGCTCGCGCTTGGCGCGTATTCGCTGTTAGGGCGAGCCGTGGGTTGTCCTCTCGCCGGAAAGCTATCGGATGTGCTTGCCAGGCGGGGCATCTCGCGCACTGTCGTGCTCATCGGATGGCTGCTCGCCGGCATCGTCCTGTTGCTGATTCTGTCGGCGGGTGTGTCCACTGTCTGGTCGCTGGTGCTGATCGCGGCCCTTCTCGGCATGTCGGTGAATCTGTTTTCGCTGGTGCCCGCCGCGATCTCCGAGACGTACGGACCGCTGCGAACCGCGTCGATCGCGTCTTTCACCAACACACTCGGGCAACTTGCGGGCGCGAGCGTTCTCGCCGTCAGCGGCTATGTCGGAATCTCCCTCAACTCGCAGCCCGGAAATGCCCTGGCGGACTATCGCGGAATCTGGCTTTCGGGGATGGTGGGGATGGCCATGATGGCGACGCTTGCCATCGCCTGCTACGCGGCAATGAGGTCGGGTTTTGCGCGGATTGGCTCTGCGCCTCAGCCACACGTGCAAATGGCCACCGACTGTTGACACCATCGTGAGCCTCGCTGGATGACCATCACCGATCAACAGCTCGACACGGCTCTCTGCCGTCGCGTCCTGGTCGCCGGCGGGGGAGTCATGGGTCAAGGGATTGCCCGACTCATGGCGGGGGCGAACATGGCGGTGACGTTGATGGACACGCGCGACATCATCGCTCCACATCCCGCCGTGCATGTTGTCCGCCAACCGCCTCTCGATAACGTGCCCGATCTCGTGATCGAGGCGGTCTTCGAAGATCGCGCGGTGAAGCGGTCCGTGTATGAGCAGATCGAGGTCGCCTATAAGGGAGCGCCCGTCGTGGCGACGAATACGTCCGGTCTGCCGCTGGACGAGCTCGCCGAAGGCCTGAGGTTTCCCGGTCGTTTTCTCGCGATGCATTTTTTCATGCCGGCGGACCTGTTTCCGATGATCGAGGTCGTACGCGGATCGCGCACCGAGGATGCCGCCGTGGCCGTCGCCGTCTGCGCGGTGAAAAAGTCGGGCCGCGAGCCAGTGCTGCTGGAGAGGCCGATCAACGGTTACCTGATCAATCGCTTGCAGCATTCGATTCTGCACGAGGCCTACCACTTGATCGAAGACGGAATCGCCAGCGCGGAGATGATCGACAAGGTCGCCAAGCGGCTCCTGGGACCACGTATGTGCATCACCGGCCTGCTCGAACAAAAGGACATCGCCGGTCTCGAGATGCATGCGCAGGCGCAGCGGTCAATCGTTCCCACCTTGTCACATACCGGGGTGCCGACGGCGCTGCTGCAGGACATGGTTGCGCGCGGGGATGTCGGCATCCGCAGCGGCAAAGGGTTTTACCAATGGCAGGCCGGCGACGCGGACACGGTTCCGGTTGCTGCCAATGAACGGCTGAAGCGTTTGCTCCGGTTCCTTGACGACAACCAGTAGAACCCGCCGCGGAGATCTGAACAAAGGTCTGACGAACTACGGGGATCCGGAGTTCGCGAGCTATCTACGGCGGTCGTTCGCCAAGTCGATGGGCTATTCAGGCGACATGCTGAAGAGGCCCATTATCGGGATCGCCACCGCAGCAAGCGGATTCAACAACTGCCATCGGTTGACACCCGAGCTCGTCGAGGCGGTCAGCAGGGGGGTCCTCGCCGCGGGGGGGCTTCCGCTGCCGTTCCCCACGATTTCGCTCGGGGAGGTGTTCCTCAGTCCGACGAGCCTGGTCTTTCGCAATCTGATGTCGATGGACGTCGAAGAGATGATCCGGGCGCAGCCGATGAGCGCGGCGGTTCTCATCGGCGGCTGCGACAAGACCGTGCCGGCGCAGCTGATGGGGGCTCTTTCCGCCGGCGTGCCTGCGATCCAACTTGTCGTCGGGCCGATGATGACGGGTCGCTACAACGGCGAGCGGCTCGGCGCGTGTACGGACTGCCGACGCTTCTGGGCACGCTTCCGTTCGGGCGAGACAACCGAAGCGGAAATCGAGGACGTCGAGAACAATCTGGCCGTGACTGCCGGAACCTGCGCAGTCATGGGCACGGCCAGCACGATGGCGTGCATCAGCGAAACGCTCGGGATGACGCTGCCCGACAGCGCGGCCGCGCCGGCGGTCCACGCCGATCGGTTGAGGATTGCCGAAGCGACAGGGACGGAAGCGGTACGCCTGTCGCATTCGGGAATCGCGCCGAACGCGATTGTCACCAGCGATGCGATCGAAAACGCGGCGCGAATGCTGCTCGCCATCGGCGGATCTACGAACGGTGTCATTCATCTCGCGGCCATCGCCGGCCGGGTCGGGCTGCAGCTCGATCTTCGAGCGTTGAACGCGCTGAGCGAATCGACTCCCGTTCTTGTGAATCTCAAGCCGACCGGCGAGCACTACATGGAGGACTTTCACGCGGCCGGAGGCGTGCACGCGGTCCTGCAGGAGCTCGAGCCCTTGCTCCACCTCGACTGCCGATCGGTGACGGGCGACACGCTCGGCGATCGCCTGCGGAGTCGGCGCCGCTTCGTCGATCGCTCGGTTGTGCGGCCGCTCGCGGAGCCGTTCCGCGCGACCGGAGGGCTGATTGCGCTCTTTGGAAACATCGCGCCCAACGGTTGCGTCCTCAAACGCGGCGCCGCCGACGAGCGATTGTTCGAGCACGTCGGCCGCGCCGTCGTGTTCACTGATCTCGACGACCTCTCGAATCGCATCGATGATCCGGCGCTGGACGTCACCCCGACCGACGTGCTCGTGCTCCAGAATGCCGGATCGGTCGGGGCCGGGATGCCGGAGGCCGGGTATCTGCCGATTCCGGCGAAGCTCGCGCGCGCGGGCGTGAAGGACATGCTTCGCATTTCCGACGCCCGGATGAGCGGAACCGCGTTCGGAACGGTTGTGCTCCACATCTCGCCGGAGTCTGCGATCGGTGGCCCGCTCGGATTGGTGCGCAACGGCGATCGGATCCGTCTCAGCGTGAAAGAGCAGCGTCTCGAAGTGTTGCTGTCCGACAGCGAGCTGGCGGCCAGGCGTCATCACGTCCCATCGAGGACGGTGCCGTCGCGCGGCTACGCACGGCTGTACGCGCAGGCAGTTCTTGGTCCGGAACTGGGCTGCGATTTCGATTTTCTGCGGGCGAACCCGTCTGATCCCTGAACGCCAATACCGGCGACGTGGACGGCGGAAATTGGATTAAGCTCTCAGCGCAAACGAAGCGTCGGCCTCGTGTCCTGGTGGAACGTGACGAAGGGGTATGAGATGAAAAAGCAAGTCTTGATGAGCGCCGGGTTCGCCGCCGTCGCGCTCATGATTTCGATGCGCTCCACGCAGTAGGAGATCATGGATTTCAATCACATGAAAATCATCGTCGCCGCGTCGACTCTCATCGTGATGTCCCTTTGTGCATTTGTTTCGGACGGTGCCGCGCAAGATCGTCTTCCGCCGATTCCCGCGGACAAGCTGACCGCCGCGCAGAAGCAGGCGGCGGCCGACTTCCTGGCGGAGCGCAAGCAGGAGGTCTTCGGCCCATTCATCGCGCTCAGCCGCAGCCCGCAGTTCATGCTGACGGCCGCCCGGATGGGCATCTACCTGCGCCTCGGCAACGCGCTGCCGCGCGCGGTCAGCGAATTCGCGATCCTGCTGCAGTCGCGACGCTGGACGCAGGAGTACGAATGGTACGTGCACGCCGCCGACGCGAAGACGGCCGGCCTGAGCGACGCGATCATCCAGGCGGTTGCGGACGGCCGTCGTCCGGAGAACATGACCGACGAGCAGGAAATCGTCTACGAGTTCAGCACGGAGCTGAACGAGCTCCACAGCGTCACCGATCGCACGTATGCGCGGGCGGTGGCGAAGTTCGGCGAGCAGGGGATGATGGACCTGGTCGGCGTGAACGGCTACTACTCGATGATCTCGATGGTGCTCAACGTCGCGCGGACGCCGCTGCCGGCGGGCAGCACGCCCGCGCTCAAGCCGTTTCCGAAATAGGGTTCGCGGGTGCGCGGGTTCACGGGTGCACAGGTTCGAAGCCCTACCCTGAATTCAACCCCGGATTCAACCCCGGAACGAACCCCGAACCCATCCCGAACCCATCCCGAACCCGAACCGGCGCACCCATGAACCGAACCTTGTGCACCCGTGCACCCGTGCACCCACGAACCGACTTCGGTCCTCGTCTCGATGACCTGTACCGCACCTTCGATCACGTCAATTCCGCCACCGACCCGATCCACATCGTCCGGCGCTACGAGGCGCGGGAGGACCGGGAGGTGGTCGGCTTCTGCGCCTCCGCCCTGGCGTTCGGCCGCGTCGCGAGCGTGCTGCACTCGATCGAATCGCTGCTCGCCGTCATGGGGCCGAGGCCCGCAGCGTTTGTCCGCGCGTTTGATCCCGCGCGGCATCGCGAGCGTCTCGATCCGCTCGTGCATCGCTGGATCCGCGGGCGCGATCTGGTGGCGTTACTGCTGATCCTGCAGCGCATGCTGCGCGAGTCTGGGTCGATTGAGGGTTTCTTCGTCGTGGGGGACGATCCGCGGGCGCCCGACATCGGCCCTGCGCTCGACGCGTTTTCGACCCGCGCGCTGCAGACCGATCTCCGCCCCGCGTACGGCCGCGTGCCGAAACGGCCCGGCGTCTGCTATTTCTTTCCGCGGCCGTCGGCGGGCAGCGCCTGCAAGCGGCTCAACCTGTTTCTGAGATGGATGGTCCGCCGCGACGCGATCGATCTCGGCGTGTGGACACGGGTGTCCCCTTCGCAGCTCATCGTTCCGCTCGACACGCACGTGATCCGGCTCGGTCGTTGCCTTCGCCTCACGCGCTACGCGACGCCCGGCTGGAAGATGGCGGCGGAGATCACCGCCTCGCTGCGCACCATCGATGCAGCCGATCCGGTCCGATACGACTTCTCCCTCTGCCACGTCGGGATGATGAACGCGTGCGGCTACCGCCGCGCCCAGGGCGATCGGCAGTGTCCGCTCCGTGGTGTCTGCCGCCCCAAGGGTCGTCAGCTCAAACCACGAAGATCACGAAAGTCGCGATGACCACGAAAACTATTTTGGTTTTTCGTGACCTTCGAGATCTTCGCGTCTTCGTGCTTGTTGCTGTAACTCCCAGAGCTTCGCGAACTTCAGCGCGACCGACCACGCATTCATCAACGAGATCGTGAGTCCGGCCGTCCCGTCGAGGAACCCCCTCCGCAACACGTAATTCCGCAGGAACGCCGCAACCGGATGGACGAGGATCTCGACCGGTCCCGTCCGCCGGCCGGCCTCGTACATCTGAAGCGCCGCGAGCGTGGAGTAGTGGTTGATCCGCTTGGCCTGATCGCCCAAGTCGCGGAACGAGTGGTGTTCGAGGTCGTTCTTCAACCGGCCCGACGGTCCATCAACGACGACCGATTCATGGACGTAGCGCCCGCGCCACCGCGCGAAGCGGCGGTCGTAGAGGCGCGTCTGGAAATCGGGATAGAAGTCGGTGGTGCGTATCCACCGCCCGAGGTGACGCGTGACGCGCGGCACCCGGTACGCGTGGGCCGGTGGCTCGGTCGCGAGCACGGATCGAATCTCATCGGCCAGCGCCGGCGGGATCCGCTCGTCGGCGTCGAGCGAGAAGATCCAGTCGTTGGCTGCCGCCGTGGCCGCGTAATTCTTCTGATCGACGTACCCGGTCCACTCGCGCGTCAGCAGCCGCGCCCCCTTCTCGAGGGCGATCGCCGCCGTTCCATCGCTGCTTCCGGAGTCGACGACGAAGATTTCGTCCGCCCAGGAGGCGGACTCGATGGCGGCGGCGATGTGCTCGGCTTCGTTGAGCGCGATGATCGTGACCGACAGCTTCTTACGCATGTAATTCAAAACACAAAATTCAAGATGCAAACAACGCGTGCGGCGAAGTATGGTGTGTTTGCATGTTGCATTTTGAATCGTGCATTATCGTGTCGCGCCTGCCGTCGCGGTCGTTCCTGCGCCGGCCGCGGTGATTGTCGTGGCGGCCGCGGCAGTCACGCTCGTGACGCCGCCCGCGCTTCCAGCAATCGGCGCCAGCTGGATCGTCTCGAAATCGACGACCGAGCGGTTGTAATCGAGGATGGCGCTCAGCTCGTTGTTGCGTGCCTGCGCCAGGTCGCGTTGCGCCTGGAACACGATGAACGTCGTCGACGTGCCGGCCGCCAGCTTCTTCTGCTCCGCGTCGAGCTTCTGCTCGGAGAGACCCCGTGACGCGCGCGTGCTGTCGACGCGCTTTTGATTGGTCTGCACCTGCCTGGAGATAGTGCGTACCTGCGTCACGACCTGAAGCTCGGCATTCTTCAACTGCGTCGTTGCCTGGCTGCTCTGCAGCTGCGCGCGCGCCAGGCTGGCCGCCTGCTGACTGTTGCCAAGCGGGTAGCTGACGTTGAGCGAGAGCGTCCAGCTCGGGAACTGGTTTTGGAACAGATCGCCGAGGACGGATCCAAAACTGCGCTGCGTCTGGCCGACGATCGGTCCCGGGAACCCGGCGCCGCGCACGAACTGCGTGCCGCCAAGGCCCGTCAACCCGTAGTCGAACGCCGCGGTGACGTCGGGCAGCGTCTGGTTGCGGAAGTAGCGGATGCTGATGTCGTTCGCCTCGATCGACTTGCGCGCCTGCTGCAGGTCGGTGCGCATCTGCAGCGCGTTCCGCACGGCCGCATCGACGTCGACGGTCACCGGCTGAAACGCGGGCAGATCCGACGGCTCGATCCGCGTCGTCCAGAAGTCGGGCGATGACTGGTTCAAGATGAGCGCGCGGAGCGCGTCCTGCGCGGTTTCAATCTGGGCCTGCGCCACGATCACCGCCTCGTCGCGCAGGGCGACCTCGGCCTGCGCCTCGACGGCGTCGATTGGGGGAGTTGTGCCGATCTCGATGCGCGAGTTGGTTTCGCGGAGCGATTCGCGCGCCAGGTCGAGCGACTGCTGCTGCACGACGAGCGACGCGTTCGCGTACGCCAGGTCCCAGTAGGCGTCACGCACGGCCCTCGACGTCGTGGCGACCGTCTGCTGCACCTCGACGTCCGAGGTTTCCCGGTTCTTCTGGCTGACGAGCAGCTGCTGCCGGAAGCTGTCGATGTCGAAGTTGCGCATGAGCGGCTGCTGGATGTGCAAGGACAGCGAGGACCGAAGCGTCGGCGAAAAGTTGGAAAAGAGGTTCGTGGTCGTGGCGCGCGAGCTGTCCCATCCGACGTTGTAGCTGCCGCCCCACGGCGTGAACTGCGTGACGCCGACGTTGTCGGTGAGCCGGCGGTCGGTGGTCTTGTTGCCCTGGCTGCCCGACAGGAAGCTCGTGTTCGGCGTATCGGTGCTGGCCCCCTGCAGGGTGCTGGTGAACGTCGGGATCCACGCGGATCGCGCGAGCGCGACGGCGAGGTCCTGGATCTGCGGGCTGAACCTCACGATCTGAATCCCGAGATTGTTCTCCAGCGCCAGCCTCACCGCATCGTCGACGGTCAGGCGTTGGACGGGCTGTTGCGCCTGCTGCGCCGATGCAGGCGGGACGTTCCAGATCGCAAGGGTCACGATCACGAGGGCGCTTCGAAGCAATGTCATTCGCATTGGCGTATCCATTCAGTCTCGCATCTCGCGTACGGCAGATATATGAACGTATGATGACATTTGTGACCGTCGACGCCGTGCTCGATCGTTTTCGCCGGGCGGGCGCGCTGCTCGACGGGCACTTCCGCCTGACCTCGGGTCTGCACAGCCCCGGGTATCTTCAGTGCGCGCTCGTCCTTCAACATCCGCGCGAAGCGGAAGCGCTCGGCGCCGCGATCGCGGAGCGCACGCGCCAGCTCGGCGCGCAGGCGATCCTGTCGCCGGCGCTTGGCGGGATCGTGATCGGCCAGGAGGTCGCGCGCGCGCTCGGCGTTCGAGCGATCTTCGCGGAGCGGCAGGACAGCACGCTGACGCTGCGGCGCGGCTTCTCGCTCTCGCCGGGCGAGAAGGTCCTTGTCGTCGAGGACGTCGTGACGACCGGTGGGTCGACGCAGGAAACGATCGAGGTTGCGCGCGCGGCGGGCGCGCAGGTCGTAGGCGCCGCCGCGATCATCGACCGCAGCGGAGGCCAGCAGCGGATCGACGTGTCGTTTCACGCGCTGGCGACCGTCGCGCTGCCGACGTACGAGCCCGAGTCCTGCCCGCTCTGCGCTGCCGGAAGGCTTGTCGTGAAGCCCGGCTCGCGCCTGTAAAGACACCGGGTGTGATTGACGGAATGTTCCGAGAGCATGCGTGAAAATCCTGTACATCACACCCGGTGTCTTAAACTCACGGTCGCCTACGACGGCACGCGCTTCGTCGGCTGGCAGCGTCAGGCGGAAGGCGAGTCCATCCAGGGCCTCCTCGAGGAGGCGCTCGCGCGGCTCGAGGGCGCGCCGGTCACCGTTCATGGCGCGGGACGCACCGACGCCGGCGTGCACGCGCTCGGCCAGGTCGCGAGCGCACGCGTGACCTTCACGCACGACACCGCCACGCTGGCGCGCGCGCTCAACGCGCAGCTGCCCCAGGACATTCGTGTCGTCGACGTCGCCGACGCCCCGGCTGATTTTCATGCTCGCTTCAGTGCCCGGTCCAAGACGTATCGATACGGCCTTCGCATCTCACCGGTTGCCGATCCATTTGATCGCGCGTACGTGTGGCATGTCGGCGCTGGGCTTGACGTCGACGTCATGCGGCAGGCGGCCGCGGTACTGGCCGGCACGCACGACTTCGCGGCGTTCCAGAGCACCGGAGGGGAAACCAGCAGCACGGTCCGCACGGTGTTTCGCTCGGAGCTCGTTTCACACCCAGGCGGCGCCGACCCTGTGGCGCGGTTTCCACTCCCATGCGGCGCGGACCCTCTTGCGCGACGAAGCTGGGCGAGCGAAGTCGGGGTGGGTCCGCGTGAGTGTCTCGCCTATGAAATTACCGGCGACGGCTTCCTTCGTCACATGGTTCGCGCCATCGTCGGCACGCTCGTCGAGATCGGCCGCGGCCGGCGTCCCGCGACGACGATGGCCGAGTTGATCACGCGCGGCACCCGCGCGGACGCGGGCGCCACGGCTCCCGCGCACGGGCTGTTCCTGGTCCGGGTGGACTATGATTAAAAGTCCCGATGTCCCGTGAGGAACTCCTGGCGTGGATTCCGGCCGGCCATCCGGATGAAACGCTCGCCCGCCAGATCAGCTTCGACCGCCTCCCGGCGCACATCGCCATCATCATGGATGGCAACGGCCGGTGGGCCGCGCAGCGCCACCTGCCGCGCGTCGAGGGTCACCGCGCCGGCATCGACGCGGTGCGCGACACGGTTGAAACCGCCGCGCGCCTCGGCATCGAGGTCCTGACGCTCTACGCGTTCTCCATGGAAAACTGGAAGCGACCGGCGGCGGAAGTCAGCACGCTGATGATGCTGCTCAAGCGCTATCTCCGCTCCGAGCTGAACACGCTCCTCAGGAACGACATCAGGTTCAGCGTGATCGGGCGGATGGACGACCTGTCGCGCGACATCCAGGATGAGC
This sequence comes from Acidobacteriota bacterium, assembly GCA_023265015.1. Taxonomy (GTDB): domain Bacteria; phylum Acidobacteriota; class Vicinamibacteria; order Vicinamibacterales; family UBA2999; genus Gp6-AA40. Next base: position 24,907 of record JAHFUO010000006.1, on the reverse strand, counting down.
TGCACGCCGCGATCGACCGCACGGCGAGCGACAGCGGCATGCTGTTCAACATCGCGCTGAACTACGGAGGGCGCGCCGAGATCGTCGACGCGGCGCGCCGGGCGATCGAGTCGGGCGTCCGCCCGCACGACCTCGACGAGCAGCGCTTCGCGGATTTCCTGTATACCGCTGGCCAGCCCGATCCGGATCTGCTCATCCGCACGAGCGGCGAGATGCGCGTGAGCAACTTCCTGCTCTGGCAGATCGCGTACGCGGAGATCTACGTGACCGAGACGCTGTGGCCCGACTTCCGCCGCTGGCATCTGCTCGAGGCGGTGCAGGCGTACCAGAAGCGCGAGCGGCGCTATGGCGGCATCAGCCCGTCCCCGGCGGTCGCCAGCGCGAAATGACGCGCGTCATCAGCGGGGTGTTTCTCGCTGCCGCAGCCCTCGCCGCGATTCTCTTTCTCCCTCTCATCGGCCTCCGCCTGCTTGCGTGTGCGGTCGCCGCGCTGGCCGCGCACGAATACGTCCATGTCGTCTCCGGCGGCCGCTCCACGCGCGGCGAAGTGCCGGCGCTCCTGATCGTCGCGCTGACGTGCTGGTGGATGGCCGAGCCGGTGCCGGCGCATCTCGTCGTGCTCGTCCTGTTCGGTGTGGTCTGGGTCGGCGTGGAGGTCCTGCTCCGCGCCCGGCCGATCGGCGACGCCGCCGCGCGCTTCTTCGCGCCCTGGTATCTCGGCATGCCGCTCGGCATGCTCGTGAGCGTCCAGATGCTCGGCGGCCGCACGGCCACGCTGCTGCTGATGGCCACCGTCGTTGTCAGCGACTCGGCGCAGTACTACTCGGGGCGGATGTTCGGACGCCATCCGCTTGCGCCCGCGATCAGCCCGAAGAAGACGATCGAAGGCGCGGTCGGCGGCGTGATCGTCGGCACGCTGTTCATGGCGCTTGCAGGCCAGCGCGTACTGCCCGGGCGATCGATCACGTCACTCGCGGGGCTTGGCCTGGCGATCGTGGTGCTCGGCATCGGCGGTGACCTGTTCGAGTCGCGCCTGAAGCGCGCCGCGGGGTTGAAGGACAGCTCCTCGCTGATTCCCGGTCACGGCGGCGTCCTCGATCGCATCGACGCGCTGCTCTTCGCCGTGCCGCCCTTCTACGTCTATCTTCACGGCAGTGGGGGACTGTAGGGCGCCCCTTCACGGGGTGCCGCGGCCGCACGTAGGGCGCCCCTTGCGGGGCGCCACGGCACGTAGGGCGCCCCTTTACGGGGCGCCGTGAGGGATATGAAAAACCTCGCGATTCTCGGATCCACCGGCTCGATCGGACAGAGCGCGCTCGCCGTCGTCGACGCCCACCCCGGTCGGCTGCGCGTGGCTGCGCTCGCCGCCGGCGACAATGCCGCGCTGCTCGCCGAGCAGGTGGCGCGGTACTGTCCGGCCGTCGTCGGCATGGCCACCGCTGAGGGCGCGGATCGCCTGCGCCAAGCGTGCGGCGCGAACGCACCGACGATTGTCGGCGGCGCCGAGGGCCTCGTTGCGGTTGCGACCCATCCTCCGGTCGACATCGTCATCTGCGCCTCCGCGGGCACGGCGGGGCTCGAAGCGGTGCTTGCGGCAATCGATGCCGGCAAGACCGTCGCGCTCGCCAACAAGGAAGTCCTCGTGATGGCCGGAGCGCTCGTGACGGAGGCGGCTCGCCGCAAGGGCGTGGCCATCCTTCCGGTCGACAGCGAGCACAACGCCATCCATCAGTGCCTGCACGGACGCGATCGCCGCGAGATCCGCCGGCTGATCCTGACGGCCTCGGGCGGCCCGTTCCGCGAGCTCCCGGCGGATGCGCTCGAGAAGGTCGATGCGGACGCCGCGCTGCGGCATCCGACGTGGCGGATGGGCCGCAAGATCACGATCGACTCGGCGACGCTGATGAACAAGGGACTCGAAGTGATCGAGGCTCACTGGCTGTTCGGCGTATCCGCCGATCAGATCGACGTCGTGATCCACCCGCAGTCGATCGTCCACTCGATGGTGGAGCTGACCGACGGCTCCGTCATCGCGCAGCTCGGGGTGACCGACATGCGGCTGCCGATCCAGTACGCCTGTTCCTACCCCGAGCGCTGGGAGGCGGCGCTGCCGCCGCTCGACCTGACCCGCGCCGGACGCCTGGAATTTCATGCACCGGCACGCGACCGCTTTCCATGTCTCGATCTGGCCTACCGGGCGCTGCGAACCGGCGGCACCCTGCCGGTCGTCCTGAACGCGGCCAACGAGATCGCGGTCGACGCATTTCTTGACGGAAAACTCGGCTTTACGGCCATCCCGCGCGTCATAGAGAAGGCGATTGGCGCGCATGATGTCGAAAACGTGACGACCCTCGAGATCGTGCGGCGCGTGGACGCGTGGGCGCGCGATTGCGCCCGGGACGCGGCGCAGGCTTTAGAATTGAGCGCGTGACCACCATTCTTGCTTTCCTGTTCGTACTGGGCGTGCTCGTGTTCGTGCACGAGCTCGGTCACTTCATGGCGGCGCGGCGCATCGGCGTCCGGGTGCTGACCTTTTCGTTCGGGTTCGGCCCGAAGCTGCTGACGACGCGCCGAGGAGATACCGAGTACGCCATCAGCGCGATCCCGCTTGGCGGCTACGTGAAGATGGCCGGCGAGAGCATGGAAGATCCGCGGAACGGGGCGCCGGACGAATTCCTGTCGAAGACCAAGTGGCAGCGCTTCCAGGTGCTCATCATGGGCCCGGTGATGAACCTGCTGCTGGCGGTGATCGTCATGGCCGTGGTGCTCGCCCAGGGCGCCGAGGTGCCCGCGTATCACGACCAGCCACCGGTGATTGGCGCCGTGAAGCCGGGATCTCCCGCGGACAAGGCCGATCTCCAGCGCGGCGATCGGATCCTCACGGTGGCCGGCAACGAGGTCCCCACATGGGACAGGCTCGACATCGAGATCGGCACGCGGCCCAGCCGGGATGTGTCGCTGACGTTCCTGCGCGATGGGCGCACGCAGTCGGTGACGCTGCGTCCCGACTCGCAGACAAAGTTCGAGGTGGGGGACATCGGCGTCCTTCCGAACTCAACGCCGATCGTGGCGTCGCTCGTCACAGGGGACGTTGCCGAGAAAGCCGGACTGAAGGCGGGCGATGTCGTCGTTGCCGTCAACGGCGAGGGGATGGCGCAGCGCGCGCAGCTCATTGACGCGATTTCGCGCAACGCGGATCGCCCCACCGACCTCACCATCCGGCGGAACGGGCAGGAGATGCACATCCAGGTGACCCCGCAGAAGCGGGGTGACCGCGGCATGATCGGCATCGTCCTCACCGAGCCGACGAAATCGTTCAAGCCGGGGCCGATCGACGCCCTGACGCTGAGCGTGCAGCGCAATGTCGAGATGGGCGCGCTGATCTTCAAGACGCTCGGCGGCCTGTTCGTCGGCACGACCTCGCCGCGCCAGCTGATGGGGCCGGTCGCGATTGCGCAGCTCTCGGGCGAGTCAGCGCAGGCCGGCTGGATGGCGCTCTTCATGCTGATGGCGTCGATCAGCCTGAACCTCGGCCTGCTCAACCTGATGCCGATTCCTGTCCTCGACGGCGGTCACATCCTCATCATGGCGCTCGAAGGCATCGCGCGCCGCGACTTCAGCGCGCGGGTCAAGGAGAAGATGCTGCTCGCGGGGTTCGCGGTCATCCTCTTGCTCATGGTGACGGTCATCTACAACGACCTCACGCGCATCAGCTGGATCGCGCGGCTGATGCCGTGGCGAAATTAGCGCAGCGCAGCGGCTCGCACCGTCGCACTTCACCGTCCGGATTGTCGTGTGACCGCCGCTGCATGCGCGGCTGGATCCTGAAGCGTCGGGTTCCGGTTGTAGGCCTCCGAGGCTCCGACCGGAATGCTCAAACAATTCCACGAGTCGCCCCGCAGCGATTTCGCCAGGTAGACGATCTGGCCGACGTGATAGCAGATGTGGCCGAGCGCTCGATGCAGGCCGTCGTGCACCTCGAATGACTGGCCGCGAATCTTCACCGTCTTTCCGAGGTCGTCGTCGGCCAGCGCGTCCAGGGCGCTGAACAGCACGCTCCAGCCGCCGTTCCATTTCTCGAACAGCTCCTCGCGCGTCACCGTGCGTTGAACGAACTCCTCGTCGCGATGACGCCACGGCTTCTCCCCGTCGCTCGTCAGGAAATCGCTGAAGCGCGACGACAGGTTGCCGCCGATATGCCAGACGAGCACGGCCGCGGAATTCCCTCCGTTCGGTCCCGTCGTCGAGAGCTGGTCGTCCGCGAGCTGCGCCAGGGCAGAGTCGCCAAGCGCCTTATAACGATGAAACTCCGCCGCAATGGAACCGACGAAATCTGTCATTGCCTCGCACCCTCGAACCCACTGTCGCACCCTCGCACCCTCGGACGCACCCTCGCACGACTCGCACCCTCGCACCTTTCCGTCAGATCGTCCTCGCGACATCCTTCATCGCAAGTCTCGCCGCGGCGATCGTCTTCTTCACATGACGATCGGTGTGCGCCGCAGACAGGAACCACGCCTCGAACTGCGATGGCGGTGGATAGACACCGCGCGCCAGCATGCCGCGGAAGAACGTCGCGTAGGCGGAGGTATTGGCGTTGAGCGCGGAGGCGTAATCGCGAACAGGCGACGAGCTGAAGAACGGCGTCACCAGCGAGCCGAACGCGTTGACCTGCAGCGACACCTTCGCCGCCCGAGCCGCGTCGGCCAGGCCCTCGGCGAGCATCGATCCGCGGTGCGCCAGATTCTTGTAGAGCCTGGGTGACAAGTGCTCGAGAGCCCAGAGGCCGGCGGTCATCGCGATGGGATTGCCCGACAGCGTGCCTGCCTGGTAGACGGCGCCGGCCGGCGCGACGAGATCCATGATGTCGGCGCGGCCGCCGTACGCGCCCACCGGCAGGCCGCCGCCGATGATCTTGCCCAGGCACGTGAGATCCGGCCGAATCCCGAAGATCGATTGGGCGCCCCCCGCCGATGCGCGAAACCCCGAGATCACCTCGTCGAAGATCAGCACGACGGCGTGGCGTGAGCAGAGATCGCGCAGGCCGGACAGGAAGCCGTCCGACGGCGGGACGAGCCCCATGTTGCCGGCGATCGGCTCAACGATAACGGCCGCGATCCTGCCCGCCTGCGCCGCGCAGAGGGCGGAGACGGAGGCGAGATCGTTGTAGCGGGCCAGCAGCGTGTCGGCCGCCACCGCCGCCGGCACGCCGGGGCTCGTCGGAATCCCCAGCGTCGTCGCGCCGGAGCCCGCCTTGACGAGAAACGCGTCCGCGTGTCCGTGGTAGCACCCTTCGAACTTGATGATGCGGTCGCGCCCGGTGAACGCGCGGGCCACGCGCAGCGCGCTCATCGCCGCCTCGGTCCCGGAGCTGACGAAGCGCACGCGCTCCATCGACGGCATCAGCGTGCGCACGAGCCCGCCGAGCCGGTGCTCGAGCGGGCTTGGGGCGCCGAAGCTCGTTCCGCGCCTGGCTGCCGCGGCGATCGCCTTCACCAGGCCGCGCGGGGCGTGGCCGTGGACCAGCGGACCCCATGACATCACGTAATCGATGAAGCGGTTGCCGTCGACGTCCTCGATTGTGGCGCCCGAGGCGCGGCTGATGAACAGAGGCGTTCCGCCGACGCTCCTGAACGCGCGCACGGGACTGTCCACGCCGCCGGGAAGGATCTGAGAGGCGCGCGCGAAAAGCTTCTTGCTACGCTCGGGGTTTTTCATGAAGGGCGCGCGCAGCATCACGCGCGTAGTACGTGATGATGATGTCCGCGCCGGCGCGCTTGATCGCCGTGAGCGTCTCGAGCATGCCGCGCCGTTCGTCGATCCAGCCCTTCGCGACCGCGAGCTTGAGCATCGCGTACTCGCCGCTTACGTGGTACGCGGCGGTCGGCTGGTTGAACTGCCTTTTCACGCGCGAGATCACGTCGAGGTAGTGCAGCGCCGGCTTCACCATGATGATGTCGGCGCCTTCCTCGATGTCGGTCTCGACCTCGCGCAGCGCCTCCTCGACGTTGGCCGGATCCATCTGGTGGCTGCGCCGGTCGCCGAACTGCGGCGCCGAATCGGCGGCATCGCGGAACGGCCCGTAGAAGGCCGAGCAGTACTTCGCCGCATACGACATGATGCCGGTGCGATCGAGGCCGCGCTCGTCGAGCAGCGTCCGGATGGCCGCCACGCGCCCGTCCATCATGTCCGAGGGGGCGACGAAATCCGCGCCCGCCACGGCATGCGACAGCGCGGCATCCGCGACGTGCGCGACCGTGACGTCGTTGAGGATCTCCTCGCCCTCGAGAATGCCGCAGTGCCCGTGCGACGTGTATTCGCAGAGGCATACGTCGGTGATGACGATGAGATCCCGGATCTCGCGCTTCATCGCGCGGACCGCGCTCTGGACGGGAGCATCGGGATCGGACGCCTTCGAGCCCGTCGCATCCTTGCTGTCGGGAAGCCCGAACAGCAGCACGCCCGGCACGCCGTCCGCCTTTGCCGCTGCCGCTTCCTTCACCGCCTCGTCCACCGAGAGCTGGAACACGCCAGGCATCGAGCTGACCTCGCGCCGCACGCCGCGCCCTTCGCAGACGAACAGCGGAAGGATGAAGCAGTCGGGCGTGAGCCGCGTCTCGCGCACGAGGCTGCGGATCGCCTCGGTGCGCCGCAGGCGGCGCGGGCGGCGCGTCAGCGCGAGCCGGGCGGTGGAGGTGTGTGTTGCCATATCCGCGATCTTGCCACAAAGATCCTAAAGACGAATTGGCCACTGACCCCCGAGCTCACTGGTGTTGGCAATCCGCGGCGGGACTGGAGCTTCGATTCGAGCGACCGTGTGGTCGGGTCGGGCCCCGCCGCGTCTTGACGACACCAGCGAACTCCGGGGCTCGAGGAGGCAAGACACGCGTCGATGGCGTCACGCGTCCTTGGTCAGCGAGGCGGGATGGCTAGTCCCGGAAGATGCGCGCCAGCGGCAGATCCAGCCCGGGCAGCAGCGGTGTTGCGAGGACGTCGCCGGCGTCGCGCGAGAGCTCGATCGCCCGGCCGAATCCGTCGCCGGTTCGCCGGTAGATGCGAACCATATCCGTGCCGGGATCGACGACCCAGTATTCCGACACGCCCGCGCGCTCGTACAGGCGGCGCTTGATCGTCTCGTCGCGCTGCCGAGTGCCCGGCGAGCCAACTTCGATCACGAGATCCGGCGCGCCCTGCACGTTCGCTGGCGTGAGCACACGTGCCGCGCGATCGTGCGAGAGATAGAGGATGTCTGGCTCCACCACGTCGAACTGAGAGAAGACGACGTCGAAGGGGGCGACGAATACGCGGCCGACCGGATGCGCTTCGAGATACGTCCACATCAGTCCAAAAAGGTCGCCGGCGATCTGCTGATGCCGCATATTCGGTGAAGGCGTCACGTAGTGCTCTCCGTCGATGAGCTCGTGTCGCTTCCCGTCGTCGGGGAAGAGCACGAAGTCGTCGTAGGTGAGCTTCACCCCAGAGTGGGCTGGTTTCACCGGATCGCTCCCGGGCATCGGCTCATTGTAGCCGTTGACGAAGCACGGAGCCTGCCATCACGGTCGCACCACGAAGAGCGTGCGACTCCAGTCGGCGGCATCGCCGGGATCGCAGATATTTCGCAGCTCGCACGGGTCGTCCGTGGCAGAATTTGCGTCGATGTCGCTGAGCGAGGAGCTGAAGGCGTGCGTGCCGGCGAGGCAGGTGATCTCTGCGATCGAGGAGAGCGTATGAAACGACTGCTTGTGATTGCGCCTTGGATTGTCGCGCTGGTTGCCACGGCGTCGCTTCTCACCTACGCGCAAGGCCCGCGCTTCACGCCGGTGACCGACGAGGCGCTGCGATCGCCGAATGCCGCCGACTGGCCGGCCTGGCGGCGCGATCGCGCGGGAACGGGCTACAGTCCCCTCGACCAGATCAATCGTGGCAACGTGCGTCGTCTGCGCCTGGCGTGGGCGTCGACGCTTGAGCCGGGCTCGCTCGAGCCGGAACCGCTCGTCTACAACGGCGTCATGTACCTTCCGCACCCGGGTGACGTGGTGCAGGCGCTCGATGCACGGACGGGCGCGCCCATCTGGGAATACCGCCGCGAGCGACCCAAGGATGCGCGGGGCGGCGGCCTCGGCGTCAGTCGAAATCTTGCGCTCTATCAGGACAAAGTGTTCGTGGGCACGAGCGACGCTCATCTGGTCGCGCTCGATGCACGGACCGGACGTCCGGTCTGGGACGTTGCGGTCGCCGACTCGCGTCAGGGCATCAGCTACACAGCGGGTCCGATCGCGGGTGACGGCCGCGTATTCGCGAGCCTCACGTGCGGAGGAAACGGCCCCGCGCGATGCTTCCTTGCGGCGCACGATGCGGCCACTGGTAAAGAACTCTGGCGACGCGAGACCGTTGCCGGGCCCACGGACTCACCGGAGGTCAACGCCACGTGGAAGGGACTCGCGTACGAGCGTCGCATCAAAGCGTCGATGTGGATGACCGGCAGCTACGATCCCGATCTCAAGATGGTGTACTGGACGACGGGGAGCGCGTTTCCGTACACCGAGCTGGCGAAAGGCACACCGGGCAGCTCGAACCTGTACACGCAGTCGATCCTGGCGCTCAAGGCCGAGACGGGCGAGATCGCGTGGTACAAGCAGATGGTGCCACGCGACAACTTCGACCTCGATCACGCCGACAACCCGATCCTGGCGGACGTGATGATCCGCGGCACGAGACGCCAGGTTGTCTACACGATGGGCAAGCCATCGGTGCTGTGGGCATTCGACAGGCGAACCGGCGAGCATCTGCTGCACCGGCTCGTCGTCCCCTCTCAGAACATCTACAAGCAGATCGACGAGAAGACGGGCGCGATCACGATGAATGAGGAAATCATCCCGAAGGCGGTCGGCACATTTCAGCTCGTGTGCCCCGGCATGCGAGGCGGGAAGATCTTCCAGTCGAAGGCGTTCAACCCGCGCACCGACGCCGTCTACAGCGCCGTAAGCCTGGCGTGCAGCAACTTCGAGATCCTGCCGCTCGACAAGAGCGCATCCGGCTTCAACTGGGACCGCATGGAGCCCATGCCGGGGTCCAACGGCAACGTCGGGCGGCTCGTGGCCGTCCGTGCGTCCACCGGCGAGATCCTATGGACCTACGATCAACGGGTCGCGATCGGGTCGGTGTTGACCACGGGGGGCGGCCTCGTGTTTGCCGGCGACTTCCATCGATACTTCAGGGCCTTCGATGCGGAGAACGGAAAAGTGCTGTGGGAGATTCCGCTGAACGGGCCGGTGGAAGGCTATCCGATCAGCTACGCGGTCGATGGACGCCAGTACGTCGCGGTGTCGGCCGGTGGCGGCTCGGTGGGCCAGCGCCACCTGTCCCAACTGTACGCGGATCTGAAGACTCCCACCGGCAGCAACGTTCTGATGGTGTTCGCGCTGGGGGAGGAATAACCCCCGTCGGCGATCCTGAGCAGGAGAGGGAGGCGGGAGCCGCAGGAGGCCGGGAGTTGAGAGCGACTACGTCTTGAAGACGCGCGCGAGCGGCAGTGCCAGGCCTGGCAGCAGGGGCGTCGTAAGGATGTCCCCGGCGTCAGCCGACACCTCAATCGCCCGACCGAAGCCCTCTGCCTCCCTGCGGTAGACGCGGACGATGTCCAGGTCGGGATCCACGACCCAGTATTCGGATACGCCAGAACGCTCGTATAGATGTCGCTTGATGGTCTCGTCGCGCTTCCGAGTACTCGGCGAGCCAATTTCGATGACGAGGTCAGGCGCGCCCTTCACGTTCGCTGGCGTCAGCACCTCGGCCGACCGCGCGTTCGACACGTAGAGCAGGTCGGGCTCCACTACGTCGTACCGGGAGAACACCACGTCGAACGGGGCGTAGAAGATCTGGCCGATCGGATGGTCTTCCAGCCAGACGCCGATCAGTAAATGGACGTTGCCAGAGACTTTCTGATGTTTAAGGTTCGGCGACGGTGTCACGTAATGCTCTCCGTCGATGAGCTCGTGTCGCTTCCCGTCGTCGGGGAAGAGCACGAAGTCGTCGTAGGTGAGCCTCAAGCCAGGGCTGGCCGGCTTCACGCGATCGCTCCCGGACATCGGCTCATTGTAGCCGTTGACGAAGCATGGAGCCTGCCATCACGGCCGCACCACGAACGGCGCGCGACTCCGGTCGGCCGCATCGCCGGGGATCGCAGATATTTCACCGCGCGCGCGGGTCCTCCATGGCAGAATTTGCGTCGATGTCCCTGAGCGTCGGCACGCGGCTCGGGCCGTACGAGATCACCGGCTCGCTCGGGGCGGGCGGCATTGGTGACGTGTATCGCGGCAGATCACGAAAGAAAAGCTCTAAGCCGTCTTCGTGCTCTTGGTGGGCGCGTAATGCGCGGCGATTGCATCCACCAGCGCCGGAATGGTGTACGTCCGGGGCTGAACGGTGACCGGAATCGAGAGCTGCCGCGCGGCGTCGGCCGTGACCGGTCCGATCGTGGCGACCACGGTGTTTTTCAGCAGATCCGCAGTCTGCTCGGCCCCGTAGATCTTCGCGAAGTTGCGCACCGCCGACGGGCTCGTGAAGGTGACGACGTCGATGCGCCCTTCGAGCAGCATGCCGTACACGTCAGGATCCCCTTCGCGCTGCGTGTCCTCGAGGATCGTGCGATACGCGATCACTTCCGTCACCACCGCCCCCGCTTCGCGCAGCTGCTCGGCGATGACTTCGCGGCCGATGTCCGCGCGCGGCAGCAGCACGCGCACGCCCTGCATGGACCCCGTGGCGACGAGCGCCGCGGCCACGGCATCCGCGCGGAACTCGTTCGGGATGAGATCCACCTTGATGCCGTACGCCGCGAGCTTGTCCGCCGTGGCGGTTCCCGACGTGCAGAGGCGAGGTCCCTTGAGCGCGCGGACGTCGCGCTCACCGTCGAGGAGCGCCGTCATGAACGCATCCACCGCGTTCGCGCTCGTGAAGACGATCCAGTCGAACGCTTCCGGGCGCGACGCCGCGTGCAGCAGCGGACCGGGATCCTCGGGCGGAGCCATCCGGATCATCGGCGCCTCGATCGAGTCGGCGCCAAGCGCGGTCAGCAAATCGGTCAACTCGGCCGCCTGGTCGCGCGGCCGCGTCACGAGCACGCGCTTGCCGAACAGCGGCCGCGAGTCGTACCAGCGAAGATGCTCGCGCAGCCCGACGACCCGCCCGACGACGAGGATCGCGCCCTCGCGCTTCCGCGGGCTCTCCCGCACGCTCCCCAGCAGCTCGCGGAGTGAACCCGGGACGGTTTCCTGGCTGGGCAGCGTCCCGTTGTAGACGATGACGGCGGGACCGTCAGCGGGCCAGCCGTTCGAGATGAGCGCCTCGAGGATGCGGGGCAGCTGCTGCGACCCGGCGTAGCAGATGACCGTCCCCTCGAGCCGCGCGAGGCTCGCCCAATCGATGTTCGGCAGCGTGCGGCTTTCGTCCTCGTACCCGCGGACGAGCGTGATCGTGTCGCCGCCGCCGGGATAGGTCACCGGCACACCCGCGTACGCGGGGACCGCGAGGCCCGCCGGGATGCCCGGCACGACTTCGAACGGCACACCGTTCTCGTGCAGGAAGAGCGCCTCCTCGCCGCCGCGATCGAACACGAACGGATCGCCCCACTTGAGGCGCGCCACGAGCTTCCCTTCGCGCGCTTTCTCGGCCAGCAGGTAGTTGATCGCCTCCTGCGCCATGGCCTGCGGGGCGGCGATGCCGACGTCAATCAACTCGGCTCCCTGTCGCGCGTACTTGAGCAGACGCGTCGGAACGAGGTGGTCGTAGACGACGACGTCCGCAGCGCGAAGGTACTGAAGCCCGTGCGCGGTGATGAGACCCGGATCTCCGGGGCCCGCGCCAATCAGGTAGACAGCCGGGTGCCTCATGGCTGGAGACCTTCGACCGCCGCGTGCGCGCGCTCGACGTCCGCGAGAATGTCCTCGGCGCCCTGCTCGAGCAGCTGTTCGGCCGCGGCGCTCCCGACGGTCCGACCGTCCCCGATCGCCCCGTACGATTCCGCGCGCACCGCTTGCGCCCCGTCGAGCGACAGGACGATGGCCGTCATGTGCAGCGTGCCTCCCACGACCTGCGCATGCGCGCCGATCGGCATCTGGCAGCCGCCGCCAAGCCTGATGACGACCGCGCGCTCGGCGTCGAGCGCGGCTCTCGCGCGGGCATCGTTGATCGCGGCCGACGCCCGCGCCATGCGGTCATCGTCGGCACGCACCTCGAGTGCGATGATGCCCTGGCCGGGCGCAGGCACGCAGGCCGGGACGGGAAGCGCCGTGGAGATCCTCGCGCGATGCTCCAGCCGAATCAGCCCGGCGGATGCCAGCACGAGCGCATCGTACTCGCCTGCATCCAGCTTGCGAAGACGCGTGTCGAGGTTGCCGCGAATGGGGAGAAAGCACGCGCGGGGAAACAGGCGCGTGAGCTGCGCCGTCCGCCGCACGCTGCTCGTGCCGATGCGGGGGCCCTGCCCCAACCGCGCGACGAGCTCCTCGAGCGAGACGCCGACGTCGCCCCTGTCCGTTTTCCGGCGGACCTTCGCGCCGTCGGCCGGCAGCGCGACCGCATCGCGCGCGTCCTCGCGCGGCAGCACCGCGCCGATCGCCAGGCCGTCGGGCAACACGGCCGGCATGTCCTTGCTGCTGTGCACGGCGAGGTCGATCTCGCCCCCGAGCAGCGCATCCTCGATTTCCTTCACGAACAGCCGCTTGCCGCCGATCTGCGCAAGCGTCGCCTCCGCCAGTTGGTCGCCCGACGTCTTGATGATGACGATCTCGCACTCGATGCCCGCGCGACCCAGCAGCAGCGCCGCGACGGCGTTGGCCTGACAGAGCGCGAGCTGGCTGCCGCGCGTCCCGAGCTTCAGGGTCATTGCCCGCGCGGCTCCCTCGTGCTGGACTCGTCTTCCTCTTCGCGCAGCCGGAACAGCCGGTTGATCGCCTCGGTGTAGGCGGCCTGGGTCTCTTCGTCGGGCAGCGCCTTGAGCTGTTCGGTCGGCTCGACGAGCAGCTTCTCGACGATGAGTCGGGTGACTTCGTCGACGCGCGCCCGCGCCTCCGGCGGAAGCGCCCCCAGCTTGCCTTCGAGGCGCAGCAGCTCGGCGCGGCGGATGGCGTCGAAGCGCTGCCGGAGCGCGATGACGGTCGGCACGGCGCCCCGCGATCGCTGCCACGACGCGAACTTCGTCACCTCTTCGGACACGATCGATTCCGCGCGCTCGATTTCCCCTGCGCGCCGCGACAGGTTCTCCTGCACGATTGACTGCAGATCGTCGATGTTGTAGAGGAACACCTGCTCGATGTCGCCGACCGCCGGATCGACGTCGCGCGGCACGGCGATGTCGATGATGAACAGCGTGTCGCTGCGGCGCCGTCCTTTCACCGTCTCGAGCTGCGCGCGCGTGATGATCGGCCGCTGCGATCCGGTTGCGGTGATGACGATATCGCTGGCGCCGAGCGCCGCGATCATCCCGTCCCACGGCACGGCCCTGCCGCCGACCTCGGCCGCCAGCGCCTCGGCATGCGCGAGGGTGCGGCTCGTGATCACGATCTCGCCGACCCCGTGGCTGCGCAGGTGCTGCGCGGTGAGCGAGCTGATCTCGCCGGCGCCGACGACCAGCACGTGGCGTCCCTGCAGGCGGCCGAAGATCTTGCGGGCGAGCGCGACCGCCGCAAAGCTCACCGACACCGCGCCCTCGCCGAGCGCCGTCTCCGTGCGGACGCGCTTGCCGACGGCAAACGACCAGCGGAACACCTTGCTCAGAATCGGTCCGGCGCAGCGCCTCTCGGCCGCGGCCTGAAAGGCGTCCTTCACCTGGCCGAGGATCTGCGGCTCGCCCACGACCAGCGAGTCGAGCCCCGCGGCCACTCGGAACAGGTGTGTCACCGCCGCGCTGTTCTCGAGGGCAAAGAGGTGCGGCAGGAACGCGCCGGCCGGGAGGTGGTGGTAGTCGCTGAGGAACGCCACGAGCTCCTCGCGCGCGCGCGTCGGATCGTCACTCGCGCCGTAGATCTCCGAGCGGTTGCACGTCGACAGCACGACCGATTCGGCCATCAACGGCCGCGCGGACACCGCCTCCACTGCCGCGCCGACGTCGCGGCTGGAGAAGTCGAGGCGCTCCCTGAGGTCGATGGGCGCCGTCCGGTGGCTCACGCCGAGAAGGAAGAAATCCACGTCAGTAGAACGTGTGGCTCGTGTTCACGAAGTACTTGATCGGCAGGAAGTTCAACATCGCGAAGGCGAACCCGACCGTCGACAGCCACGCGGCGCGCCGCCCGGTCCATCCCATCGTGCGGCGTGCGAACACCGCGAACGAGTAGACCACCCACGTCAGCATCGCCATGAAAATCTTCGGGTCGTTGAGCGACATCGCCTGCAGGTTCGGGTCGTCGGGCGCCGCGGCGCGCGCCTGCGCCGTCCACACCGCGCCGACGATGACGCCGATGGTGAGAAAGAGCCAGCCGACCGCCACCGCGCGCGAGTTCATCACGTCGAGAATCTGCAGCGACGGCAGCCGCGTGTAGAAATAGCCGAGATGTTTTTTCTTGATCTCCTTGAACTGCAGCATGTACGTGACCCCCAGCACCCCTGCCAGCGCGAAGCTGGCGTACGCGAAGAGGAGCGAGGAGACGTGCACCCAGAACCACGCGCTGTCGAGCACCGGGTCGGCGTACTCCATGCCGGGGTAGATCGCGGGGATGACCTGCAGGCCGATGACGACGGGAAGGATGAAGACGCCCATCGAGCGCTCATCGGTCGTGAGCTCGAGGTAGAGATACGACAGCGCCAGCAGCCACACGAACGTCGAGACCGCGCGCGACGGGTTGGTGAACGGCACATGCCTCACCTCCATCGTCTGCATCCCGATCACGAAGGTGTGCACGAGCGCGCCGAAGAGGAGGAGCGTGGTGGCCGTCCGGCCGATCGAAGGATCCCGCCGCGCGAAGTGGATCGCGTACGCGACGCCTGCGGCCGCGTACAGCAGCAGCGGGAGCGTGTTCAACGCGTTGTCGGGGCGTAGTAGCCCCGCTTGGTGCGCGGCGTCACGTTCGGCCTGTCGATCTGCACCACGATTCGGCGGAACGCACCGTCGCGCTTGATGTTCTTCGAGGAGTACCCCAGCGTGTACTGGCTGGCGAGCTCGTCGGCGATCTCCGCATAGACGCCGTTCAGGTCGTCGATCTTGGCCGGGAAGAACGAGCGTCCGCCCGTTTCCTGGGCGAGCTGGCGCATCACGAACTCGGCCTCGTGAAAGCCCTTGCTCTGCGTGTCGGCGCCGCGGAGCGCGATGGTGAAGATCGCCGTCTCGCCGCGCTTGGCGAGCTCGAGCACCTCGTCGAACGAGATCAGGCTCGACGTGTCCTCGCCGTCGGAAAACAGCACGAGCGCGTGGCGCCGGACGTCTTCATCGCCCGTCGCGCGGACCTTGGCGAGCTCCTTCAGCGAGATGTAGACGGCGTTGTAGAGCGACGTCGATCCGCCCGCCTGCGTCTGCAGGATGGCCGAGTTGAGCTCGCCCTGAGTCGAGGTGAAGGCCTGGCGGATCTCGACGCGGCTGTCGAAGTCGATGACCTGCGCGAGGTCGTTCGACTTCAGGCGGCGCACGAAATTCGTCGCGGCCGTCTGCAGCGTGGCCAGCTTGTCTTCCATGCTGGCGCTGCTGTCGAGGAGCAGCGACAACGCGATCGGCTGCTGCTTGCGGGTGAAGAACGTCAGGTCCTGCTTCACGCCGTCCTCGAATACGGAGTAATCCTTTTCGTCGAGGTCGGTGACGTAATGGTTCGACGCGTCCATCGCCGTGACGTTGAGCGAGACGACGTCAATCGCCGCGCGGAATGTGCCTGGAGCCTGCGCCGACGGCGCAGACACGAGCGCCGCAACGACGGCGGCGGCGAGAAAAGCAACACGCTTCACTTCGAGCTCCCCGTTCCGCGCTCCGGTGTGCCTCGCATGGTCACCTCGGGGCGCCGCGCGCTCACCTCGATTTTCTCCGGCGGGATGAGCGACTCCGGCCGGCCGTACACGACCTTGTATTGCGACGACAGCTCGCGGCCGAGCCGCTCGAGCGCCTGCTGCACTGCGCTCGGGGTGAGCAGGTTGACGCGCTGGCCGCCGGTCATCCGCGTCCCTTCCGCCAGGACGCGCGCGCGATTCCGAAGGTCGTCGTCATCGGTCGCGCCGAAGTCGCCGACCGTGATCGCGTGGACCGCGGCGCCGGCGCGCTTCAGCGCGGCAGTCACCTGGATGTACTGGCGGTTGCTCAAATCGGCGCCGTCCGTGATGACCGGCACCATCACCGCGCGCGGCGTGTCGCGCTTCTCGAGGCCGAGTGCGACCTCGTAGATCGCGTCCATGAACGTCGCTCCCGCGTGCGTGCGCGGCCACAGCAGGCCGATACCGTCCTGCAGCAGCTTCGTGTTCGCTGTGTAGTTGACCAGGATGGTCGGACGATCGGCGAGGCCGACGAGCGCAATCTGGTTGCCCTTCGCCATCGCGCCGAAGAACGCCGTGAGCCCTTCGCGGACGCGCGGGATCACGCCTTCCGAGGCGGCGCTGTCGTCGACGAGCATGGCAATGTCAATCGGCTCGGTCGCGTGCGTGACGCGCAGCACTTCGCGCGCCGCGCCATCTTCGCGAACGATGAAATCGTTCGGGCCAAGACGATCGACCGGCTCGCCCTTCTGATCCACCGCGCTGACGAAGAGCGTTCGCTCGCGCCCGCCCTGAGCGCGAAGCGCCGCGCGCTCGACGACGATGCACGCCGATGCGATCGCCAGAGCCACTGCGGAGGCCCGATGAAGCCGTGAGGTTCTGCACATGGATCGTCTGATGCTCGAGGCGATCGATTAGGGCAGTATAGGTCCCGCGATTCCGGCGGGTCAAGGGCGACCCGTAGCTCAAACTCATTGAAAAGACTAGACTTGGGGTGGGTATGGCGAAGTCTGATGGCGCTCTGAAGGCGCTGGGGACCGTCGGATCGGTCGGCTTTGCGTTCGTGATTGCCGTCGTCATGGGATGGTGGATCGGATCGACGCTCGACCGGTGGCTCGGCACGCGGCCCTGGCTGACGTTCCTGTTCTTTTTTCTTGGACTCGCCGCGGGCGCCGTCAACGTCTTCCGCACGGCCGGACAGGCATCCAGTCCGAGACAATGAGAAGGCTCAGGGCTCAGGGCTCAGGGCTCAAGGCCCAGGGCTCAGGGCTCGGGATTGAACGCGATCCGCAGCTGCGACGCATCGAGCGGACCGGCGTCATCGCGTGCGCGGCGATCGCCCTCGTCGGCGCGGTGACCGACAACGGATGGCGATCGGCGGCGGCCGTCGTTGGCGGCGGCGCCCTCATCGCGATGAGCTACGGCGCGCTGCGCGCCGCGGTCGACGCCGCGATGCAGTTGCCGGCTGCTGCCGCAGATCAGCCCGACCATCGGCGTGCTTCGAGGTGGTGGCGTCTTGTGAAATACATCACGAGATACGCTATACTCGCTGGGATCGCGTATGTGATGATGGTCCGGTTGCGCGCGCAGCCGATGTGGATGCTGGCCGGCGCAACGTCGCTGGTGGCTGCAGTGATGGTCGAGGCCGTGCGCCAGTTCCGCACCCGATGTTGAGATCCACGATCACTCCGCGAGTCAGTCCCACCAGTTACACGCTGCAGGAGGCTTTCGACGTGAGCACACGGTCCGTTCTGACAACCCTTTTCGTATTCGTGGCGCTGGGCGCGCTGTCCCCCGCATTCGCTCAGGAGACCGCCGCCGCCGCAGGCGCAGGCGCCACTGACATCGCGTTCGCGTCCATCTTCGCCGCCGGCTTCCCGCTCGGGATTGCCGCGGGACTGGCCGCGATCGGACAGGGGCTCAGCGTCGGCAGGGCCACGGAAGCGCTCGCGCGGAATCCGAGCGCCGCGGGCGAGATTCGCGGCGCGCTCATTCTCGGCCTCGTGCTGATGGAGTCGCTCGTGATCTACGTGCTGCTCATCTCGCTGATCCTGTTCTTCCTCAAGCCGTTCGGGGGATAAGACCCCGCTGAGCCTTCCGCTCTCGTTCATGCCTTCCGCGTCCCGCCGGCGCGCCCTGACGTATGGTGGCGCCGCCGCGGGCGCGATTCTTTTCTACTACGCCGTCGAGCGCGCGGGCGCTGGTGAGATCGTCGGCGGCGTCCGCCGGGTCGGCTGGGGCCTGCTGGCGGTCCTCGCGCTGGCGGGGCTGCGCTTCATCGTGCGCGCGGAGTGCTGGCGCTCGTGCCTGCCGCCGGGCACGCAGCTTCCGCTGCGCCGCGCGCTCGCCGCATTCCTCGCCGGCGACGCCGTAGGGAACGTGACGCCGCTCGGCCTTCTCGCCAGCGAGCCGACAAAGGTGCTGCTCACGCGGCATCACCTCGCGACGCGCGAGTCGGTGTCGTCGCTGGCCGTCGAGAACCTCGTCTACGCCGCGTCCGTGGTCGGGATGATCGCCGTGGGCCTCGTCGTCGTGATGGCCACGGTGCCGATGCCGCGCGCCTGGCTCGCGATCATCGTCGCCGCGCTGGTCGCGATGGCGGCCGGCCCAGCGATCGTCGTGCGCGCCATCCGCGGCACCTGGGATCCGCGGCGCGGCGAGCGTCCACGCTGGCGCGAGCGGCTGGCGGGCGTGCGCGAAGAGGTGCTGCGGTTCTCAGGCGGATACCCGCGCCGGCTGTGGCGGGTCTTCGTGCTCGACCTCGTGTTTCACGCGCTCGCCGTGCTCGAAGTCTTTCTCACGCTGCGGTGGCTGCTCGGCGACCGCAGCCCCACGCTCGTCCAGGCGATCGCCTTCGAGGCGCTCAACCGCGGAGTCACAGTCGCGTTCAAGTTCGTGCCGTTCCGCGTCGGCGTCGACGAAGCGCTGACAGGCGCGCTCGCACCGATCCTGGCCGTCAATCCTGCGGCCGGTGTCGCGCTCGCGGTGGTTCGGAAGGTGAGGAATCTCTTCTGGGCGGCGATTGGGCTGATGCTGATCGCCGCGCATCCTGCCGAGGCTGACGCCGCCACGAAGGCCACCAAGACGGTCTAAACCACGAAGGTCACGAAGAGCACGAAGCACTGCTTTCCTTCGTGACCTTCGTGGTTGAAATCGTCTCCGTGCTCTCCGTGCTCTCCGTGGCTTACGTGCGAGCGACGAAGCCGTAGAGCGACTCGGGATTCTGCACGAGGATGCGATTGCGCGTCGTCTCGTCGGGCGCCCACGTGGCGAGCAGGTCGAACAGCAACGCGTCGTCGGGCTTATGTTCCGTCTCGCTCGGGTGCGGCCAGTCGCTGCCCCATACCAGACGCTCCGGCGCCGCCTTGACGTACGCCTGCGCGACTCTGGTCGCGTCCGCGTACGTCGGTGGCCCTATTGAGCTGTTGGAATACGCACCTGACAGCTTCACCCACGTGCGGCCCTTGTCAATGAGTCCACGAATGACTCCGTAGGCTGGATGTTCGATGCCTGCCGGCGGTGTAAGCCTTCCGAGATGGTCGAACACGATGGGAACAGGCAGACGCCGCAGGAGTTCCGCGTTGTCCACGATCTGCTCGCGCGCCATGTTCAACTGAACATGCCAGCCCAGATCGGCAACACGTCCGGCGAGCGGCTCGATCATGTCGATCGACACAACAGCGACGCTCGGATCGGCCACCGTGAACCGGATGCCCCGAATGCCGCCCTCATTGAGACTCTTGAGTTCGGCATCCGTGACGGTGGGACGGAGGACAGCAACCCCTCGCGCGTTGGCGCCGAACTGTCTGATCGCGTCGAGCGTCACGGCGTTGTCGGTCACGTAGTTGCGAGGCGTGACGATAACCACGCGCGATGTGCCGTTGCGTTGCTGCAACAGGCGGTAGTCCCGCACCGTGGCGCCCGGGAGCGCCGCGAGGGCCGACTGAAAGCGCGCGTCGTAGATATGGACGTGACAGTCGGCCGCGTTTGCGGGCGCCTTGGTTCTCGGCCGCTCGTTGCCGGACGAGTTCGGCAGCTGCCCGGCATCGCTTCGTCGAACGGACATTCCCGAGGCGGTTGCCGCGACAGCCGCCATCGACACGCGCTTGATGAAAGTGCGACGAGCGATCATTTTAAACAAGAGTTTCTTTGTGAACTGCTTTCCTTCGCGACCTTCGTGACCTTCGTGGTTGAAACCGTCTTCGTGATCTTCGTGGCTACCGGGATCGTCCGAGCAGCGCGAGCGAGGGATCGCCGCGGAACTTTCGCCGCGCGTCGGACCTGAGGGCCTCCGCGCGGGCGCGCTCGCCGACGATCGTCAAGAGCCGCGCGGCCATCGAGTACCCCTCCGGCGTCGGCGTGGTTTCGACGAGATCGCCGATCACGTGCTCCACGGCCTGGGCTCGGTTCGACGCGCGATAGAGCATCGCCAGGCTCGCGTAGGTGCCGATGTTCTGCGGGAACTCGCGCAGCTCCTCCCGGAATTCGGCTTCGGCCTCCATGTACCTGTCCAGCCTCGCGAAGACATTTCCAAGATACAGGTGCAGCTCCGCGATCGAGCGGCCCTCCGGCTTGAGCGCGCGCTCAGCGTCCTTGAACGCCGCGAGCGCCTGCTCGTACCGCGCATCCTCGTAGAGGAGCCGCCCATGAACGAACTGGGGCAGCGGCAGCGAGGGGTCGGCCTTCTGCGCCTCGAGCGCGTGAGCGTTTGCGCCACCGGCGTCGTCGCGCGCGAGTGCTACGCGCGCCGCGATTTCATGCGCGCCCGCCTTCATCCGCGTGTCGCCGCCGGCCTCCGCGAGCTCCACGGCGCGATCCGCCTGCATCGAGGCATCGTCCAGGCGGCGGGCGCGCAGCATCGTGGAGGCGAGCGCCATCGGCACTTCAGGATCGTCCGGCCTCAGCGCCGCCACCGCCTGCAGTGTCTTCGTGGCCTCGTCGAATCGGCCGATCCGCGCGAGCAGCGAACCGATTTGATACTGCACGGCAGCGAGATCCGGGTGCTCCGCCGCAATCGCGCGCAGGCCATCGAGCGCCGCGGAGAATCGCTTCTGCGCGACGAGCAGGACAGCGACGCGATGAGCGGCGACCAGGGATGCCTGATCCGCCGCATCCATTGTCGGTGCGAGGGGTGCGAGGCGTGCGAGGGGTGCGAGGGGTGCGAGCGGTGCGAGCGGTGCGAGGGGTGCGAGAGCTGCGAGAGGTGCGAGAGGTGCGAAAGTGCGAAGGCCCTGCAGGTAGCCGAATGCCGCGAGCCGATCCTCGTCCGCCTGCGCCGGACGCGCCGGCGGCTCTATCGCCCGTCCCTGGAGCAGGCGATCGAGGGATGCGTTCAACTGAGCCAGCCGCGCGGGATCGATGGCCGCAGCCTCGGGCACGAGGCGCTGAAGCTGGTCATCCGGGCCGCGGACGATTCGATACGCGCCACCGGACAACGCAAACACGGGACGGCCACCGAACCTGAATTGCGCGGCCAGCGATTCGGCGTAGATCGGCTGGTCGGGGACGAAGCCGCTGGTCTTGTCGAGAATCGCGCGCAGCGATCGCCCACGCAGGCCCGAGACCGTCGGCGCACGCACCAGGTCGAGCATCGTCGGCAGCAGGTCGATGTGCTGCACAGGCTGCACGACGCGGCGTCCGGCACCGGCCCCTCCCGGTTGTTTCACGACGAGCGGCACCCGCAGCGTGCCGTCGTCGAGCGAGGCGCCGTTGCCCGCATCTCCGTGATCCCCCGTCAGGAAGATCGTGGCGTCCCCGTAGCGCCTGGTCTTCTTCAGCTCTTCGACCAGCCGGCCAACCACGGCGTCGGCGGAGCGGGTATCGATCTCGAGAAACAAGAAGTACCGCTGCCCGCTCTGCGTCTTCAGCCAACGGTCCGCCGCCTCGAACGTGGCGCCGCCGGCGCGCTCGGGCAGGCCGCCATCTTCGAGCGGCTCGTCGGGGATGTCGGCGTCGTAGAACGAAAAGCCCTGCGCGACGCCGGTCGTGCGTCGCAGCAGGAACGAGGAGACAGCCGCGCCCGTGTTGAAGCCGCGATTCCTCAGCAGCGCAGCGATGGTCCGCGCGCCGCCCTTCAGCGCATATCCCGCGTCGTCTCTCACGCCGTTGTCGACGGGAAGCTGACCGGAGAGGAGCGCGGCGTGCGCCGGCAGCGTCTGAGGCGAGTGCGCATAGGCGCGATCGAACACGATGCTCTCGGCCGCGAGCGCGTCAATGGCGGGCGTGGCGCCGGGACGCGCGCCGTACGCCGTCAGGCGATCGGCACGCAGGCCGTCAACGGAGATCAGAACGATGGGACCCTGGTGCGGGGTCGACTCGCGCGCGAACCGCCAGCCGGTGAATGCCGCGCCGGCCACGGCAAGCATGAACAGCGTGATGATGAAAGTAGCCTGCCAGCGTCTCGGCGCGACAGACGTGCGGTTCATTTTCTGATTTCTTGAAGATGCGCGGCCGCTTCGACGGCCGCAGAGCCCTTCGGGTTCGCGGTAATCACATCCTGGAACGTCTTGGCGGCGGCGTCAGCGTTGCCGGCCGCCATCTGCGTCATGCCGAGCTCGATGCGCGCGCGCGTGTTCGTCTCGTCGCTCTTCAGCACGTCGCTGTAGGCGGTGATGGCGCGGCCGAGCAGCGCCTGTCGAGCGGTGGAGTCCTTCTCCTGCTGCGCCTTCTCGCGATACAGAGCGGCCAGCAGCAGGCTCACGCTCGTCAGCTTCGAGTTCTTCGACTGGATGGCCTGGTACGCGGCGATCGCTTCGTCGTAGCGCCCCGCCTTGCTCAGCGTTTCCGCAGCGGTGATTTCATCGCCGATCGTCTTGGAGAGCGCACCTGGGATCGGTCCGAGATCGCGCAGCATGACGAGGGCCAGCACCGGGGCGACGCCGGCGCTGACTGCCGCCTGCCCCTGAAGCGTCAGAAAATTCGGCGCCTCGATCGTGATCTTCCACTCGCCGCTGCGCAGGCCGATCATCGCGAAGCGGCCCTTGTCGTCGGTCGTCGACGTGACCTTCGCGGCCGAAGCGTCGTTGGCGGCGCGCACGATCGCGCCCTTGATCGCCTTGCCGTCGGCATCCTTGATCGTGCCGGTGATGCGGCCGGTCTGCGCTGCGGCAGACGAGGCGAGGGCCAGGCTCAGGGCTGCGAAGACGAGAAACGGAAGACGTCGCATGTTGGCTACTCCTGGGGACCGGGGACCGGGGACCGGGGATCGGGGATCGGGGATCGCCGATCGGCGATCAATATCCTATAGCAGAACAACTTACGCAAGTCTCTGCCCGCTCAGCCCGGTTTGTCCCGGTACATCTGGGCATCGGCGGCGCGGATGGCGTCCACGAGCGTTTCCGAGTCTTTCTGCACCTCCGCCACGCCGACGCTCAACCCGGTGGTCGCGGGCAGCCCCGCCGCCTCGCGTTCGAGGGCAAACGCCGCCTTGAGCTCACTGGCCTTCACGAGCGCCTCGTCGCCCGTGCACGAGAGCAGGAGGATAAACTCGTCGCCGCCCCACCGGATCACGTAGTCGGACTGTCGCACCTGCTCGCGCAGCAGCTCCCCGCACGTGCGCAGCACCTTGTCGCCGGTGTCGTGGCCGAACGTGTCGTTGAGCTGCTTGAACCGGTCCAGATCGACGAAGACCACCGACAGGGGCCGGTCGTACCGCCGATGGCGTCCCATCTCCCGCCGCTCGATCTCGTCGAAGGAACGCCGGTTGTGGCAGCCGGTCAGCGGATCGGTGATCGCGAGCTGTCTGACCTGCTCGTTCGCGAGCGCCAGCGCCAGGTTCGTCCGCCGGATTTCATCGGTCATGTCCTCGAAGACGAGGAGATGCATGCCCAGCGCGATGAAGATGCTGGTGACCACGTTGAAGGCGAGAAGGCCGTTGGCGTACGACACGCCCCAGGCCGGCCGGAGGATCATGATCGCGCCGGCGCCGTCCCATGCGCTCATGACCGCGAGCGCCGCGCTGATCATGAACGCGCCGATGATCGGCGTCCGCTTCGTCAGGCGCGCATACCGGAACGACGCCCACCCGCGCAGCACAGCGGATGCCGCGGGCCCGGTAAACAGCACGGCGCTGAGCGGCAGGATGAACGGCGCCGCCAGGAACCAGACGGCGGAGGCGGCCCCCGCCTGCACCGGAATATTCCAGCGGTGCCGCTCCTCCGAGAACGCGTCGATGCTGAGCAGCAGGAGACCGGCGGCCCAGACGCCCAGCAGCTGCGACAAGCCGATCATCACGCTGCCGAGGCGCACGTCCTCGTATCCTCGCGCGATCAGCATGTACGACCCCGCCAACAGCGTCCAGCTTGCAATCCAGTACACGACGAACGCGCGCCCCCGGTACAGGTAGAGGATGCCAAGCGTCGCGGCGGCCACCAGCGCGCCGTAGGCGGTAAAGAGCCGCGGCCGGATCTCGATCGGTTGTGGAGTCGGGATGCTGCTCAGCGTGCTGTGAATGCCGCGCAGCAGATCCGGCGAGGGCTGGAGGGCAAACGCCGCCACAGGCGGCCCGAGCAGCGCAACCACCAGGATCAGCCAGACGACGCGCCGCCCCTCCCGGGAGGACATCATTCTCAATTCTCAGTAGAGCCGATGCCCCGGGCGCTGTCTACACAGGTTGCACGGACATTGGCTATATAATCCGCCCCTCAACAACCACATGCCGCTCGAACCAGGCCGACGGCTTGGCCCGTACGAGATCCAGTCCCCCATCGGCGCGGGGGGCATGGGCGAGGTCTATAAAGCCCGCGACACCCGCCTCGATCGCACGGTCGCGATCAAGGTGCTGCCCGCGCAATTGGCGTCCGACCCTCAATTCCGTGACCGCTTCGAGCGTGAAGCGCGGACGATCTCCCAGCTCGATCACCCGCACATCTGCGCGCTCTACGACGTGGGGGAGGAGCAGGGGACGTCGTTCCTCGTCATGCAGTACCTCGAGGGGGAGACGCTGGCCGACCGGCTCGGCAAG
>JAHFUO010000005.1:45268-70460 GCA_023265015.1 Acidobacteriota bacterium | reverse complement strand
CAGCGATGGCGTCAGAATCAGCTTCTGAACGAGCTTGGTGTGCAGTTTCTGCGAGATCGACATGCCTGTCAGCGGTTCAGTGTCCGGCCCACAACACAGCCCATCTTAGTCCAACTAGTCCAGCCGGAATCCGGTGCCCAGGTAAGTCCGGCGGACATCCTCGTCGGCCGCCAGAGAATCCGGCGTGCCGCTCCGGAAGATCGCGCCATCGTGCACGATGTATGCCCGATCGGTGATACGCAGCGTCTCGCGTACGTTGTGGTCGGTGATCAGCACGCCGATGCCGCGCTCCTTCAAGTGGAAGATGATGTTCTGGATATCGGTCACGGCAATCGGATCGATACCGGCAAACGGCTCGTCCAGCAGGATGAAGCGGGGAGAAATCACCAGCGCGCGCGTGATTTCGGCGCGGCGGCGCTCGCCGCCCGAGAGCGTGTAGGCCGGCGCCTTCGCGAGCGGCGTCAGGTTCAGCTCCGCCAGCAGCGTGCGCAGGCGCTCCTGCCGCTCGGCCGAATTCAGATCCAGCGTCTCGAGAATCGCGAGGATGTTCTTCTCCACCGACAGGCCGCGGAAGATCGATGGCTCCTGCGGCAGGTAGCCGATACCCTTGCGCGCGCGCACGTACATCGGATCGCCGGTGACGTCTTCGCCATCGAGGAACACGCGTCCCGCGTCCGGGACCGTGAGGCCCACCACCATGTAGAAGGTCGTGGTTTTGCCCGCGCCGTTCGGGCCGAGAAGGCCGACCACCTCGCCGGAGTTGACTTCGAGGCTGACTCCCCTCACCACCGTGCGGCCGCTGTACGACTTGGTGAGCGCTTCGGTGCGGAGTGTGGACATCAGCGGGAGCGCGGCGGCGCGGCGCACCCGGGCGTGACGCCGTTCTTCGTCTGGATGCGAATCTCCTCGTTGCCGTCCACGATGATCCTGTCGGTCGACTTGAAGAAGGTCAACGTTTTGCCGGTTGTTTCCTTGCACGCCTCCACGACTTTCACAGGCGTGGTCGCCGCGCCGGACATCAGGTACCGCTCATCCTCCGAGAAGTACGTGAGCCGATCGCCGGTCGCCGTGCGCACATCGAGCTTGAGGCCGACGTTCGTGTACGCCTCGAGGCGATCAATGTGCCCGCCCGCCTCCGCCAGGAACACCTCGATGCGGTCGGCGTGGAGATCGCCCTGCGGTCCACTCAACCGCGCCTGCACCGCCACGACCCCGAGTGTGTTTTTCGCGGAGGCATACGTGATCGTGTGCGCCGCATCCGCGTAACGGATGTCGGCGGCGTGGGCGATCGACACGCCGGTGTCGAGCACGATGCTCGATCGGGCGTTGCCGGTGGCGATCAGATCGCCCTGGCTCTGATCGATCGTGAGGCTGTCGGCGCGGATGGCCGTCTCGCCCTGCCAGAGCGTCGAGTTGCCCCTGTAGATCGCTTTACCCGACGCGCCCTGGTAATCAAGCGCGTCGCCGTTGGCGTTCGCCGGCTGATCCTGTTTCAGCAGGCTGGGAAGCCGATTGCTCCCGTCCTGCGGCGCGGACCCTTCGGGTCCGCGAGACGGTCGCAGCGTCGTCTTCACGCCGCCGGTGGCTTTCATCAAACGGCCCTGCAGGGCCACGTCGATCGCGTTCGCGTCGATCGTCACCTCGTCGTCGCTCACACGTGGGAGGACGCCGCCTTCGGCGCCCGTCAGACGAAGCGAGCCTTTCGCGGGATCGTAGCTCGCGTTGCCCGCCGCCGCCTGCAGTCCCTGCTCCTCGAACTTCACCGCGCCCGAGAAGAGCGCGCTGGTCACCACATCGTTCGAAAGGGCGACCGCGAGGTTACCCGACCGGGCGACGCGCGCCGGCGCGTTCGTGCCGCTCTCCTCCCGGTACTGAACGTCGTCTGAGAACGTCGCGGCGGTGAGACCCTTGCCGGGCTCGCCCGTGGCCTCGAGGGTGCGCGCGCGGATGTTGCGCGCCGGAGAATTCGGCGCTCCCGGCAGATCCAGGCGCACGTTGGTGCGACCGCTCGCCTTCGTCAGCGATCCGTCCGGTGCAAGGACCATGTCGAGCGTGTCGCCCATCAACTGGCGCCCCGTGGATCCGTGCTGCCCGGTCATGGTGACGACGCTCTCGCCCACGAGGGCCACCTTCTCCAGCGCCTTTCCATCCGCCGAATAGTGGAGATCGATGTCGCGCGCGCTCATCGCATCGACCGACGAGTCTCCGCCGGCGACGTGCGCGTTGCCGCGGAGCTGGATGTCGGTGATGCGGTCGTCATTGTCGGAGAGGTACGCCAGTCCCTGCGTCGCGTCGATGACCTGCTCGCTTCTCAGCGCGTGAGCGTTTCCCTCGAGCGCCAGCGTGTGATCCATCCGCGCGAACGTCGACTTGCCCGACGTGAACTCCATCGTCGTCTTGCCGATCTCATCCGTCATGACGACGTGTGACCGATCGGTGAGGGTGAGGACGTCGTTGGTCTTGTCGTACGCCATGCCGACGCCGGATCCGTTCATGCGCCCGCGCTGGAACGTCACGGCGCCCGGCGCCGTCATCAAGCCATCCTCCTGGTTGAAGGATGCGGTGTCGGTCTGCACGATGAAGCCGTCGCTAGCCTCGAGCTTGACGCCGCCGGCGAGCTGCAGCTCCTTCTGCTTGTCGCCCGCCTGCGCCTCGTGGCCGGTCACGACGTAGTCACGGCCGCCGCGGTTGCGGACGGTGATCTTGACGCCGACGAGCTTCGTGGCGCCGCCCAGGTAGGTGAGCTGACGCTCGGCTTCGATGACGTAGTCCTGTTTGGTCCCGCGAAGCTGCTGAAGGACGTTACCGGAGCTTTCGAGGATGGCCTTTGGGTCGATGCGCTGCGGGGGCGGTAGCGTCACCTGCTTGGCGCGCTGGCCCATCGCGGCATACACGG
Organism: Acidobacteriota bacterium; assembly: GCA_023265015.1. Taxonomy (GTDB): domain Bacteria; phylum Acidobacteriota; class Vicinamibacteria; order Vicinamibacterales; family UBA2999; genus Gp6-AA40. The sequence continues at coordinate 67,564 of JAHFUO010000005.1, read as the reverse complement.
CGATCGCGCAGGCGATTCCGAACACCGCGACGCCGAATCGGGCACGCTTCTGCCACGTCATGAACTGGTCAACAGGATATCAGCAGGACAGACGTAGGGCGGGCCTTTACGGCCCGCCTAGTTCTCAGGCGCTCTGAAATCGGCGACCGAGAGCTGGAGATAGCGCTCCCCATTCCAGGTGTCCTGCTCGAGCGAAAACGCGAGGTCGATGGCGGCGCGGTGCTCGGTGACGAAGCTCTCGCGCTCGGAGGCGCGCCAGGCGATACCGCGCATGACGCGGCCGTCCTGGCGGAACGCCATCTTCAGATGCCGCTCCTTGAGCCGGCGGGGGCCGTCAACGATCTCGACCCGGCTCGCGCGGAAGATCGGGCACGGGTTGCCGGCGCCGAACGGCGCCAGCGTCGACAGCTCCGACACAACCTGCTCGTTGATCGAGCGGAACGTAAGCGCGCCGTCGATCCAGAGCCGCGGGCGGAGGTCGTCGGGCTCGAGGCAGCCGTCCGCGTACTCGTTGACGCGCGCGCGCAGCTCGCGAATCTTCGACGACTCGATCGTCAAGCCGGCTGCCTGCTTGTGGCCGCCGAACTTCGTCATGAGGTCGCCGCACGATTCGAGCGCCCCGAGCATGTTGAACGACGGGATGCTGCGGCACGACCCGTGCGCGATGTCGCCATCGATCGAGATGACGATGGCCGGGCGATGGAAGGCGTCGACGAGCTTCGAGGCAACGATGCCGATCACGCCGCGGTGCCAGCCGTCTCCCGCGACAACGATGACCGTGCGCGAGCCAACGTCGAGATCGGTCTCGACGACCTTCTTCGCCTGCACGACGATCTCGGCCTCCTCCTGCTGGCGGCGCACGTTCTCGCTATTGAGCTGCTCGGCAAGCCCGCGCGCTTCCTCAGCCAGGCCCTCGTCGGCGGCGAGCAGCAACCGCGCGGCGATGTCCGGCGTACTCATCCTGCCGGCCGCATTGATCCTCGGCGCGACCACGAAGCCGATGTGATAGCTGTCGATCTCGCGACCCGTGAGCCCGCAGATGTCGAGCAGCGCGCGAAGCCCCACCTTGTGCGGCCCCTTCGACAGCATGCCGAGCCCGAGCTTCGCGATGATGCGATTCTCGCCGACGAGCGGAACGATGTCCGCCAGCGTGCCAATCGCCGCAACCTTGACGAACGCGGGCAGCCAGCGTGACCGGCCGGCGCGGCCGCACAACGCCTGCACCAGCTTCAGCGCCACGCCGACCCCTGCCAGGTTCTTGTCCGGATAGTTGCAGTCGCGCCGCTTCGGGTTGATGACGGCGACCGCCTGAGGCAGCGTGGCGTCAGGCTCGTGATGGTCGGTGATGATGAGATCGATCCCCAGCTCGCGGGCGCGCCTGGCCGCTTCGGCCGCCCGGATGCCGCAGTCGACCGAAATGACCACGCGCACGCCGTCTGCGTGCAGCCGATCGATTGTCGCGGGCTGCAGGCCGTAGCCGTCGCGGAGCCGCTCGGGGATGAAGTGGATGACGTCGGCCCCGAGCAGCTCGAGGGCGCGGCGCAGGATCACGGTGGAGGTCACGCCGTCGACGTCATAGTCGCCATGAATCGCGATCCGCTCCTTGCGCTCGATCGCAGCAAGAATGCGGTCGACCGCGGTCGACATATCCGCGAGCCGAAACGGGTCGTGCAGATCCTCGAGGCGCGGCGACAGAAAGCGCCGCGCGTCTTCGAGATCGCCGTGGCCGCGGATGCAGAGCAGTCGCGCAGTCACGTGACTGACCTGGAGCTCCCGGGTAAGGCTCTCGAGAGGGCCTTCGTCGCACGGATGTGGTTGCCACAGCCTCGTGATCATCGTCGTTGTTCGACAGGCATCGTCACTCTCCTTCGATGCCTATATTCCCCATCGCGCGGAATTTCTGATAGCGCGCCTCGAGGCGCGCCGCCGAATCCATCGCCGACACCTCGCCGAGTGCGCGCTCCAGCGCCGAGTCGAGCAGCGATGTCGCCAGCTCATGGTTGGTGTGCGCGCCCCCGGTCGGCTCAGGCACGATCTCGTCGATGAGGCCGAGGCCCAGGAGATCCGGGGCCGTCAGCTTCAGCGCCTCGGCCGCTTCGACCTTGCGACTCGAGTCGCGCCACAGGATCGCCGCGCATCCTTCCGGCGGGATCACGCTGTAGATCGCGAACTCGTGCATCAGGATGCGGTCGCCGATCGCTATCCCCAGCGCGCCGCCGCTGCCCCCTTCCCCGTGGACGACGACGACAATCGGCGCGTCGAGGGCCGCCATCTCGCGCAGGTTGAAGGCGATCGCCTCGGCGATCCCGCGCTCCTCCGACTCGACGCCTGGATAGGCGGCCGGCGTATCGATGAAGGCGATCACTGCGCGGCTGAACTTCTCCGCCAGCTTCATCGCGCGCAGCGCCTTGCGGTAGCCCTCGGGGCGGGCGTAGCCGAAATTGCGGAAGATCTTCTGCTTCGTATCGCCGCCGGCCCCCTTGTGGTGGCCCACGATCATCACCGGCTCGTTCTTGTAACGCGCAAAGCCGGCCACCATCGCACGGTCGTCCGCAAACCGCCGGTCGCCGCTGATTTCGGTGAAGTCGGTGAACATCCGGTTTACATAGTCGAGCACCGTCGGCCGGTTCGGATGGCGGGCCACGAGCACGCGCTGCCAGGGCGTGAGGCGCGCGTAGATGTCCGCGCGGATCGACTCGATGCGCTGGTTGAGCTCGTCGATCAGCCCCTGCCGCTCGACCGTCTGCGGCAGCATCGACAGCGCCTCGATCTCCTTGAGGAGCACCGCAATCGGCTCTTCGAATTCCAGTGTGTCAGGAGGCATTGACAGAGGAGGTCACATCGGGGATTGGGGATCGGGGATTGGGGATCGAGGTTTCGGAAGAGACATGACGGACGCTAGCGTAAGCTCACCGAGCCAGCGCCGCAGATCTTTTCGACCTCTGAGACCAGCGTCTCGGACGGCCGGACACGAATCTGGGCGTTGACGTCGACCCGGACGCGCAGGTGGCGCTGCGGCTCTTTCAGCTCGATGTCAAACGCGACGCGGCGGTCGCCCTTGTGCCGGGAGAAAAGGTCCCAGAGGCGCTCGAAGGTCGCGCGGTCGGCCGGCGGTGTCGACAGCCGGATCGCCACTGACTTCGCAAGCCGTTCGCGGACGACGCCAATCGGCGCGATCTCGGTCGCCAGTATTCTCGCCGACTCATCGTCGCGCTCGAACTTCCCTTTCACCAGCACCGTCTGGCCATTCTCCGCCAGCTGGCCGTGCTGCTTGAAGGTTTCGGGGAAGACCACGACCTCAACGCTCCCGCCGGCATCATCAAGCATGAAGACGCACATCCGGTCGCCCTTGCGCGTCTTCAGCGGACGCAGGCCGGAGACGATGCCGCCGATGGAGATCTCTTCGCCGCCGCGGCCGTTGCGACCGTTCCCATTCCCGCCATTCTGACCACCGTGCGGGGCGGACCCTTCGGGTCCGCCAGGCGAGCCTGAAAGGCTCGCCCCGCTCATGTTCAGGTCCTCGTCCGGCTTCTTCAGATGGAGATCGGCGGTCGACTTCGCGCCGTACTCGCGCAAGTCGTCTGCATGGCGATCGATCGGGTGGCCGCTCCAGTACAGGCCGAGCGCTTCCTTCTCGTAGTTGAGCTGCTCGATCTCGCTCCACGGTGGGACGTCGCGCAGCTGCATGTGCGCGGGAGCGGCACCGCCGCCTTCCTCGCCACCGCCGAAGAGATCGGTCTGACCCAGATCCTTGTCGCGCTGCATGCGCGCGCCGTGCTCGCACGCGCCGTCGATCGAGGCGAACAACCGCGCACGCGTGACGCGTAACGGCGCGTCCACGATGACGAGGGAATCGCACGCGCCCGATTTCACCAGCGCTTCGAACACGCGCTTGTTGGCCAGCCGCATGTCGAGGATCTCGCACAGCGCGTGCAGCGACGGAATCCGCCCCCCAAGCTGCTCGCGCGCGACGATGATCGAATGGATCGCCCCTTCGCCCAGCCCCTTGATCGCCGTCAACCCGAACCGCACGCCCCTGCCGCGCTCGACCGAGAAGCTCAACTGGCTCTCGTTGATGTCCGGCGGCAGCACGGGAATGCCGCGCTCGCGGCACTCCGCCAGGTAGATCGCCAGCTTGTCGGTGTTCTGCGCCTCGATCGTCAGCAGCGACGCGGCAAAATGCCACGGATAGTTCGCCTTGAGATACGCGGTCTGATACGCGAGGAACGCATACGCGGTCGAGTGCGACTTGTTGAAGCCGTACCCGGCGAAGAACTCCATCAACTCGAAGATCTTCGCCGCCTTCTTCTGGTTGATCCCTTGGTTCTTCGCGCCGTCCATGAACGCCGCGCGCTGCTCGGCCATGACCCTGGCGTCCTTTTTCCCCATCGCCTTGCGAAGCAGGTCGGCCTGACCAAGGGTGAACCCGGCGAGCGCCTGCGCGATGCGCATCACCTGTTCCTGGTACGCGATGACGCCGTAGGTGTCCGAGAGGATCGGCTCGAGCTGCGGCAGCTCGTATTTCACTTCCGTCTTGCCCTGCTTGCGCGCCACCCAGTCGTCCACCATGCCGCTCTTGAGCGGACCGGGACGATACAGCGCGTTCAGCGCGATCAGGTCGTCGAGGCGGCTGGGCTTTGCCTTCCGCAGCAACTCGCGCATGCCGGAGCTTTCAAACTGGAAGATGCCGTAGGCCGCACCGTCGGCGAACACCTTGTACGTCTTCGGGTCATCCAGTGGAATCGTGTCGATGTCGAGATCGATCCCTTCGGTGCGCTTGATCTCCCCCAGGCAGTCGCGAATCAGCGTGAGCGTGCTGAGCCCGAGGAAATCCATCTTCAGGAGGCCGACACGCTCGACCTCCTTCATGTTCCACTGCGTGGTGATTTCGTCGCGTGCCCCCTTGTAGAGCGGCGCGTAATCGGTGATCGGCCCTGGCGCGATCACCACGCCGGCCGCGTGCACCGACGCGTGGCGCGACATCCCCTCGAGGCGCTTGCCGATGTCGATGACCTCCTTCACCTTCGGGTCGGTCTCCGCCATCTCCTTGAGGATCGGGTTCTCGGCCAGCGCCTTCTCGAGCGTCATGTCGAGCGCCGGCGGGATCTGCTTCGCGATCCGGTCGACATCCGCATACGGCATCTCGAGCACGCGCCCCACATCCCTCACCACCGCCTTCGCCTTCATCGTCCCGAAGGTGATGATCTGCGCGACGTTCTCGCGGCCGTACTTCCGCGTGACGTAGTCGATCACGTCGCTGCGGCGGCGCTCGCAGAAGTCGACGTCGATATCAGGCAGCGACACGCGCTCGGGATTGAGGAACCGCTCGAAGATCAGATCGAAGTCGATCGGATCGACGTCGGTGATGCGCATGCTCCACGCCACGAGCGATCCGGCCGCGGAGCCGCGCCCCGGACCGACCGGAATGTGCTCCTCGCGCGCGTAGCGGATGAAGTCCCAGACGATCAGCAGGTAGCCCGGGAACCCCATCTTCTTGATCATCTCGATCTCGTACTCGAGACGACGCGCGTACTCGTCGAGCGTGTGGCGAAGCCGGCCGGCCGCCGCCATCTGGCGCAGCCGCGGCAGGCGCTGCGCAAAACCCTCGCGCGCGATGTGCTCGAAGTACTGATCGATCGTGAAGCCCTCGGGGACGCCGAACGACGGCAGGTGGTTCTCTCCCGTTGGAATCACGACGTTGCACCGCTCGGCGATCCGCAATGTGTTCTTCAGCGCCTCGGGATGATCCTGGAACACCGCGGCCATCTGCTCGGCCGTCTTGAGGAAGAACTGATCGCCTGTGTAGCGCAGGCGCTGCGCGTCGTTGACCGTCTTGCCGGTGCCGATGCAGAGCAGGATGTCGTGCGGCTGGTGATCGCCCTGCTTCAGGTAGTGCACGTCGTTGGTGACGACGAGCGGCAGGCTGAGATCCTTCGCGAGCGGCAGAAGGCCTTTGTTGACGATCTTCTGGTCCTCGATGCCCTGGTACTGCATCTCGAGGTAGAAATTGTTCGGTCCAAGAATGTCGCGAAGGCGGCCCGCGGCTTCGAGCGCCGGCCGTGTCTGCTCGACCTTCAACGCGCTCGCGACCTCGCCCTTCAGGCAGCTGCTCAACCCGATCAGCCCCTTCGCGTGCTGCGCGAGCAGCTCCTTGTCGATGCGCGGCCGGTAGTAGAAGCCTTCGGTGTAGCCCGCCGACACGAGCTTGATCAGGTTCTTGTAGCCTTCGCCGGTTTCGGCGAGCAGAACCAGGTGATTCGTCTCGGTCTGCGGGCCCGACTTCTCGAAGCGGCTTCCCTGCGCGACGTAGACCTCGCAGCCAAGGATCGGCTTCAACCCTCGATCGCGCGCGTGGTCGTGGAAGGCCACCGACGAAAACATGTTGCCGTGCTCGGTCACCCCAAGCGCCGGCATCTTCAACCTGACCGCCTCGTCGAGCAGCTCCTCGATCCGGCACGCGCCGTCGAGCAGCGAGAACTCGGTGTGCAGGTGGAGATGAACGAATTCAGCCATTACTTACCAACCACGAACCACCAACCACCAACCACGAACCACCAACCACCAACCACCAACCGGTTTATTCCCACTCGATCGTCGAAGGTGGTTTCGACGATATGTCATAGACCACGCGATTGATGCCACGCACTTCGTTGACGATGCGCGAGGAGATCGTCGCGAGGAGTTCGTGCGGCAGGCGCGCCCAGTCGGCGGTCATGCCGTCGAGGCTTTCCACTGCCCGAATGGCGACCGTGTATTCATACGTCCGCGCATCGCCCATCACGCCCACGCTCTGCACCGGCAGCAGCACCGCGAAGCTTTGCCACAGCCGCTCGTACCAGCCGGCCTTCCGGATCTCCTCCGCGACGATCTTGTCCGCCAGGCGCAGGAGATCCAGCCGCTCCTTCGTGATTTCGCCGATGAGGCGCACAGCAAGTCCCGGGCCCGGGAACGGCTGGCGGACGACGAACTCCGTGTCGAGGCCGAGATCCCGCCCCACCCGGCGCACTTCATCCTTGAAGAGATCCCGCAGCGGCTCCACGAGTGTGAAATGCATGAGATCCGGCAGACCGCCCACGTTGTGATGACTCTTAATCACCACGGCCGGGCCGCCGACCGAAGCCGACTCGATCACGTCCGGATAGAGCGTGCCTTGGGCAAGGAACTCGAAGCCGCCCAGCTCCTTCGCGCGCCTCTCGAAGACATCGATGAACGCGGCGCCGATGATCTTCCGCTTCGTTTCCGGGTCCGTGACGCCGGCCAGGCGCTCCAGAAAGATGGCCGACGCGTCGACAAAGTCGAGCGGCAGGCGCAGCTTCTCGCTGAATCGTTTGTTGATCTGGCTGGCCTCGTCGGACCGCAGCAGGCCGTTGTCGACGAAGATGCACGTCAGGCGATCGCCGATCGCGCGGTGAATGAGCATCGCGGCGACCGTCGAATCCACGCCGCCCGACAAGCCGCAGACGACTTTCCCGTTGCCAACTTGCCTCGTGATGCGCTCGGTCGCTTCCTCGATGAACGACGCGATCGTCCAGTCGCCGGCGCAGCCGCACACGCCGTACGCGAAGTTGCGGAGGATCTCGAGGCCGTAATCGGTGTGCGCCACCTCCGGATGAAACAGCAGCGCGTAGAGCTGGCGCTCCGGCGCCTCCATCGCGGCAATCGGCGCGGTCGCGCTCGTGGCCGCCACCGCAAACCCCGGTGGCACAGCCGACACATCGTCTCCGTGACTCGCCCAGACGCGTAGCTCTGGCGGCACGTGCATGAAGAGCTTTGGCGGCGTGCCGTTGCCGGTCACGCGCACGTGCGCGTGGCCGAACTCGCGCTGGCCGGAGCGCCGCACCTCGCCGCCAAGCATATCGGTCATCAACTGCATGCCGTAGCAGATGCCGAGCACCGGCGTGCCGAGCTCGAAGAGCTGCGGCGCGCATTTCGGCGCGCCCGCGTCCGACACGCTCTTCGGACCACCTGAGAGAATGATCCCGGCAGGACTCTTCTCGCGCAGTTGTCCGATCGGCGTGTTGAACGGGATGATCTCGGAGTACACCGACAGCTCGCGCAGGCGCCGAGCGATCAACTGCGTGTACTGCGACCCAAAATCCAGTACGACAATGGTTTGGTGGGACACGAACGCGTTATTATCCCACAAGGAATAGTGGCTCGACCGATCGCACCCACGATATTTGCTCTCCTCCTCGTCATCACGGTGGCCGGTGGCGGCGTCTGTTTGGGCGCTGAACCGAAAGCGAAATTTGTTCCGCAGCCGTTTCCCCTTCTGCCCGCCGACCAGGCGTGGATCGCCACGCTTGACGGCTCGCCATCGGCCGGCGGCGTGATGGATGCCGACCGCGTCTACATCCCGATCCAGCCGGAAGAGATCCAGGCGCTCGATCGAGCGACCGGCGCGAAGGTGTGGAAGCGCAACATCGAGAGCGCGCGGCCCCCTGTCCTCCACGACGACGTGCTGTTCGTCGCGGCGAGCGATGAGATCCACGCGCTCGATCCCGCGACCGGCGGCCAGAAATGGCGCACGTCGTTCGAGAAGCCGATGATCTCGCCGCTCGTCTCCTCGGGCGAGATCCTGGTTGCCGTGTTCGATCCAGGCGACGTCATCGCGTTTGCCGCAGACGATGGGCGGACGGTGTGGACGCGCGCGCTTGGCGCGGCGTCCCGTCATGCGCCGGTGTCGGATGGGACGCGTCTGTTCTTCGCGCTCGACGACAGTCGGATCGTCGCGCTGGCGGTTGCGGACGGCGCGCGCGCGTGGGAGTTGAAGCTCGACGGGATGCTGAGCCAGCCGTCGGTGGCGCGCGATCGCGTGTTCGTCGGATCGACCAACAATTCGCTCTACGCGCTCGACAACGAGAAGGGGCGGCTGGCGTGGCGATGGAGATCGGGGGGCGACGTGGTGGGCGAATCGGCCGGCCTCAAGGACCGCATCTACTACGCGTCACTCGATAACGTGCTGCGCGCCGTCAATCGCGGAAGCGGGAATCAGCAGTGGATCAGGCAGATCGCGACGCGTCCCGTGCTGCCGCCGCGGACGCTTGGCGGCGAGCCCGACTACGAGGAGATCGTCGTGCTTGTCGGCGTGACGTCGGAGATCGACGCGTTCGTGGCGAAAGACGGTTTGCCGGCGGGGATATACGTGCCGCCGTCGGATCTCCTGGGTGCGCCGCTGATTGATCCAGAGTTGAAGCCGTACCGGGTCGCGATGGTGGTGATCACGCGCGACGGCCGCGCGATCGGCCTGCGGCCGACGGCGATGAATCTGCCCGAGCCGGCCAACACGCCGTTCACGACCGAGCTCCCCGGCCGGCGGCTGGAACGGGAACGCGTGACCCGCTAGGGCGGGTAGGGATTGACGTGGGGGCCGGCTTTAGCCGGCCCGTCGGGATCGTACGTGGGGGCCGGCTTTAGCCGGCCCGACAGCGGCCCGCCGTTTGCTCCGCAGAGCGGCGTGTCCGAATATCCCCACCATTTGCGGACGTTCGGGTACGTCGGCCTATATCGCTATTTCCTGACCTTCTGCACCTTTGAGCGCAACCCGCACTTCGCCACCGCCGCGAATGTCGACACAGTGCACGAGCAAATACTGCGCGTCGCGCTTGTCGACCAGTTTGCACTTCACGCGTACTGCTACATGCCGGATCATTTTCACGCTCTCGTAGAGGCACAGCGAGACGACTGCGATCTCAAACGTTTCGTCGCGCGTGCAAAACAGTACTCGGGCTTCTATTTCAAACGCGCGACAAAGCACGCGCTATGGCAACGGTACGGCTATGAGCGCGTTCTGAGAAATGACGAAGAGACAATCGTGGTTGCGCGATACATCGTTGAGAATCCAGTGCGGGCACGTCTCGTTGCGTCGCCGCTCGACTATCCCTTCTGGGGATCGTCGACTTGGTCAAGAGAGGAGTTGATCGAGGACGTGAGAAGGGCCGGCTAAAGCCGGCCCCCACGTACGATCTCAGGCCGGCTAAAGCCGGCCCCCACGTACGATCTCGGGCCGGCTAAAGCCGGCCCCCACGTACCTGTCCATCGCCACCGCCAGCCGCCGCGCGCCTTCGCGCAGGCGCTCCGGCGACGGCCACGAGAACGACAGGCGAATCCGATCGTGTCCGCTCCCATCCACGCAGAACGCGCTGCCGATGACGAACAGCACGCCCTCTTCCATCGCCCGCCTCAGCAGCGGCTCGCAGTCGTAGCCCTCCGGCAGCGTCGTCCACAGGAAGAACCCGCCCTTCGGCGCGATCCATGTCAGCCGCCCGCCAAGCTGGTCGCGCAGCGCCTGCTCCATCACGTCGCGCCGCATCCGATAGAGCTGCCGCAGCGGCGCGGCCTGCCGATCGAGCACGCCGCGCACGATCGACTCATAGACGAGGCGCTGGTCGAGAATCCCGCACATCAGATCCATCGACTGCTTCGCCGTATCGAACCGCTCGATGAGCGGCGCGGCCGCGGTGATCCACGCGACCCGGAACCCTGGCGCGAGCGTCTTCGAGAACGTGCTCAGGTAAATCACCCGCCCGCGCTCATCATCCGCCTTCATCGGCCGCGTCTCCGCCGCGCTCGTCGCGTCCTCGAAATACAGCACGCCGTATGGATCGTCCTCGACGATGAGGATGTCGCGGCGCTCGGCCCACTCGAGCAGCCGCGCGCGCTTCTCGAGGCTGAGGAGGCTCCCCGCCGGATTCTGGAAATTCGGCACGAGATAGAGCAGGTTGACGCGACTCCCGGCGCCGCGCTCGCGCATGCAGACGGCATCGAGATCCTCGAGATTGATGCCATCCGCGTCCTGCGTCACGCCGGCCAGGCGGCACTGCGCGTTGAGAAACGCGGCGATCGCGCCGGTATAGGTCGGTACCTCGACGAGCACCGCATCGCCTGGTGCGATCAGCACGCGCGCCACGAGATCGATCCCCTGCTGCGAGCCGCTCGATGTCATCACCTCGCTGAGATCCGCCTTGATGCCGCGGCCGTCCAGCACGCCGAGGATCGACTCGAGCAGCGGCCGGTAGCCGCGCGTCGGCCCGTACTGCAGCACCGACCCGTCCTTCCCCGACAGCAGCTCGTTCGCGATCTCGCGGAACTCGTCCCACGGAAATCCGACGGGATCCGGATAGCCGGCGGCAAACGAGATGAGATCGCCGGCGCGCGAGGCGATCACCTGCCCCATCTTGCGCAGCACCGATTCGTGAAGGTTGCGCCCGAGGGGCGACAGGAATCTGTCGTAGTCGGTCATTAGGATTTAGAGATGGGCCGGCTAAAGCCGGCCCCTACGAAAGCCGGCTCCTACAGCCGGCCCCCCCGATCGTCGGGTACCAACATTTCGTACGTGGGCGCCGGCTTCAGCCGGCCCGCCGATAAAAACTCGCGATAGAGACGCAGATACGCGCCGATCGACGTGAGGCCGAGATACTGAAACACGACGCCGCGGAAGATCCACGCCAGGAGCTGCAGCGGCAACACCGCAAGCCCGATGAACGGCACGAACGCGATGAGGCCGAGCGCCGCCGTCGCGATCAGCGACGCGCCGGTCGCCGCAACCACCAGCACGAGCACGACGCCGAACACCGCGCTCACCCCGCGCCGCTGCTGCCGCACGAACGCGCCGACGCGCGGCCACGCCTGCGCGACGCTGCAGTCATCGGCGGCGATCACGATCTGCATGAGCAGGTACACGAGGTTGATCAGCGTGATCCAGGAGACGAAGCCGGTCGTGATGAGCAGCGTCATGAGCCCGCCCAGGTCGCCGTGGAAGCCGGTCTCGTAGACGGCCGCGAGATAGAGGCCGCCTGAGACGAGGTATACCACCATCAACACGCACCCGAGCCGCGCGTATCGCGGGAACAGCGCGCGCGCCGCCTCGATGTAGGTCTCCGCCGAGAACTTCGCCGCTCGACCCACGACTTCCAGGTGCAGCGGCGGCTGCTCAATCGCGCCCGCCTCGCGCTCGCCGCGCACCAGCACCGCCACCGATCCTGCCTTCACCAGGAAGATGAACAGCGACCCGCCGACCATCACGACCCCGAGCGAGGCCAGGAACGCCGACAGCACGCCGGGATGCGACAGGAGCGAGGTGACGATCGTGCCGGCCATCTCGCGCCACTCGAGGCTGAGGAGATCTTCCGGCGCCGTCCCGATCACGAGTCCTGCCAGGAACAGCCCGCCGACGACCGGCGTCGCAATCAGCAGCTTGAACAGCGAGTCGGCGGTCGCCTGGATCAGCGTCACCTGCCAGTTGGCGGCAGCGATCAGCGCGCCGCGCTTCAGGACGGGTTTGAGGAGCAGTTCTGTAGACACGGGATGCTTCATGTTAAATCATGCTCGTGTGGATTCCCCGCTCCGCCGGCTCGCCTGGATCGCGCTGAGCGGCCTCGTGTGCGTGCTCGGGGTGATGGCGGCCGGCCGCATCTCCGAGCGCGTCGTGATCGGCCCGGACGAGGCGTCGGCGCGCCAGCGCATCGAGCGCGACGTGCGCGGCGCCTTCGACGTGATGGCGCGCGGCCTCCAGGTGGTCGCCCGGCCGGTTGCCAACGCGGACGCGCTGGTCGCCGCGGCCCAGGGCGACGAGAACGCGGCGCGGACACTGTTCGACGCCGCGCAGGCCGCGGTGGTGGCGCACACCAGCGATGTCGAGCTCGCAGTCACGTCCTACGCTGCCGATGGACGCCCGGTGGCGTGGGCAGGCCGGCCGTCGGAGCTGCCGAGAGATCGACTCCAGGGCGACGAGGCGTGGTTCATCGCGCAGGGCGCGCTCGGACTGCGGCTCGTCTACGCGATGCCGCTCACCGACGCGGCCGGCGCCCGCGTCGGCACGGTCGCTGCCGAGCAATCCATCCGCCCTCCGAATGCCGTAGGCGCCTCCCGCGCAGACCTCTTCCAGTTTCCCGGCCAGCTCGCGCCGGTGTCGCTCGAGCTTGCATTCGAGGATGCGCGCACGCGCGCCGATCCGAATCAGATCGACGTCGTCGGCCCGAACGAGAGGCATCTCGTCACGGCGATCGTCACGCCGGGCGACATTGTGCGCACGCGCGAGCGCCGGCGCCGCGCCACCGCCTCGCTCGCCGAGATCACCGGGGCAATCTTCGCGTTGCTGCTGTGCGGGCCGCTCCTCGATTCGCGCAATTCGTCGCCGGGTCCGCTTCGCGGCACCCGGCCTACGTACGTGGGGCGGGTGCCGCGAAGCGGACCCGCCGGCTTCGCCGCCGTCGCCGCAGTCATCGGCGGCGCTCGTCTTCTGCTGCGCCTTGCGTCGCCGGCCGACTGGTCCGACGCGCAGATTTTTTCCGCGGCGGCGTATGCGTCGCCACCGCTGCGGCCGCTCCTGACATCGCCATTCGACTTCCTCGCCACCGCGGCGACCGCCGGCGGGCTCGTGGCGCTGCTCCTCTTTTCTCTCGACGGCTGGCGGCTGAACTGGCGCCACGCGCGGCGCACGGTTGACTCGCCTGCCGGCGTGATCCTCTTCCTTGGTGTGCAGCTCGCGGCCGGTTTCGGCGTGGCTGGCGTGCTGCTCGCGCATCGCGCGCTCCTCGCCGACACGATCGCCCACACCACGCTCGACCTGCTGCACTACTCGCTGCATCCGTGGAACGCCGCGCTCCTGGCCTTGCAGATCGGGATCGTCACCTGGGATGTCACGGTGCTTGGCTGCGCGGTGCTGATCATGCGAGCGGCGTTCATCCCGTGGCGCGTCGCGCGCGGCGATTGGCGCATGCGGCTCGCCACGCTCGCCTGCTGGGCGCTCCCGTTCTTCGTGCTGCTCGCGCGGGACATGCCTGCCGCGGCGTACCGGCCGCTGCTCGTGGCACTTGGCGTCGCCGCCATCCTCGGCATCTTCGCCACGCGCATCAAGGGGCGTTATCGTCACGGCTCGCAGGCATTCCGCCTCACGCTGCTCACGCTCGGACTCGTCGTCCCGACCCTCGCGTTCTACCCCACCGTGTTTCAGCTCGCGCGCCAGGCGAAGAAGCAGCTCGTCCAGACGCGCTACGGCCCGCAGGCGCTGAATCAACGCCAGACGATTCAGCAGCTCGTGCAGCAGAGCCTCGAGCAGATCGATCGCTTCCCCGGCCTCACCGATCTCGTGTCGGTGCCGCCGGGGCCGGCGGGATCCGAGGCGGTCACCGATCGCGCATTCCAGGTCTGGCGCATCACCGGCCTTGCCGCCTACCCCGTCACATCGTCGGTCGAGCTGTTCGGGCCCGACGGCCGCCTCGTGAGCCGCTTCGCGTTCAACCTTCCCGACGATCTCAACGCGGTTCCCACGTCCGAAGAGCGCGTCTGCTCGTGGGACACCTTCGAGGAGGTGTCGCCATTCTTTGCCGTCGAGCGGCGAGTCCTGAGCGCAAGCCGCGCGGTGTGCGTGAGCGATCCGCCTGGCGGCTCCCGCGTGGTCGGCTCGATCGTCGTCCATGCGATGCTCGACTACGCCAACCTGCCGTTCATCGCATCGAAGAGCCCCTACGTCGAGCTGCTGCGCCCCGCCGAGCCGCTTCGCGAGGAAGGCGTCTCGGGGGGCGACGTCGAATTCGCGGTGTACGGCTGGAGCCGCACGCCGCTCTACTCGTCCACCGATACCGCGTGGCAAATGGACGATGCGGTGTTCGCGAGCGTGATGCAGTTGCGGCAGCCGATCTGGGCGCGGCTGGAGCGCGGCGGACAGCCGTACGACGTCTACCTGTTGAACGATCGCGGCGGGATCTACGCGCTTGGCTTTCCCCTCGTTACGATCCTCGGCCACCTGATGAACCTCGCCGAGCTCACCGTGCTCGCCGCGGTCACCTATCTCCTGCTCCTCGCGCTCACGGCGGCCTTCAGCGCCATCAGCCGCCGCGCCACGAGCGCCCGTGCGCTGCTGCGCGAGGTGCGCGCCAGCTTCTACCGCAAGCTCTTCCTGGCGTTCGTCGCCGTCACGTTCTTCCCTGTCGTTGCGCTGGCCATCGTCACGCGCAACTACGTGGCCGATCAGATGCGCGCGAACGTGGATCAGGAAGCCGTGCGGACCGCCTCCGCCGCGCAGCGCGTTGTCGAAGATCTTGTCGCGCCGCGCGCGGCGCAGCAGGGCGTCGGCATCGACGACAACCTGATGGTGTGGGTCAGCCGGCTGATCGATCAGGACGTCAACATCTTCAGCGGCCCACGGCTGCTTGCCACGAGCGAGCGGAACCTCTTCGCCTCGGGCGTGCTTCCGATCCGAACGCCGGCTGATGTCTACCGCCCGCTGCAGCTTCGCAACGAAGGCACGACGGTGGCGCGCGAGCAGATTGGCGCCACCGACTTCCTGGTCGCGGGGACGCGGATGACGGCGCGGCAGCTCGACGCGATTCTCACGGTGGCGCTCGGGTCGCGCGCGCAGGAGATCGAAGGGCAGATCGACACGCTCGATCGCCGCGTGCTGCTCGCCGCGCTGATCTTCATCCTGGCGGGCGCTGGTATCGGTTATTCGATGGCCGAGCGGATTGCCGATCCCGTGAATCGCCTGACGCGGGCCACACGGCGTATCGCCCGCGGCGACCTCGACGCGCGCGTAACCGCGACCTCGTCCGACGAGCTGCGCAGGCTGGTCGAAGACTTCAACAGCATGGCGCGAGATCTCCAGCGGCAGCGCGACGAGCTGGAGCGGACGCATCGCCTGGAGGCGTGGGCGGAAATGGCGCGCCAGGTGGCGCACGAGATCAAGAACCCCCTGACACCGATTCAGCTCAACGCCGAGCATCTCCGCCGCGTGAACGCAGATCGCGGCGAGCCGCTCAGCCCCATGCTCGATCAATCGGTCGCGACGATCCTCGCGCAGGTAAAGCTCCTGCGGCAGATCGCCTCGGAGTTCTCCAGCTTCGCCTCGGCACCGACCGTCCAGCTTGCGCGGGTCGACGTCGCGGAGCTGCTGCGCGAGATCTCCGACCCGTATCGGAACGCGCTCAGCGGGCAGATCCACTTCGAGATCGACGTCCCGTCCGGCCTGCCGCAGGTCTACGTCGATCGCACGCTCATCACCCGCGCGCTGACGAACATCATCGAGAACGCGCTCCACGCCATGGGCACCCACGGCGCGCTCACGATCGTCGTCTGCGCCGAAGGCGACGTGGTGGCGATTCGCGTGTCGGACACGGGAGCAGGCATGGATGCCGACGCGCTCGCGCGCGCCTTCGAGCCGTACTTCTCCACCAAGGCGAGCGGCACGGGGTTGGGATTGCCAATTGCGAAGCGCAACGTGGAGCTGAATGGAGGGACGATCGCGATCACCAGCGAGCGCGACCGAGGGGCAACAGTCGAGATCACCCTACCGATCGACAAGAGCACGAAGTAAAAAGAAATTCTTCGTGACCTTCGTGACCTTCGTGGTTATGTACGTCTTTGTGCGCTTTGTGACGGGTTTTCGGTGTATAAACGGTGCCAATCTGGACACCCAATCGGAAACCCCGGCTTACGCCCGGAGCCCACTTGGGTTGACAAGGCGCAACGGGGCCCGACCCGGCCACGCAGACGCTCGGATCGAAGCTGCAGTCCCGTTGCGGATTGTCAACCCAAGTGAGCTCCGGGATTAGACATGAGGAGGATCCTAATGAGAGCCGATGTTCTTGGACGGCTGGTCGGAATCCTTGCGATCTTGGCGCTGCCCGTTATTGCTCACGCACAAGAAGCGACGCTCAGTGGGACCGTGACCGATACCACCGGCGGCGTGCTGCCCGGGGTCACGGTGACAGCGGTCCACGAGGCGTCTGGAAACACGTTTGAGGGAGTCACCGACGAGCGCGGGGTGTTTCAGATTCCCCTGCGCACGGGCGCTTATCGCATCACCGCGCAGCTTCAGGGTTTCGCAGTGGTCACGCGAAGCGGAGTGGAGCTGCTGGTCGGGCAGCAGGCCGTGGTGAATCTCCAGTTGGCCCCATCGACCGTGCAAGAGTCGGTGACCGTCACCGGCGAAGCGCCGCTCGTTGACACGACCCGGTCAAGTCAGGCCACCAACATTGATCCGCGGCAGCTCTCTGAGCTCCCGGTGAATGGCCGGAACTGGCTGGATCTGACGATGCTGGCGGCGGGGAGCCGGGTCAACACGGTGTCCAGCGACGACCTGATGCCTAAAGCGTCAGTCGGCACCTCCCAGTTGAATGTTGACGGTCACCAGGTGACGTCTACGATTTCGGCGACCGGCTTCGGTCAGCCTCATTACTCGCGGGACTCGATTGCGGAGTTCGAGTTCGTGGCAAACCGATTCGACGCCAGCCAGGGCCGTTCGGCGGGCGTGCAGGTCAACGCGGTCACGAAATCGGGAACCAATACGTTCACGGGCACCACTGCGGGCTACTTTCGGAGCGACCGCATGAATGCGTCCGATTTTGTGACGAGTCGCGTGCTCCCCTACTCGAATCAACAGTTCAGCACAACCTTCGGCGGTCCAATCCGGAAGGATAAGATCCATTTCTTTGCCAACTACGAATACGAGCGCGAGCCGTCCACGCAAACCTATACGACCGCCTACAAGAGCTTCAACCGGGACCTCACCGGGACCCGCACGGACCCGAAGGCTGGTGGCCGGGTGGATTTCCAGTTCTCCTCCCAGGTCCGCCTCATGGTGCGCGGCAACGTGTCGCGGCTCTTTACACCGTTCGATCCGCGTTACACGGGCGGCTCCTCCCAATCGCCGTCGTCGACCGAGTCAACGGCACGGCCAAGCAACGAAGTCTACGGTGCGCTGACGCAGGTTCTCGGCACCAGGGCCGTCAACGAGATCAAGGTGGGCTATGACGACTTCTTCTTCCAGGCGCTTCCCACCGCGCTGTTTGCGAATCACCCCGCCAATGCGTCCTTTCCTTCATGGGCCAAGGGGAGAGGCGCGCCACGAATGACGTTCAGCGGCTTTGCGATCGGGCAGGCGCACACGAATGCGCCGCAGCGCAATGGCCAGGTCCAGTACTCGTTCCGTGATGACTACAGGACCTATTACAACTTCAGGGGACGCCATACCACGCACCTCGGTGGTGAATGGCTTCACCAGTGGGGACCCTATTTTCAATGCACCAATTGCATGGGGACCTATGACGGCGGAAGCAACAGGCCTCCGGCCAATCTCGAGTCGCTGTTCCCGAACATCCTGGATGTCTCGACCTGGAACCTGGCGCCGCTGTCCCCGCTCTTCAGGACGTACTCGGTGGGCATTTCGGCGTCCGGGTTCAAGCAACAAACTCCCAAGGAAATCGCCGCAGGCTGGGTGCAGGACGATTGGACGATGACCTCTCGCCTGACCATCAACCTTGGACTACGCTACGACGTCAGCAAAGGGCAATTTGCAGAGAGAAAGGCCATTCTGCCGTGGGTGGACGCCGGGCGTTCCATCGAGAAAAACAGGTTCGGGCCGCGAGTTGGCTTCGCCTATACGCTCAACGACCGAACCGTGATTCGCGGTGGAGTCGGGAAGTACTTCGCCGACGTCTCCGACCAGGTCTCTTCCTGGACGGAACGCTACGGCGGAGGGGAAATCAATGCGCAGATTGCGTACGATGGCCGGCCTGACTTTGCAGGGAACCCGTGGAATGGCAAGCCGCAGCCGACCTACGAGGAGGCCTTGAAAATTCCCGGCCTCCGGAAGAGCGTTTCACAAATTGCGACGCCGAATCTGAAGTTCCCTTACAGCTATCAGTCGTCGATCGGCGTGCAACGACAGTTCGGCGCGACGATGGCGCTTCAGGCGGATTATGTCGTGAACAACAGCCGGCACGAGCTCTTCCAGCGGAACATCAATCTGACCTACAACCCCGTCACCGGCGTGAACTATGTCTCCACGGATGCCACCCGTGCGGTGTATGCCGACTGGGGCACTGTCAACGCGTACCAATCGCAGGGGTGGTCCAATTTTCACGCGTTGGAAACAGCATTCACGAAGCGCTTGAGTCACCGGTGGCAAGCCTCGGGCACGTATACGCTCTCGGTCTACAAGGATGGGACTACGTCGCCGGCCCCGTCACTCAAACTGGTGCAGGACCAGGGAGAAGAGTATGGGTTGGCAACCACGGACCAGCGCCACCGCGCGGTGTTCAACGGCATCTGGGACGCCGGGTACGGCTTCCAGGTGAGCGGGCTCTATTTTTACGGCTCGGGCCAGCGCTTCGCGTCCACCTATGGTGGCGGCGATCGCACTCGCCTGCGCCCGGATGGCAGTATCGTGCCGCGCAACAACTTCGTCGGGCTGCCGCTGCACAGAGTCGATCTCCGGCTCCTGCGCCGGTTCGGTCTCGGTGGCCGCAGGTCGGTGGATGGGATCGTGGAGGCGTACAACCTGTTCAACCATGCGAACTACGGCGCCTACACGCTCGCAGAAAGCAACGTGAGTTACGGGAAGCCGGTCCAGAACCTGGGTCTCGCGTACCAGCCGCGCATGGTGCAGTTGGGATTCCGCATCGCGTTCTGATCGGAGGCCACAAAGACGGATTCAACCACGAAGGTCACGGAGAATGCACTTCGTGTCCTTCGTGGTTGACTAATTCGTCTTCGTGGCCTTCGTGGCTGTGCCGCCGCAGGCGTCCCCACGCGAACATGACCAGCCCGGATGCCAGGTAGGCATACGCCATCACGACCAGCATGATTTCGTGCGCGACGAACAGCGCCAGGCCCAGCGCCAGCAGGATCAGGACCGGGTACGAGCGGCGCGACTGCAGATCGATCGTCTTGAAGCTCCAGAAGCGGACGGTGCTCACCATCAACAGCGCCGGGCCGATCACCAGCGCCAGCACCGGCAGCGCCAGCGCCGACGTCTGGAATCCAGCCGGGTAGAAATAGATCGTCGCCGCGGGCACCGCCGCCGCCGCCGGACTCGGCAGTCCCACGAAGTAGCGCTTGTCCACCGTCCCGGTCTGGATGTTGAAGCGCGCGAGGCGAATCGCCGCGGCCGCGACGAAGATGAAGCCCGCCGCCCATCCGATTCGGCCGAGCGGCTGCAGCCCCCACTGGAACGCCATGATCGCCGGGGCCACCCCAAACGAGACGATGTCGGCCAGCGAATCGAACTCGACGCCGAACTCGCTCGTGCTGCCGGTCATCCGGGCAATCCGGCCGTCCAGCATGTCGACGATGATCGCGAAGCCGATGAGCGGCGCCGCCTTCTCCAGCTCGCCGCGCATCGAGTAGACGATGCAGGCGTAGCCGCAGAACATGTTGGCCATCGTGAACATGCTCGGCAGCAGGTAGACACCCCGCCGAAACCGGCGCGCGCCGGGCTTCCGCCGCGACGGCGGCAGGACGCGAATCCGTGATTGGTAGTCAGGTTCTTCGCTCATGGCGTTGCCAATCTCGCGATCACGGTGACGCCGCCGACGACTTTGTCGTTGACCTTCACCGCGAGCGCTGCGCTGGCCGGGATGAAGACGTCCATCCGCGACCCGAACTTCATGACCCCGAACCGATCGCCCGCCTGGACGACATCGCCTTCCTTGATGCGGCAGACGATGCGCCGCGCGAGCACGCCGACGATCTGCCGGACCACGAATGGCTGGCCGTGATGGTCAACGTGGACCTCGGTGTATTCGTTGAGGTCCCCGGCGTCGGCCCGGTACGCCGGGAGGAAACGGCCGGGATGATACTCCACCTTCGTCACCTTACCCCCAATCGGTATCCGGTTTACGTGCACGTCCGTCGGGGACAGGAAGATGCTGATTTGCTGCCAGTTCCCGGCCGGGCAGGCCTCGCCGGTGGGCACGCCCGCGACCATGACTCGGCCGTCGGCCGGGGAGAGCACCGCTCCAGCAGCCTGTGTGATCGGCCTCTCAGGGTCACGGAAGAAGAAGAGAAAGACGCACGTGAGGATGAGAAAAATCGTCGCGTAGCCGCCGCCAAGGAACCATGCGGCGAGGATCGCGAGGATCAGCGAGCTGCCGATGAACGGCCAGCCCGCAGGGTCAATGCGCATGCACCAATCGTATAGGGTTGGGGCGGGTCTTCTCCGTACAGCGTAGGGGCGGGTCTTTAGACCCGCCCCGGAATTTGCGACCGCCCGGGTCTTGTCTTGCGCGCGTTTACGAGGCGCGGCTGCGCTGGCTCGCGTATTCGCGGACGATCTGCTCCATCTGATCCTTCAACGCGAGCTTGCGCTTCTTGAGGGTGACTTGTTCGAATTGTTCGGTATCTGAGAGGTAGTGCTTTTCGGTGAGCTGGTGCAGGCGATGGTCAAGCTGGTTGTGCTGCTCGACAAGCTGGCGGAACTGCTGGTCGCTCTGCAGCAGGAAATTCTTCGCTTCCTGCGCTTCTGCTGCGCTCATACGCCGTACCTCCTTTATCGAAGGTGAGAGACCCGATTTCTCTACGCGGAACGTAGCACAGCGCGAGTCTGGCTGTCGATGATGAATTTCACGGCTCGTCCCTCCACAGGATCAGCGCGTCTTCGACCGGGCTCGAGTAGTAGTGCTTTCTCGTGCCGGCCACGTAGAACCCGAGGCGCTCGTACAGCCGCAGGGCGCCGGCGTTGCTGGTCCGCACTTCCAGCGTGGCGCGTCTGGCGCCCAGGCGCCGCGCCTCGACAAGGACGTGATGCATCAACGCCGTGCCGTAGCCCTGGCCGCGGTACTGCGGCCGCAGCGCGAGGTTGTTGATGTGAATCTCGTCGAACACGAGCCAGAAAGCGCAGAAGCCAGCGACCGCGCAGTCGGGTGTCCGGACGATGTAGATGTGGCAGACGGAGCGGTTCTGCAGCTCCCAGGCGTACATCTCGCGCGTCCAGGGGCTGGTGAATGACTCGACCTCGACCTCGAGAAGCCCGTCGAGATCGCTCTCGCCCTCCAGCAGCTCGATCGTATACGCGGGAACCACATTCATGTTTGCCGAACACTATGCGGCGCGGACTCTTTGGGTCCGCGAGCGATTTCCGCATCCGGCCGGCGCACATAGAGCGGCCGAATCGCGTGCGGCGGCGGATGCTGGCCGGCCTTGTAGGCGACCGTCGCAAGCTGCGCGATCGTGCCGGCAAGCAGCGGGGTCGGCGGCTCCGCGATGCGCGCCGCATCGCCGAGCGTGGCAACGATCACCTCGCGATACGTTGCCGCGCCATCACCAATAAATAGGGTGTTTGTGGCGGCGCGGACTTTGTCAGGTCCGCGATCGTAGGGCGGGCCTTTACGGCCCGCCATCCCGTCGTAGGGCGGCCCTTCACGGGCCGCCAAGGCCCGCAAGAGATCTTCCGGCTTCGCGACCATAGGCTCCGCGATGGCGCGCCCATTCTCGTACAGGGCGGCGTAGACGTCCCCGCGCCAGGCATCCACCCAGGTCGCGACCCGGACAGCCGAGATGTGCGGCGCGGACCCTTCG
>JAHFUO010000005.1:25513-45168 GCA_023265015.1 Acidobacteriota bacterium | reverse complement strand
CGCGACCATAGGCTCCGCGATGGCGCGCCCATTCTCGTACAGGGCGGCGTAGACGTCCCCGCGCCAGGCATCCACCCAGGTCGCGACCCGGACAGCCGAGATGTGCGGCGCGGACCCTTCGGGTCGGCGAGGCGAGCCCTCTGGAGGGGTCCCCGCCGCGCCATGCGCGGTGGGGTGCCAATGGCTCGCCCCGCACGTGAAAAGAGCATCCAAAGCAGATATCCCGATGAGCGGCTTCCCCTCCGCGAACGCCAGCCCCTGCATCGCGGCGATCCCGATCCGCAGGCCCGTGAACGATCCCGGCCCCGTCGCCACCCCGAACGCGTCGATGTCAGTGAGCGTCACGCCCGCGGCGTCGAGCAGCGCCATCAGCTCGCCCGGCAGCCGCGCCGCCTGCGGCTTCGACGCGTCGCTCCCCTCCTCGCGCAGCACCTCGCCATCGCGCGCCAACGCGCAACTCCCCGCGCGCGTCGTCGTGTCAAGGGCGAGAATCAACATGCCATCAGCGATAATACAACCCGGAACTCAACCACGAAGATCACGAAGAACGCGAAGGACACGAAACCAAATTTGTTTTTCGTGATCTTCGGGATCTTCGTGATTTCGTGGTTATGACCTTATGTCATCGCCGGCCACCGCCACGCCCGCCATGCGGCAATACCTCGACGCGAAGCGGCAGCACCGCGACGCGATCGTCTTCTTCCGCATGGGCGACTTCTACGAGATGTTCTACGAGGACGCGCTCGTGGCGGCGCGCGCGCTCGACCTCACGCTGACGTCGCGCTCGAAGGACGCCGGAGGCAACGGCATCCCGATGTGCGGCGTCCCGTTTCACGCGATGGACGGCTACCTGGCGAAGCTCGTGAGGAAAGGCTTCCGCGTCGCCATCTGCGAGCAGGTCGAAGATCCGAAGAAAGCCAAGGGGCTCGTCCGCCGCGAGGTCGTTCGCGTCGTCTCGCCCGGCACGCTGACGGATGCGAACTATCTGGACGCGCGCGAGCCCGCGTTTCTGATGAGCATTGTCAGCATGCAGCAGGCAGCGGGCAGCGGGCAGGGCGTTGCTGACACTCGCGCCGAACCGCCGGCTGCAGGCCACCCGCTGCCCGCTGCCCGCTGCCCGCTGCCAGCTGTGTACGGCGTCGCGTTGCTCGACCTTTCCACCGGCGAATTCACGACCGCCGAATATCACGGCGCCGACGGACTCCAGGCGCTGGCCGACGAGATCGCCGTCCTCCGCCCGCGCGAGATCGTTATTCCCGCCGGCGGGTCTTCAAAGCAGGACCCGCCCTACATTATCGAGAAGCTCCCGGCGATCGCGCGCCTCCAGATCCCCGTCACGACCGCCGACGCCTGGGGCTTCGAGCCCGAAGCGGCGCGTCGCGCGCTGCTCGATCAGCTCAAGACGCACGGTCTCGACGGATTCGGCCTCGACGGCCGCGCCGCCGCGATCCAGGCCGCCGGCGGGCTCGTCGCGTATCTCCGCGACACGCAGAAGGCCGGCCTCGCGCACGTGCGCGCGATCAGTTACAAGGCGCTCGCCGAGTGCCTCGTCATCGATTCGATCACGCTGAAGCACCTCGAGGTCGTGGCCGGCAGCGAGGGCGGACCGCAGGGCTCGCTGCTCAACGAGATCGATCGCACGGTCACCTCGATGGGCGGCCGCATGCTTCGCGCCTGGCTGCTCCGCCCGCTCGTCTCGCTCGAGCGGATCTGCGATCGCCTCGACTCGGTCGAGGAGCTGGCCTTCCGCGCGACCGACCGCGGCAAGTTTCGCGAGGTCCTGAAGACCGTCCACGACATCGAGCGCCTCCTCGCGCGCGCCGCGCTCGGCACGGCCGGCCCGCGGGATCTTGTGGCGCTGCGTCTTTCGATCGCGGTCATCCCGCGCCTCAGGCTTCTGCTGGACGAGGTGCAGGCGCCGCTGCTCCGGAGCCTCCTCGCCGAGCTCGACGATCTGGCGGACGTTCGCGATCTGATCGAGCGGACGCTCATCGACGAGCCTGGCGCGTTCGCGCGTGACGGCGGCTTCACGCGCGACGGCGTCGACCCGGAGCTCGACGAAATCAAGACGATCAGCCGCTCGGGCCGCCAGGTGATCGCCGAGATGGAGGATCGCGAGCGCGCGCGGACCGGCATCAACTCGCTCAAGGTCCGCTTCAACCGCGTGTTCGGGTACTACATCGAAATCTCGAAGTCGAACCTGCACAACGCGCCGGCTGACTACCAGCGCAAGCAGACGATTGCCGGCGGCGAGCGGTTCACCACGCCCGCGCTGAAGGAATACGAGGAGAAGGTGCTCGGGGCGGACGAGCGCATCCTCGAGCGCGAGCTGGAGATCTTCGAGACGCTGCGCAAGGCGATTGCCGCCGAGGCGCCGCGCATCCAGGACACCGCCCGCGCGCTCGCGACGCTCGACGTGCTGGCCGGCCTGGCCGAGACCGCGGCGATCGCCAACTTCACCAAGCCGCACGTGCACGATGGCGACGAGTTCCTCGCCACCGATTCTCGTCATCCGGTCGTCGAGCGCTTCGCAAGCGACCCCTTTGTGCCGAACGACATCGATCTCAACGGGGACGCGAGGCAGCTCGTGATCCTGACCGGCCCGAACATGGGCGGCAAGTCGACCTATCTGCGCCAGGTTGCGCTGCTGCCGATGCTGGCGCAGATCGGATCCTTCGTTCCCGCGAAGGACGCGAAGATTCCGATCGTCGACCGCATCTTCGCGCGCGTCGGCGCGTCCGACAACATCGCGCGCGGCCAGTCGACCTTCATGGTGGAGATGCAGGAGACCGCGAACATCCTGCACGCCTCGACCTCGCGCAGCCTCGTCGTGCTCGACGAGATCGGCCGCGGCACCTCCACCTTCGACGGTCTGAGCATCGCGTGGGCGGTGGCCGAATATCTTGCGACCAACCCGAAGGCGCGGCCGAAGACGCTCTTCGCCACGCACTATCACGAGCTGACCGACCTCGCCGACTCGCTGCCCGGCGTCGTCAACGCGCACGTCTCCGCTCGCGAGTGGAAGGAGGACATCATCTTCCTGCGGAAGATCGTCCCGGGCCGATCGGATCGGAGCTACGGCATCCAGGTGGCTCGGCTTGCGGGCCTGCCCGCGTCCGTCATCGCGCGCGCCCGCGAGATTCTCGGCGGCCTCGAGCGCGACGAGCTGTCGCGCGGCGGCCGTCCCACCCTCTCCGGCTCTGCAAACGATCCACAGTCTCTCCAGCTCGCGCTGTTCGCCCGTCCGGCCGATCCACCAACGGGCGTACACGTCGACGTCGTAGAGGCGGACGTCGTAGAGACGGACCTTCAGGTCCGCCTACCCCCGCGCGATAATGAATTGACGAAACGCCTCAAGGCCGTGGACATCGACGACACGACGCCGCGCCAGGCGCTCGAGCTGCTCGCCACGTTGAAGACGCTCGTTGAAGAATGACGATGCCAATTCCCAACTGCCAAAACGCCAACTCCCAAGGCGCGCACGCTCGAACGGATCTGAACGTTTGGGGAGTTGGGAGTTGGATCTTGGGAGTTGTCGCCATCCTGGTGGCGACGTCATGCTCAGCGCCGGAAGCGTCAGCACCGGTCGGGGCGATCGTCGTGGCCGTGCGAACCGGCCCCAACAACATCGACCCGCGCTTCGGTACCGACGAGACCTCCGGCCGCATCGATCAGCTGATCTTCGGCTCGTTGATGGACATCGGCGACGACCTGCGTGTCAAGCCGGCGCTGGCGGAGCGCCTCGACAATCCGGACCCGCTCACCTACATCGCCACGCTTCGCCATGGCGTGAAGTTTCACGACGGCCACGAGCTCACCGCGAAGGACGTCGTCTTCAACTACGGGCAGTATCTCGATCCCACGTTCCTCTCGCCGTACAAGGGCGCGTTCCGAGTGCTGAAGTCAGTGGAAGCACTGGACGACTATCGCGTGAAGTTCGCGCTCAAGGAGCCATTCGGCGCGTTTCCGATTCAGCTTGTCTCGCCGCCGATCGTGCCGGCGGGTGCAGGACCTGACTTCGCGTCGCATCCGATCGGCACCGGTCCGTATAAGTTCGTCCGCTATGACGTGGACGACCAGGTCATCCTCGCGCCGTTCGGGAACTACTACGAGGGCCCTCCAAAGAACGCCGGCCTCGTCATCCGCGTTCTCCCTGACGACACCATGCGCGGCCTCGAACTTCGCAAAGGCTCGATCGATCTCGTCGTCAACGACCTCCCTCCCGACATCGTCTACCAGCTCGAGAAAGAAGGGCGCTACCGCATCGCGCAGTCGCCGGGGCTCGACTTCGCGTATCTCGGCTTCAACATGCGCGATCCGATCCTCGCGGACACGCGTGTGCGTCACGCGATCGGCTATGCGATCGATCGCCGGGCCATCGTCGAATACCTGCGCCGCGGGCTCGCGCGCCAGGCGACCGGGCTGATTCCATCACAGGCGTGGGCATACGAGCCAGGCATCTTTCAATTCACCTACGATCCGGCGCGCGCAAAACAGCTCCTCGACGAAGCCGGCTACAAGGATCCGGACGGCGACGGGCCGCTGCCGCGCATGACGATTTCGCTGAAGACGTCCACCACGGACGAGTACCGGCTGCAGGCGACGGTCATCCAGGAGGACCTGCGGCGCATCGGCGTCAATCTCGACGTGCGCTCGTACGAGTTCTCGACGATGTACGCGGACGTCATCAAGGGGAACTTTCAGATGTATTCGCTGATCTGGACCGGCGGTGCGCTGGTCGATCCCGACATCCTGCGGCGCGTGTTCCACTCGACGCAGGTGCCGCCCGCCGGCTTCAACCGCGGGCACTACAGCAACGCGGACGTCGATCACCTGATCGACCTCGCGGGCACCGCGGCGAGCGAATCGGAACGGAAGAAGTACTACGGCGCGGCGCAGAGGCTGATTGCCGGGGACGCGCCGTACATCAGCCTGTGGAATCGCACGAACGTGGCCGTCGCGCAGCACACGCTGACCGGCCTTCACATCAATGCCGTGGGAGATTTCGAATCGCTGAAGGACGTGAAGAAGAATTAACCACGAAAACACGAAGGACGCGAAGAACACGAAATACCAATTTGGTTTCGTGTCCTTCGAGATCTTCGTGGCTTCGTGGTTGAATTTCCTAACGTAGAGGCCGACCTTCAGGTCGGCCTAGCCCTTGAGCGATTCCAGCTCTTTGCGGGCGTCGGCGACGTACGGCGAATCCGGGTGGTTGTCGACGATCTCGTTGAACGTCTTCCGCGCCTCCGCGGTATCTCCCTTCGCCTGGTATGCCTTCGCGAGCTCCATCAGGATCGCGTCCTCGGGAAGATTCGCGTCCTTCTTCGCCGCGAGATCCTTCCACGTGGCGATCGCCGCGTCGATCTCTCCCGCCTGCGCCTGCGCATCCGCTTTCCCAAGCTGCGCCATCCGGCCGTAGAGGCTGTTGACGCCGGCGCGCCTGACCACCTCGTCGAACTGCCCGATCGCGTCCTTCTGCTTGCCGAGCGCCGCGAGCGATGACGCCAGGTGGTAGCGCGCGGTGATGCCCGCCCCGGCATCCGGATATGCCTCGGCCGCCGCCTTCAACTTCGACAGCGCCGCGTTCAGCTTCTGCGCCTCGGTGAAGAACGTACCCGTGGCGGTGATCGACGCCGCTGCCGGCGCCTCGCCCGGGGTCGTCGTCTGCGTGACCGGCACGACCGCCGTATTCAGGATGACCATCGCGTCCGCAAGCAGGTCCTGCCCGCGCGACTGCCGGCTGGTGCGCCACGCCAGGACGCCGACCACAATGCCGGCGGCAATGACGATGCCCAGCATCGCGACGCCGACATATTTCTGCCGCGGCTCGAACCACTCCCGCGTGGCGGTCAGCGCCCTCATGAGATCGTTTTCTTTCAGCTCACGACGATGTTTGGTCTTCATAAATTCAGGCTCAAGGCTTAGGGCTTAAGGCTCAGGGGGCTTCTGGCGTGAGCCATGAGTCTTGAGCCCTGAGCCGAGTGTTTCCATTGGCGTCCCCGGACGGATTTGAACCGTCGGCCTCGCGCTTAGGAGGCGCGCGCTCTATCCAGCTGAGCTACGGGGACGTTGCGATTAATTCTACTGGCTCGAGGCTCAGGGCTAAAGGCTCAAGGAGGCCAAGCCAACTAATTTAGTACTGCAACACCGAGAACACGTTTTGACCAGCGAGTTTCGACTTCCCATTCAGAAACGTCAATTCGATGAGGAACGCGAGGCCGTGCAGTTCGCCTCCCAGCTTCTTCACCAGCTCCGCCGCCGCCGCTGCCGTCCCGCCGGTCGCCAGCACATCGTCGACGATGAGCACGCGCTGTCCCTTCTCGAGCGCGTCGGCGTGGATCTCGAGCGCGTCCGTCCCGTATTCCAAGGCGTAGGTTTCCTTGATCGCCTTCGCCGGCAGCTTGCCGGGTTTCCTGACCGGGATGAATCCCGCGCCGATGCGCTCCGCCACCGCCGAGGCGAGAATGAATCCGCGGCTCTCGATGCCGACGACGAGGTCGATGCGCGCGTCGTCGTAGGGCGAGGCGAGCGAGTCGATCGTCGCGTGGAGGCCCAGGCGATCCTTGAGCAGCGTCGTGATGTCGTAGAAGTTGATGCCCGGCTTCGGGAAGTCCGGAACTTCGCGGATGAGCAGCTTCAGGTCCATCATGGGAAACGAAAATTATAAGCCGGACGGAGCGATCACCGGCGGGTCATGGTGCCAGCAGAGGCTCAGGCAAACTGAGACACTACTTGCCAGCATGATCCAGCGCGTACTCGCCGATGATCTGCTCCCGGCCCGCCGCGGACCCAGAGGGCACCAGCCAGCGCCGCGTCGCGGAGAGCTTTCGTAGGCGTTTCGAAACAGGTCCGGGGGATCTTCGTTGCGGGCCATGCACGCCTCCTTGGCACGGCCCTGGTCGGACGGCTAAAGATATGTGTCATGACCCGGAGGAGCGTTACATCATTTAATCGCAAACCCCTTGATCGTCCCGGCCGGCTCCTCATCCGCCACGTAGACGCTCTCGATCCGCGCGCCGCGTGGGCCGGATCTCAGCGCCCGCTCGACGCGCGTCACCGCTTCGTGGTCGCCCTCGAGGAACGCCTCGACGCGTCCGTCCGGCAGGTTCTGCACCCAGCCGGAAACGCCCTCGCGCACAGCGGCGTCCTGCGCGAACCAGCGGAAGCCGACGCCCTGGACGCGTCCGCTGATCACGAATCGCCGTGCCATGCGCATTTCTGAAACGGGTGATTATATGTCGTACCTACACCCGGAGCCACTTGGGTTGACAAGGCGCAACGGGGCCCGACCCGGCCACGCAAACGCTCGGATCGAAGCTGCAGTCCCGTTGCGGATTGTCAACCCAAGTGAGCTCCGGGACGAGGGCGGCGAGCGCGGGCGCGCTCTATAATCGGCCGCGAAGTTCTCGTTCGCGTCCTCCCGCTTTCCCTCCCCTCGACTCGCGCGGCCGTTCCCCACGGCCGCGCGGTTCGCCCCGGTTCAACCGGTGTTACTTCGTCGAGCGCGTTGACAGTCCTTTGTACAGGAACCGCTGAATGCGGTAGCCCTGCGATTCGCCGGTGATGATGTTGCCCTTCGGATCAGTCGCGATGCTGTGAATGTGGAAGAACTCGCCGGCCGTACGCCCCGGCCGCCCGATCGAGCCGATGACCTCGAGCGTACTACGGTCCATGATCGCCACGCGCTCGTTGGAGCCGTCGGCCACATAGAGGAAGCGCTGCTGCGGATCCTGTGAGAGGGCGACCCCGAACGCAGAGCCGGTGCCCTGCGTCTCGCGCCGGTTGAACCCTTCTTTCACGAATGTTCCGTCCAGCCTGAAGGACTGGACTCGACTGTTGGCGCGGTCGGCAACGTAGACGATGCCGTCGTTGGACACAACAACGCCATGCGGCGTGTTGAACTGCTGCGGCCCCGGACCAGTGACCTGACGCGTTCGCGGTGCGCTGTCGTCCGGCTTGTTGCCGTACGCGCCCCAGTGGCGCTTGTACGCGCCGGTGTCGGCATCGAACACGATCACGCGCCGGTTGCCGTAGCCGTCGGCCACGAACACCTCGTTCGTTTTCGGGTAGACAAAGATGCCTGCGGGTCTGCTGAGATGGGTCGTGTCGTTGCTGTCGACCTTCGTATTACCGCGTCCGATCTGCTTGAGGAACTTTCCTTCTTTCGTAAACTTCAGAATCTGTCCATCACCATCGCCGTTGCCGGTCAGCCAGACGTTGTCCTTGTCATCCACGAAGATGCCGTGCTCGCCGCTGCCTGGACGTCCGTCGCCGTTGGTTCGCCTCTCAGCGGTGCACGACGCGCACGGCACGTATTTCGAGAAGAGGCCACCGCGATTGGTCCACTCGTATTCATTTGTCTGCGACGGCCCGCCCCAACCTCGAATGTACCCGCCCTTCTCATCGAACGCCACGACCGGCGGCGCCGGTTTGTAGCCGTTTTCGGTCGCGTTCCCTTCCTCGAGCGTGTGCGGACGATGGAAGATCCAGACGTTTCCGTGCGAATCAGCCGCGGCGCCGCCGACGCCGCCGAGCACCAGGCCGTCGGGCATCTTTGGAAAGAGCGGGTCGACCTCGAAGACCGGCAACACCCGAGCCTGACCTTGCGCAACCACCGTGTTCCCCGAATACCCCTGCCCGAACGTGAGCGCCAGGGCCATACCCAGAGTTCCGGCACCCATGATCATTCGCCTCGTCATGTCGGACGCTCCTTCTTATGTCGACACTTGTGCACCGGTTGAAGCCGTTTCGCCCGACGCTGCGAAGCCTTCGACGGTGACCTTGTCTCCGAGCTTGAGCGAATCCTTGTTCCAGCCGCGCCGCATGAGCTGGTTCGGGGCGCCACCTTCGACGCGCCACGTCACGACCTTGCCCTTCGCGTCGGTCACGGCGATGTGGAACCACGTGTGCGGGTTGACCCATTCCACCTTGCTCAACGTTCCGACGAGCGTAATGGGCTTCTTGCGGTCGAATTCGGCCGCAAACGCGTGATGCGCGACCACCGGGACCGAAGTCCCCGATACACCCAGGACAATACCCGCCGCCATGAACAGTCTCTTCATCGAGTACCTCCGGCCAGAAGAATTGCGAAGCGCCGAAACATCCCGAGGCGCCAATTCTCAAGCGCCCCCGGCGCCAGTGTCAACCTGCTACTTGCCGCGCGCGGCCGCTATCCCGTTCCATCCCGGATAGCGGGAATGGGTCTTGAACATCGTCGGCAGGTCTCGATCGCCCTCAAAAGACGACTCTTCGAACAGCTCCTTGCACTCCGCGCATGCCCACGGGAGGCGCACCCACGCCACCGCAAACTTCATCGGCTGCGTGTACACCTTTGGATCTTCGATCGTGCTCTGGATGTGAATCACGTTGGGATCGATCAGGGTCCAGCGCTGGACGATATGCTGAGCATCGCTCAGGAAGTCGCCGGCCTGGTCGAACCATTGCTCGCCGTTGACGTTGGTGATGTCTAACACCATCGTGTTGCCGTCCCAGCCACGACGAGGGAACGGATCGACATCTGTCGCATGGGTGTTCCTTCCTGGGTGTGTGCCGGTCGATGATGCCCGCAGCTTGCGGGCTTATACCACCGTCCGATCGAGAGCGTCAATGAACCGTACTCGTCGCGGATCAGCGGACCGTGAGGGCGCGCGGAGAAGTAAAAACGGAGAAACACCGTGTTGGCTATCGGGCCATCAGACTGGTCCACATGCCGTGGGCGGACTATAGCGGCGGCGGCTCGAGGACCGCTAAACTGAATGCATGTCTGATGATGGCGGGCCGAAGTCCTCGTTCGAGCTGGCGATGGAGCGTCTTCGGAAGAAGGATGCGGAAGAGGGCGTCACGACGCGGCCGTTGACCGCCGAGCAGAAGGCCGCCATCGCCGAGGTGCGGAGCCTCTACGACTCGAGGATTGCCGAGCAGGAGATCCTGCAGCAGTCCGCGATGACGCATCTGCAGAGCGCCGACCCCGCGGAGGTCGAGGAGGTCGGCCGACGGTTCCGCCGCGAGCGCGAACGTCTCGCGTCGGAGCGGGACGCGAAGGTCGAGAGGATCCGCCAAGGCGTCTCCGGCTAGCGCTCCGAACGTCCGTGTGTCTCAGCGCGGTGGGACGACTCCTGGATACGGCTTCAGACCCACGCTCAGTGCACCCTCGACGGAGCGATTTCCTTCGTGGCACGCCTGCTCGAGCAGCTCGAAACCCGGATCCTTGTTCCGGGTGAGCGCAGACACCATCGTCCAGGGACGTGTATACACGTCCGGGTCCTCCATTCGTGCCTCGTAGTGGATCGTGTCGGCGTCGATCAGCGTGAACCGTTCGACCACGTGCAGCGCGTCGCTGAAGAAATTGCCCGCGTTGTCGATCCATGCCAGGCCGTTCGAGTTGGTGACATCCACGACCAGCGTATTGCCCTCCCAGCGTCCGCGTGAGTCGCCCTGCCAGAGCTTGATGGCGCTTGCCGCATGCGGTCCGGCAGCCGTGGGAATGATCCGGTAGGAATGTGAGTACTCGAGCAGGTGCAGCACGTAGCCAGGCGTCTGAACAATCTGATGTGCGGCAGGTGCAACGGCCTGCCTGGGCACGCCGGGCGGAAAACAGCTCGCGAGCGGAGAGATGAACCGGTCCACCATGTTCTTCCTGAGCTCCAGCGCCCATGGCTGGTACGGGATTCTCCGGTCCGACGGATCGATCACGAGGCTAGGCCCGGCTTGAGTGCCAAAACCGGCCGTGTGTGCTTCGATGTCCTGGGAGGTAAACGCCCGATCCCAGTATCCCGACATGTCTGGCCGTCCATCTGCGGTACGTGGCGGGTTGAAGGTTTTCGTTTTGAGAAGCGCGCATGCATGGAACTTCACCGGGTCGAGCGGGCACCCGGCGATGGTTGCCGGCGCCTGAGCCGCGGCGCGCACTGCTGACACCATGACCATCACAGCCACGGCGAGAGAACCACGTAATTGCCGTAATTGCCGCTCCACTGGACACCTCCCCTCAAGTCATCATGAAGGCGGACGCGCTGGCTCAGACCACTCCGGGAGCGAAGAGCTCCGCGAGGTCGACCTCGAAGCCGGGAATCACCGTTGACGCGCAGCGTCCCGCGGAGACGAGCGACGGCTCGCCGTATCCGTCTTCATCCAACCGGGACAACTCGATGGTGCGCGCGCGAGGATCGATGACCCAGTATTCGGGAACACGATATCGAGCGGCGCGAAGAACACGGCGCCCCCGTGCCGCCGGACCAGGTCCAGGAGCAATGCGTGGAGGCGACCGGCAACGATCTGGTGTATCAGCAGCGGCGCAGGAACCACGCACAGCTCTCCGTCATACAGCTCGTACCGGTTTCCGTCATCCGGCATGCGCTGTAGATCGGCGTAGCTCGTCGGCTGCCTCACCGCTTCCACACGGCGCATCTTAGCATCGTCATGATGCGTGCTCCTCGGATCAAAGCCCAGACATTGATCGGCCAATCATGCCGCCAGAAGCCCCCTCGCGTATCGAGCCGGCTCGCCTCGACACACCTTCGGAGACAGTTGCCGATGCCTTGGCCGACCTGACAACGTCCGCGTCCATACCCTCACACGTAACTCATCACACGGGCGAGCAGAAGACGATCGCGGCCTGCGCTCAACGACCGGGATTGGGCGGCCTCGGGGCGTCCGGCTCGTTGTAGTTCATGAATTGATAGCGGATCCTCGCCCCGTTCTCGTCGAGCCATCCAAGCGATTGCTGGAAGATCAACGGCGGGGGATAACCCCTCGGCACGGTCGCCTCCGCAAGAATAAGCCTGTTCGCGTGCATGTAGATTGACGTAAAGGTGCGGGATTGATCGGCGCTGCTCACGAACTGCAGTTGCATTCCTGCAACCAGGTCCGCGAAATTCGACATCACGTTCGTGATCTTGCCGTCTCGTTCCAGGAACTTCGACATGGCATAGACGACCGCGCTTCGCACGTCAGTTTTCCAGTATCCGAGACCGTAAGCGTGGATCGCCAGATCCAGGGCGGGCAGGGTCCTGGATCGCTCTGAGAGGAGGCGTTCAACCGGGTTGTAATCGACCACGGTCACCGAGTAGCGGCCGGAACCTTCCGTGCCGCTGTAGATGCGTGCCGGGAGGATGGCGCCGTACTGCGACGTCCAGGTCGTTTCCGTGACCGTCGGTTGACCCGGGAAGGAGATGGTGAAGCGATCGTCCCGGCTGGAAAACTCGGTCCATTCCTGGGCGAACGACGTCCCCGACATTGCCAATACCAGGGCTGACGACATGAGCGGCATCAGGCGCATGATTGATTCTCCTGCGTTGTGACCGGATTCAGTTCCTGAACTCGACGGTCGTCTTCAATGTATTGCTGTCGATCCCGGTCGAATCGGTGACCCGCACCTGAAGATCGCATTTACCGGCGGCCGGGGTACCACCACCAGCCGCTTTGCGCAGGTTGGGAAGGGCGGCGCGTACGACGCCAGCGCTCACCTTGCCTCTGACTGCGCCGACGAGCGGTTCACCGCCGCAGCCGGCCGTAAACCAGACATACGGTGAATCACCAAGATCGCCAGCCGCGTCAGCAGCAGCCAATTGCAGTTCGACCGTTGGCTGATTCGACTGCGGCGGTACGATCCTGAGATCAGAGATGGTGGGAACGTGGGTCGGAACCGAGATCGTTGTGGGAGCGGTACGACCCATCCGCATCACGAGTACCAGGGATCGATCTCCCGGCGCCGCGTCCTTCGCAACATCGAGGGCGATCTCCCACCACCCAATTGCCTGTTCAGTCTCGCTCCCGCTCCCCTTGATACCGGACACCGTCACACCAGTTGAAGGTGAGATCTCGGCAGCCTGGACCGCATCCCGGCTGGGAACCGCCACGTTGATGACGGTTGTCTGACCACGTGCCACGTGTCGTGGATACACAGTCTCGATTCTGACCTGCGGCTGCTGCGCGCCTTGTCCAAGAACGGAAACGACGGACAGGAGGGAGAAAAGGACTCCGACGACCGCGCACACCCGATGGCGTTGCATGTCTGCCTCCCTTTCGGAAGCCGAAACGAAGGGTAGTGTCTACACACTGGGGCTTCCGTTGTCAACGTGATGCGTGCGGAGTTGGTGTATAAAGCTGGACTGCGGAGGCTCGTGCCGACGAACTCGTCGAGAAAGCGTCACGTTGCCAGTGCGCCGAGCGCAGCCATCACTGGTGAGTGCCGCTCAGTCCGACGCCGCTAACCACTGAGTGTCTGTTCGTTTCTCTAATTGACACCGCTCGACCTCGGCGGCATACTCTGGCGCGATCTCATCTCCAGAAAGAGGCGTCGATGACCGATCGGTTCCGCCTCGCGGTTTTCTCCTCGAACAGCTATCCGTAGTATGCCCTTCGCGGTCGCTTCCACCGGTGTCACGCGCGTTACTACGTTCAAGGGAGGCCAGGATGGATTGCAGATTCGTAGGCATCAACAGGCGTGTCCTGCTCGTTCTCGCCGTGGTGTGTCTGGCTCCGCCGGCCAGTCAGGCGTTCGCGCAGGACGCGAGCATCATCGGCCAGGTGACCGATGAAGGCGGCGGCGTACTGCCGGGCGTGACGGTCACGGCAACCAGTCCGGCGCTCCAGGTCCCGCAGGTCGCCGACGTCACCAACGAGCTCGGCGAATATCGCCTGACCGCGCTGCCGCTCGGCACCTATGCCGTGCAGTACGAGCTCGCCGGCTTCGGGACCCTGCGCCGCGAGGACATCCGGCTGACAGCCGGGTTTACGGCACGGGTCGACCTTAGACTGAAAGTGGGCACGCTGACCGAGACCGTTACCGTGTCCGGGGCCGCGCCGGTCGTGGACGTGGCGTCCACGTCCACCCGCACCCAGTTGACGAAGGAAACCCTGGAGCTGATTCCCACGGGCCGGGCCGGTTTACAGTCGATGATGGTCCAGGCGCCCGGCGTGCGCACCAACCTTGACATCGGCCAGCCTACTGGGAACCCGCTGTTCCGTGCCTTCGGCCAGAACGGCGATTCCTGGCAGCAATTGGATGGCGTGGTGACGACCTCGCCAAAAGGCGGCAACCAGAGCGGCAACTGGTTTGATTCCCAGGTCTTCGAGGAGGCTTCGATCACCAGCGTCGCCAATCCGGCGGAAGCCCCGAGCCGTGGCATTCAGGTCTCCATCGTCATCAAATCGGGCGGCAACGACTTCCACGGCAGCGGCTCGCTGATTCAGTCGGGCAAGAAGATGCAGGGCGACAACCTGGATGACAAGCTGAGGGCGCAAGGCATCACCAGCGGCAACCCGGTTGCCGTGCGGTGGGATCGAGCCGCCGAACTGGGCGGCCGCATCGTCCGGAACAAGCTGTGGTTCTATGTTCAGGCTCGTGAACGCCGGGACGACAACTTCAGCCTGGGAGGGTTCAACCCGGATGGAGCGCAGTCCATCAGCACGCAGGTTCAACGGTTTGCCACGGTCAAGCTGTCGAATCAGATTAGCCCGTCCACCAAGATCGTCGGTTTCTACCAGCATCTGGGTCAGACGGGTGATGGCGCCGCGACGCGGTTCGCGGCGTACGAGTCGCGCCAGGTGACCTATGTTCCCGTTCATACGGGCAAGGTGGAATGGCAGATGGCCAGGGGCAACAAGTTCATGTCGTTCCAGTATGGGTTCTGGAACTGGTACTACCGGCGCAACGGGGCTTCGGACAACGTCGCGACCAGCGATCAGCTCACCGGCATCATAACGGGCATGAACGTGGTCGCCGCGACAAGACAACACGAGGGTCGCAAGGGGATCAAAGGGGTCCTCAATTGGTACAAGCCGGGACTCCTGTGGGGCAACCATGACTTCAAGGTCGGGTTCGACAACACGCCGGGCGCCCATGCGGATCGGTCGACGGTTGACCGAGGGGCCGCCGGCAACTACATCCTCATCTACAGAAACGGCGTTCCGTTCCAGTTCGACGCCAAGAGCAACCCCACGAATCCATCCAGTCCCGTCAATTATTTCGGGACGTACGTGCAGGATGACTGGACGATCGCGCGGCGGCTCACGCTGAACCTGGGGGTCCGCTACGCGCACGATAACGGGTTCCTCCCGGAGCAGTGCCGCGTCGCGTCGCGGCCTCCGTTGGACGTCGTGTTTCCGGCCCAGTGCTATCCGTTCACCCAGTTCAAGATCTGGAATCCGGTTTCGCCTCGGCTGCATTTCGCCTATGACGTCACGGGCAACGGCAAGACCTTGATCAAGGGGGGCTGGGGGATGTACGTCCATCAGCGCGGGATTGACGAGCTGCAGATGGGTAACGCGCTGGCCGACAGCGTCGTGACGTACACCTGGCACGACAACAACAACAACAGGCGGTTCGACCCCGGCGAGGTGAATTTCGACCCGAACGGACCTGATTTCGTCGCCCGACGGGTGGAGGTCGGTCAGGCGCTCTCGGGCGCCGTGCCCAACCCGAACGAGAAGGAGCCGATGACCGACGAGTTCTCGATGTCCTTTGAGCGGGAGCTGATCGCGAACTTCGCCGTCAGGGCGACCGGCATCTATTCGCGTGAACACAATACGTATCGTGTCCAGAACAACAGGCGGCCGTACGGCGTGTACAACATCCCGGTGACGGCTCGCGATCCTGGCCCCGATGGCCGGCTCGGCACCAGCGATGATCCGGGGACGTCTGTGACCTACTGGGAGTACCCCGTGGCTTATCAGGGGGCCGCGTTCCAGGAGCCGATGCTCGTCAACGACAAGGGGTCCAACGGCAATTACAGGAGCGCCGAGGTTGCCGCCAGCAAGCGGATGTCCAACCACTGGATGTTCATGGCGTCTTACTCCGCCACGAAGCTCCACGTGCCGTTCGTCTCCAACACCGCGGGGTTGACTGACTTCACCGGGGGCGGCGGGCTGACCGTCATCCTGGCGACGTTCGATCCGAACGCGGAAATCTTCTCGGAAAATAACACGTGGGAATGGCTGGGCCGGATGTCCGGCGCCTATCTGTTCCCGCGGGACGTGATGCTTTCGGCCAACTACGAGTCGAGAAGCGGCGACCCCTGGGCGCGGCAGGTCTCGGTCACGGGCGGTCGGACCATCCCGCAGAACAGGCAGCGGGTGGAACCGATCGGCGCTCGACGCCTGGAGACTATCAACATCTTGAACCTCCGCGGCGAGAAGGGGTTTCGTCTGGGAGGGGGGCGCCGCCTGGCCCTGCAGGTGAATATCTACAACGCCCTGAACATCAACACCGCGACCGGCGTCACTCCGCTGTCGGGACCGAACTTCCTGATACCGACGGCCATCACGCGGCCTCGGCTCGGGGAGGTGGGGTTGACCTACACCTTCTGAGATGGAAGGGCCGGTGTCGATGAAGTGTTCGGTGTTGCTCTGTGCAGGCTTCCTGGCCGCCGCGCTGCCGGCGGCGGCCCAGGAGACACCACCAGTCGAGGTGTCGGCTGGATACAGCCTGTTGAGAGTGCAAAGGGGGTTTGGCGTTAATTTAACGGACGTCAAGGAAACACTGCACGGCTGGTACGCTGAAGCGGCCGCGACCCAGACCGACGTGCTCTCTGTCGTGGGCCAGGGCGCGGGCAACTACGCGACCGTCAGCGGTCAGAAGGTCAAAGCGTACGAGTTCGCGGCCGGCCCGCGGTTCAACATGCGACCTGGTGGGCGAACAGTGTTCGGGCAGTTTCTCATCGGCGTGGCGCATTACCGTCCCCATGGGCCTGAACGCTCGACGAACGCCACGTTCCACCTCGGCGGCGGCGTCAGCCTCGGGCCCAGCGACGGGATCGGCGTTCGCTTTGGCGGCGACTACGAGCTCATTTTCACCGGAGGGTCTAACTTGCTGTCTCCCAAAACCGGCGAACGGACGCACGGACTGCGAGTGACCACCGGAGTGGTTTTCCCGATCGGCAGTTAGAGGCACAACCGAGACTACGCTAAGGACCAGCGTTTCGGCTCCCTCCGCCGGCTTCAAACAGCGCCTGCATCCGTTCGTCCGAGCCAACAAACAGATGCTCGGGAAACCGGCGGTTCGCCAGCATGTCTGCGTAAATTCTGTCGTTCTGGAACAGGTTCATCCCCATGCCGGCGAGGTACTGCAGGCGCAGATCCCGATCGCGGTTGATGACGGCCCCGCGAAGCCATTCGGTGAGATCAGCGGGCCGGCCCGCATAGGTCGCAAACAGCTGAACAGCCGAATGGAAGCCGATCTCGCGAAGTGATTGCGCGACGGGCGCGTAGCCGGGACTCGAGAGCCGATCGTCGATCTCGTCCAGATCGATCCGCAGCGGCTCGACCTGTCCGACGAGGACCATATCGTACCCCCGGCCCTCCCGTGTATTCCCGAAGATGACGCTGTTGGGGAAGACCTCGAAGAACGTCGCCACCTGGCTTTTCACCGCCTCGGGGCTCGTCTCGTACAACTGGACGAACATCGTGACGATGCCGCCGGGGTTCAGGTGATTCCTGGCGGCCGCGAAAAATTCGCGTGTGAAAAGGGCCGCCGTGCCTTTGACCCATGGATCCACGAGGTCGGTGGTGACGGCATCGAACTTCTGGTCGCTCGTCTGGATGAAATGCCGGCCGTCGTCGATGCGGAGATCGAGCTTCGGGCTGCCGGCGACGCGCTGATTGTAGTCGCCGAAGTACCGGGACACGACCTGCGGGACGAGCGGCTCAATCTCGGCGATCGTGATGTGCTCGACCCGCGGGTCGACCGAGACGGCGCCGGCCGTGATCCCCGCGCCGTAACCGATGACGAAGACCGAGCGCGGATTCGCCGGCAACAGGGTGGTGAGGTGGCCCAGCATCCGCTGAAGGCCCATATCCTGCGGCTCGCTCGACGCCTGCACTTTTCCCGATGCGTGATACTTGAGGGCGCCGGTGGAGTCGCGCGACACCGCCACCGACGAGTGAACGCCTTCGCCGACATAGATAATGTCGCTCACACCCACCCATCCGGGGGCGAATCGGCCATACGCCACCAGCCATGGCGAGACCGGCGGCGCGGTCACGATGAGCGCGAGCACGGCGGCGGAAGCCACCAGCAGGAGCACGACAGAACTGAATCTGCCTCTGATGGCGTCAGACGCCGCGGCTGGAATGACCAGCGTGAGACCCGCAATCGCGGAGATCACCATCAGTATCTGCTGCGTGTGCTGCGATCCAACCCAGCCGACGAGCAGGAGGCTGGCGCCGAGCGCGCCGGCGATGCCGCCCACGGTGTTGGCCGCATAGACGCCTCCGACGAGCTTCGCGCCGTCCTGCGCCTTGCCGCGACCGCCGGAGGCAGCCGCGAGCGCGAAGGGAAAACTGGCACCCCAGAGCACGGCCGCCGGGAACAACGCGAGAAATGCACGTGCGAGATCGAGCTGAAAGTTGAACCAGATGCCCGAGATCGACGGCGCAATCGGCCAGTACGGCAGCGCGGCGCCGACAAGGTACGCCGTCCAGGCGATCGCGCCCGCCAGAAGGAACTGACACACGCCGAGTGCGGCTGCGGCGTCGGCGACGACGTACCTGCAGAGAAATGACGCCGCCGTGCTGCCGGCGCCGAGACCAACCAGAAAGACTGCGAGGATGATCGAAAACGCGTAGACAGAGCCCCCAAAGAGGAGGCCGAGCTGCCGCGTCCAGATGACCTCCGCGGCGAGCGC
Organism: Acidobacteriota bacterium; assembly: GCA_023265015.1. GTDB lineage: Bacteria > Acidobacteriota > Vicinamibacteria > Vicinamibacterales > UBA2999 > Gp6-AA40. The sequence continues at coordinate 26,542 of JAHFUO010000005.1, read as the reverse complement.
GCAGAGGCCCGACAAGCCAATGACGACGTGGACGCGCCGGTTCGGCGCATTCGCGTACGCAACGACGGACGCTGGTGTTCTGCCGCCAGGCGTGAACGCCGCAAGCGCCAGCGCGGTGGCGCCAACCGCGAGGTTGATTGCGGCGGCGGTGTACGTGGCAGTGGCGGTGTCGTAGACCCGCAGCAGGTAGAAACCGGCGAGGAGGCATCCGCACACCGCGCCGGCGATGTTGCCACCGTAGAAATAACCGAGCCACGACACGCCTGCGGGCGTCGTCTCGATCCAGCGCGCGACCGCGGGTAACGTCGCGCCCATCAGCAGCGTCGGCGGCAGCAGGCAGACGGCCGCCACCACACCGCGCAGCAGGAGGCCCGTCAGTCCTTCTCCGCCCCAGGCGATGTAGACGCGCCCGACGAGGGGCATCACGAACAGCACGAGGACGCCGATGCCGCAGGTGGCGAGCTCGATCAGCGCGTAGACGCGCAGCGGATGATGACGCGATGACACGACGCGAGGCAGCAGCAGGCTGCCCGCGCACATGCCGCCCATGAAGGTCCCGAGCAGGACGCCGAGCGACACGGCCGAGGAACCGATGACCAGTTGCAGAAGCTGAAACCAGACGACCTCGTAGATCAGCGCGGACGCGCCACTGGCGACAAACAGGAGCAACAATACGGGTAGCCACGGAGGGGACAGCGCGGGCTCTGACGACGGCTGGTCGTCAGTCGTCAGTCCGCGGTGCTTCGTCCGTCGTCCACGGTCGTCGATCCTCTGTCCTCGATCCCTGCTCATCGTTCCGTGAGGCTTTATTCGAGCTCTGGACCGGGCGGCGTCCCGGTCCCAAGTAAGGAACGCCCGCTCAGCCAACGGAGCTGAACGGGCATTCGTCGATGCGGGCCCCGGGGCGGCCGCCGCGCCGAGATGCCCGTTAGAACGTGTAGGACAGACCGAGCTCGGCGATCCGAGGCGGCACAATCGCAGTCGGTTTCAGGAAATTCGGGCCCGACAGCAAAGTCCTGCTGGTTACGC
>JAHFUO010000005.1:0-25413 GCA_023265015.1 Acidobacteriota bacterium | reverse complement strand
CCTTAGTAGGCCTCCTTGACGCAGTGGACTGACACCAAGACAGACGAGCGCCGCCGACGGATGGATATACGGATCGTTATGTGAGGAGAATCCGCGAGGCAGGATCAACAGCCAATCGACGCCTCTTTTCTGGAAAGACGCGCGAAGTATGGCGCCCGGCCTCCGCGGCTGTCAACAGGAGGAAGGGGGATGGGGTACACGTCGCCGCCGCCACACCAACCTGGATCGCCACCTCGCCCCTCGTGGATTTGTGGCACGATCGGTCGTGGTGAGCGACAGCCGGGAGGAGCTTCAGCGTCTGACGGAGAACGAGCGCGCCTGGGCCCTCCAGAGTGAGGCGCTGTGGCGCGAGGCACACGCCATCGCGGCGGCGCATCCCGGCGTCGACGCCGGTGACGTCTATCACGCCCTCCGATGCCTCGGTTTTCCTCCAGCCGAGCGGCTGCGTCGAGGTCTGACCCGTGTTCGATATCGTCCTCACGGCCGCTGAGCGGTCGTTGTTCGAGGCACTCGATGCTCTCGGTGTCCGGTACCTCATTGTCGGGATGGGCGCCGCGCTGATCGAAGGGGCGCCTGGCACGACTCAGGATCTCGATCTGTGGTTCGGACGGATCGACGACGGACAGTTGCGCGAAGCGGCGCGCCGGGCCGGCGGCTTCTACACCGCCGGCTTCGGGCTACAGCCGCCGGCGCTTGGAGGCGAAGGGCTCGATCGTGTCGATGTGGAGCTTACGGCGTCCGGGCTTGAATCGTTTGAGCGCGAATTCCAGGGCGCGCGCGAATACGTGCTCGATGGCGTTCGAGTCACCGTGCTACCCCTCGAGCGAGTGATCGCCAGCAAGCGCGCGGCGAAGCGTCCCAAGGACGCGGCTCAGATGCCGGTGCTCGAAGCCGCCCTGGCCGCGCAGAGGGCCAGACGGAAAGAGGATCGGTAGGATCGCCGGCGTTCAGTACGACGACCTCAGTTCTTCGCGTCATGCGCCGCACAGCCCGCTCCCGGCACCTAATCCGCCGATCGCGAGTCCCGGATCCCGAGTCCCGAATCCCGCGTTACCGACCGGGCCTTTTCAGTATCGCGTCGAGATTGGGCGCGTTGCCCTCGACACACGCCTCTTCGTAGAGCTCAGACCCATAATCCTTGATGCGCCGGAAAGTCAGCTTCATCGTCCACGGCCTCGTGTAGACCTTCGGATCCGTCATGATCGCGAAGTAATCGATCGTGTCGGCATTGACGGGCACGAGGCGCTCCGCCACACGCAGGGCATCGCTGTGAAAGGTCCCGACGACGTCGAGCCATGGCTGATCGTTGTTGTTGGTGACATCCACGACGAGCGTGTTCCCGTCCCAACGACCGCGTGAATCGCCCATCCACAACTTGATGCGTTCAGAGATATGCGGACCAGCATTCAAAGGGACAACGCGATACGTGTGGTGAGCCATGTTGAGGAAGACGATGTTGCCGGGCGGCTGGAAGATCTGGAACTCACGGTTGTTCAGGTGGCGCGGCACCCCCTGCATGAAGCATCGTGCATTCGGATCGAGAAACTGCGGAGTCGGATCGGCGTGGTGTTCCAGCACCAGCTTCACCTTTTCCGCCGCCCACGGTTGAAACGGGATCTTTCCGTCTGGCGGATCGATGATGAGACTCTTGCCGCGCTGTCCTGGATTCGATGCGAAGTTCTGATAGAGGGACTGAAATTCCAGATCCTGGATGTTGTAAAACGTTCCGACGGGGTTCCAGAAACCCTGTATGTCTGGCTGGCCGTCCGGCGTCCGAGCGGGGCTATACGCCGGAGCGGCTGGTGTCGCCGTCTGACCACCGCCGCCCTCGGCTTCGATCACCGTGATACAGAGCGCCATCGATACCACCACCGTCAGAACAATCAGTGGAACTGTGCGCCGATTCTTCATAGGAAATCCTTCATCCCTGCGTCAGCAGATGAGCGTCGCATCTTTATTGCGGTGGCCTGAGCCATGTGTGCTCCAAGCCAAAGGCATAGCATTCGTACTCCAGGAGCCGCATGGGCTGGTCCAGACGCCTGTAGAGCGGCATGCTCATCTTCCAGGGCCTGGTAAACACCTTGGGATCCTCGATCGTCACCTCGTACCGAATGTTGTTGGCGCTGATTGGCGTATAGCGTTCAACGACGTGCAACGCTGCGCTGTGAAAGTTCCCCGTTCTGTCGAACCATGTCTGGTCAGTGAAGTCCACGATGTCGACCACGAGCGTGTCGCCCTCCCAGTGGCCGCGTGAGTCGCCCATCCACCACTCGACCGAGCCCTCCAGATGGGGCGTGTCCATGAAGATTTGGCGAACGGCATGGACATACTCGTAGACGATCGCAATGTGTTTCGGCGTCTGAAAAATCTGAAACGGATAGGGCATGTAGGTGATGCGAGGCACCCCGGGCAGAAAGCACTTCGACTCCGGGTCAGCCGTTGCCCGGTTTGCGAAGTTCTCTTTCTGCTTCGCCGCGGCCCACGGCTGGTACGGGATCGCGTCGCCTTCGACCACGCCGAGCCCCGCCGGTACGTCCTTTTCGGCGCCATGCGCCAGGACGTTCCAATTGGCTGTATTCACGGCCTGCCAGATTCCCGACACATCCGGCTTGCCATCGGCGGTACGCGGCAGCGCCTGGCCAGCAGCAGGATTCGCGAGCGCCATGATGGCGATGGCGGTTCCCGAGATGATCAACCCGATCAATCGTGTCCTCATCCAGGCTCCTCGACCGCTCCGGCGGCTACATGTGCCGGCGATCCTAGGGACTACCGTTCGTCCAGTCAAGGCGAAACGGGCGAGATCCGTCGCGAGGATAGATAAAGGGTCGGGACAGACTAATCCCGGAGCTCACTTGGGTTGACAAAAGGTCCAGTGAACCGCAGACGCGCAGATCCGCGAACAGGCCTTATTGCGTTTTGCCGCCCATCTGCACTTCAAAGCCGTCCGGATCCGGGACGTGGAAGCTGCCTTCAGTCGTTCGTATCGTCAACCCGCGTCGCTTCAGCTCCGCTTCAACCGCCGGCTTGACGGCCTTGTCCGTGTCCCAATTGGCCAGTGTGTACGCAATGTGATCGACGCCGACTTTGCCGCCAGGCCGGCTGCTGGCATTGCGCGCAATGACAATGTTGTCGCCACACGTCAGACGGCACTGTGTTTTTCCGTCGTCTTGCGTCACCTTCATCCCGAAGAGACCCGAATAGAAATCGCGCGTCTTCGTGTAATCGGCTACCTGCATGGACACGTGGTTGATGTAGACGGCGTTCGCGGGGGCTGCCGCTTCCGCCGTACCCGCTGCGGACGCCGCCGTCGCTGTCAGCGCCAGCGTCTGAATGAGCTGACGACGGGTCATCTTTCCATGTTCGTAGTCCTGAAGCAGCCTGCCGATGATGTACTCCATGTGCTCATCCTCCTCGTAATCGAGATTTCCATGTTGCCTGGGGAACGGGCCCAATGCTACACCCATGGACGCCGGCTGCGGCCATGTCCGTCGGTTTATCGCGGGTGACGCGGTCGGCGCGTGCCGCGCGGTGTCAGCGCAGTTTTCAGTTCCCAGTAGCTACTTAGTTTTCAGCTCGATTCCACGCAGAACGCGACTGGGACTTGACTACGGGCAGTGACAACCGAGCTGACGAAGCAGAAGATCGAGGTCGCAACGGTGCCGACGGTGGCCGACCTGCCGGGCACGGCGCCTCGAGCTGACGAAGGCGTCGATCCGCGAGCGCCTCGTCGCCGCGGACTTTGACGATGTGCGGGGGGTCGTGGAGTCACTGGCGCAGGAATTCGATCTCGTGGACGTTGCGGCGGCGGCGGTGAAGATGGCGCACGCTCTTTCTGTTGGCGCGGCGGCGGGAGATGGTGAGGAAGAGGAGATTGTGGAAGAGAAGCCTCCTGTGAAGCGAGCCTTTCAGGCTCGCTCGGCGAGCCCGAAGGGCCCGCCCCGCACGACGGGCCGTAAAGGCCCGCCCTACGGCCAGGCCGGCCCAGGCGGCAAGAGCTAGAAGATTACACGCCGAGCGTGGCGATGGCGGCGTCGACTCCCGCCGCCGGTGCGCTCATCGCGTTCACGATCTTCATCGTCATTTTCAGATCCTTCGGCGCCACCCAGAAGATCGCGCCGTAGCGGCCGTGCACGCTCACGGCATCGAGCGCCGTGACGTTGATTTTCGCCGCGGCCAGGCGGCCGACGAGATCCGCGATCGCGCCGAGGCGGTCGTCCCCCTGGACGAGAAACGCGTGCTTCGGGCCCACCACCTTCCACTTCGCCTTCTTCGCCACGCGCTTGAACGCCGCGCGATCCTCGGGAACGAAGTCGGCCTGCGTTTTCCGCCCCTCCGGAAACGCGGAGAACGCCAGCAGGTTCACGTTTTCCTGCCGGAGCGTCTCGAGCAGCCGCGCGCCTTCGCCCGGCCTGTCCGGCACGGTGACGTAGAAATAGTCGACGACGCGAACACCCTGACTCATAAGTCCTCCAAGCTGGCCGCGGGCAGCGGGCAGCCGGCAGTTGGCAGCGAAAGACGGAGCGGTGGCGAGCTGGAGGCGGCCTTACTGCAGGCTGCCGGCTGCCGGCTGCCGGCTGCTACCGAATGAACGTGAATTTCGTGATGCCGGAGATGCCGCCGCTAAACGGCCACAGCATCGAACCGTTGGTCGGGCGCGCGGTCGCGCGCACGCGAACGTAGTACTCGCGGTTCTGCTCGAGCTCCGCCGTCCGGAACAGCGGCTCCTTCTGGAGCGTCGTCATCCACCGCCGGATCAGCGCCTCGTCGTCGGTCGTTTGCGTGTCCTCGACCTGGCCGTCAACGGTTCGCACCAGCGTGGCACGCCGCGTGAGGTTGTCGTACTGGACGGTGTTGGTGACGACCGAGGTCGCCAGCGTCCGATCCACCCACGCCGGCACGTGCTGGCGCAGGTCGACGGTATAGGTAAACGTCGTCTTCAGCCCGCTCTTGACCGCGTCGCTGACATCGGTGGTGTAGCCGCCGGTCAGCTCGAAGGTGACAAGGACCGAGTTGTCGCGCACGAGCGGGACAATCCGCACTTCAGCGGCATGCAAAGTCGCCATCGAGGCAAGTACAAGCGCCATCGGGCCGGCTACAGCCGGCCCCCACGTGCGCCGCCGGGGCTTGTCTGCAGGTCGTTGACTATCGAACATGTCCTTAAACGCCGAAAAATGTAACACAGAACCTTGGTGCCGAATAGTATTTTCGGCTCGATGCTATGATTCCTATAAGGGTTCCCAGCCCCTCTCCATGGCTCGTACCAGCAGAATAGCTGTCATCGCGCTGCTCGCGGCGTCCGTGTCCCTTCACCGGGCCGACGCGCAAAGCCTGACGTTTTCGCTCTTCGAGCGCTATTTGGACTCGCTGCGCCAGCAGTCCGGCATGCCGGGCATGTCGGCCGCGATCGTCCAGAACGGGCGCGTCGTGTGGGAGAAGGGGCTTGGTGTGTCCGACGCCGAGCGCTCGATTGCCGCGCGTCCCGATACGCCCTATCACATTGCGGATTTGACGGAAGTGCTCTCCTCCACGGTGCTGCTCGAGCAGTGCCTGGAGACGGGCCATCTCGGGCTCGACGATCGCATCCAGCAGTGGATGCCGTCCTTCTCCGAACCCGCCACGACGGTCCGCCAGGTCCTGACGCATCGAGCGGCGAGCGGCGGCTTCAAATACGACCCGGGCCGTTACAGCGTGCTCACCAGCGTCATCGAGGCGTGCATCCAGAAAAATCCGATACCCTTCCGCCAGGCGATGACGGAAAAGATCTTCGATCGCCTCGGCATGTCGGATTCCGTGCCGGCTCAGAACGTGGACGGTGCCTCGGCGGACGATCGGGCGTTGTTCAGCGACGGCCAGCTCGAGCGGTTCGGCTCGATCCTGAATCGCATGGCGCTCCCCTATCGCGTGAGCGGCGGCAACGCGACGCTGACGACGAACGTCTCGAAGTCGCTCGACGCCGCGACCGGCGTCATCTCGACGGTCCGCGATCTCGCCCGCTTCGACAGCGCCCTGGACAATTCGGCGCTCCTCCACCGGGACACGATGGCGGCGATGTGGTCGAACGCGGCGGCGGCCAACGGCTCGGCGATGCCGACCGGGCTCGGATGGTTCGTCCAGACCTACAACGGCCAACTTGTCTACTGGCAGTTCGGCCAGACGAGCGGCGCCTACTCGTCGCTCATCCTCAAGGTGCCTGCCAAGCGCCTCACATTGATCCTTCTCGCCAACAGCGACGGCCTGAGCGCCCCGTTCTCACTACCCGCCGGGGACGTCAATGCGTCCCTGTTCGCCAGAGCATTCCTCCGCCTGTTCGTTGGGTAAGGGACGCTTCGTTCCGGCAGGGCGTAAGGCCCCACCCTACGTTGTCCACATCCTCCTTCTGCTGCTGCTGCTGATTCCCGCAACCGCGCACGCTGACTTCCTGGTCATCCCGTTCGTCGGCCTGAAGATCGCGGGACACACGAATCTCGTCGACCTCGAGCAGGGCGCCGGCGAAAAAAAAGCGACGTTCGGTGCGTCCGCCGCGGCGCTGAGCGACGGTCTGCTCGGCGTTTCCGCCGACGTCGAGCACACACCGCACTTCTTCGAGCGCGCGGCGCGCGGCGGGCTCGTCAGGCAAAGCAGCGTCACGACCGTGATGGGCAACGTCATCGTCGCCGTGCCACTCCGCATCACGCACGAGTCGCTGCGCCCGTTCGTCGTCGGCGGCGTCGGCCTGATGCATGCCAACGTGCAGGACGTGCTCGGCCTCTTCAACACGAGCAGCAACCTGGTGGGGATGAATATCGGCGGCGGCGCGATCGGATTCGTCTCGCCGCGCGTCGGCGCGCGCTTCGAGCTCCGCCATTTCAAGAATCTCAGCGAGGACAACCGTGCCGTGACGTTCGGCACCACGCGGCTCAGCTACTGGAGACTGACGGCCGGTCTCGTGCTGCGATACTGATGGTGCGATCCCGCACCAATCAGGTGCGATCTCGCACTGGGTCGGTGCGATCATCGCACTGGGTGGGTGAGATCTTGCACTGAGTCGGTGCGATCTCGCACTACTGAGGAAAGCGACCCAGCGCGACGAGAAGCTCCAGTCGTGCGCGGCGGACTGCATCTTCGTCAATGGCCGCCTGCGTCTCGGCGTCCCTGGCCTGGCGCTGCGCGTCGAGCACCTCGATGTTCGTCGTCGCCCCCTCGCGGAACGCGATGTCGGTAATCCTCACCACCTCATTCGACTGCGCGGCGGCCTGCTGCGCCTGCACGAGCCCGCGCTCGGTCGAGGCGACCGCCTCGCGCGCCGTGCGAATCTCGGACGTGGCCTGGCGCTCGACGTTCGCGCGCTGGAACTTCACCGTGTCGACGAGCGCCTGCCGCTCGCGCTTCGCTCCATCGCGGAAGCCGGAGTCCAACAGCGGCACCGAGAACAGCACCGACGCGCGCCACGATCGTGACTGCACGAAGAGCCCCGAGGGCGCCAGGATCTGCGGCGAGAAGACGGCGGTCACCGAAGGGAGATAGTCCTTCCACGAGTCACCGACAACGCGCTCCGCAGCCGACTGGCGAGCGGACAGCAGACGGAGGTCAGGCCGCGTATCGAGCACGCCGGTCGGCGCATCGTCGGCTGTCGCATCGAATATCGGCTCGTCCGCGGCATCGACCGGCCCATCGGCGGCCACGAGCACGCCAAGCGCTTCCTGCGCGCGGCGCACGGCGAGCCGCGCCGCCTCGACGCGCGCCTCGTCGCCCGACAGCTCCTGCTGCGCGCGCAGCGCGTTGAGCCGGCTGCCGATCCCGCCCTGGTAGCGCTGGTTCGCGAAGTCGTAATGCGCCTTCGCGTTGTCGCGCGAGCGTTCGTTCAGCTCCAGCACGCGGCGGTTCGTGATGATCGCGAGATACGCCTGCGCGGCGGCAACGCCGATCTGGCGGCGCACGTCCGTCTCGTTGAACTGCGCGACGAGCACCTGGTCGGACGCCTGGACGCGCTGCGCCCACGCGACCGGCGTCAGCAGCGGTATCGTCAGGCCGCCGAGCGTCTGCGTCTGCGTGCGCGGGTTGATGCTCGAGCCGCCGAAGCGGGTCACCGGGTCGATGACGTTGGTATTGAACGTCGCGTTGATCGACGGTCGGGACGACGCGTAGACCTGCTGGAGAATCGCCTCCGCGCGCATGATGCCCGCCGCCGCTTGCGCAATGGTCGGATTGTTCGTGGTCGCGCGGTCGACGGCCACGGCAAACGTCATTCGCTCCATGGACTGGGCTGAAACCAACGTCGGAAGCACGAGGTAACAAAGCACGATCAACGCGGTGCGAAGGTGCGAGGGTGCGACGGTGCGAGGGTGCGTCCGAAAGTGCGACGGTTCGCATGTGCGACAGTGGGTCCGATGGTGCACCGTCGCGCGCACCGTCGGACCCTCGCACCTTCGCACCATCGGACGCACCGTCGCACCCTCGCACCGCCGCACTATCGCACCTCTTCCTTTTTCGCTCCCCGTAGCGTCTGAATCGTTACGTACAGAATGGGAATGAACAGCACGTTGAGGAACGTGGCGAAGAACATGCCACCGGCGACCGCGGTACCGACCGAATGCCGCCCCTCCTGCCCCGCGCCCGATGCGAACACCAGCGGCATCACGCCAAGGATGAACGCCAGCGACGTCATGAGAATCGGCCGCAGCCGGATCCGCGCCGCTTCGACGGCCGCGTCAATGATCGACAATCCCCTGCGTCGAAGCTGCTCCGCGAACTCGACGATCAGGATCGCGTTCTTCGCCGCGAGGCCGATCAGCATGACCAGCCCGATCTGGCAGTAGATATCGTTCTGCAGGCCGCGCAGCCACTGCGCCGAGAGCGCGCCGAGCACCGCCAGCGGCACGCCAAGCAACACGATGAAGGGGAGCACCAGTGACTCGTATTGCGCTGCCAGCGTCAGGTAGACGAGCAGGATGGCAATGCCGAAGATCGCCGCCGACTGGCTGCCCGCCTTGATCTCCTCGAGCGAGATGCCCGACCACGCGTAGCCGAAGCCTTGCGGTAGCGCGACCGACGCCAGCCGCTCCATCTCCGCAATCGCCTGCCCCGAGCTCGATCCAGGCGCGGCGGCCCCGTTGATCTCCGTCGAGCGGAACAGGTTGAAGTGGTTGATCACCTGCGGCGCCGTCGTCTCGTGCACGCGCACGACGCTCGCGAGCGGCACCATCCCGCCGGCGCTCGTGCGCGCGTAGTACTGGCTGAGCGACTTCGGGTCCGAGCGGAACGCCTTGTCCGCCTGCACGTAGACGCGGTACGCGCGGTTGTTGAAGTCGAAGTCGTTCACGTAGGCGGAACCGAGGTAGATCTGCATCGCGCTCGTGATCTCGCTGATCGGCAGGCCAAGGCTGCGCGCCTTCTCGCGATCGATGTCGACCGAGAGCTGCGGATCGTTCGCGGTGAACGCGCTGAAGAGACCGGCCACGCGCGGCGATTGCCGCGATGCGCCGACCAGCCCAAACGTCGCGGCCGCCAGGTTCTGAATGTCGGCGCCGCCCCCCTGGTCGAGCACCTCGAGCGTGAAGCCGCCGAACGCGCCGAGGCCGGGAATCGACGGCGGCGCGAACGGGACGACGAATGCGTTCTGGATGCCGAAGAGGCGTCCCCGCAGGCGGCCCAGGATTGCCGGCAGGTGATGCTCGTCGCCCTGCCGCTCAGCGAACGGCCTCAGCGTGCTGAAGATCAACCCCTGGTTGGGCGCGCTGCCGGTGAAACTGAAGCCCATGACCGAGAACACGCCATTGACCTCGGGCACCGACTGCAGGATCGTTTCGGCCTCCCTCGCCACGTTCGTCGTGTAGTCGAGCGACGCGCCGGCCGGCGCCTGCACCAGCACGACGAAGTAGCCGGGATCTTCCTCCGGCAGGAACGCCTGCGGCAGCCGCGTATAGACAAAATAGGTGCCGCCGAGCAGCGCGATGAAGACGACGACCATCGCCCAGCGGACCCGCACCAGCCCGCGCACGATCCGGACGTACAGGTTCGTGCCGCCGCGGATCACCGCCTCGATCACGCCGAAGATCGGCCCCTTGCCGAGCTCGGCATGCTTCAGCAGCAGCGCCGACAACGCCGGCGTCAGCGTCAACGCGTTGAAGGCGGAGATCGCGACCGCGAACGCAATCGTCAGCGCGAACTGCTGGTAGAGGCGCCCCGTCGTCCCGGGGAAGAACGCGACCGGCACGAAGACGGCGATCAGCACAAGCGCGGTCGCAATCACCGCGCTGAACACTTCGCCCATCGCATCGGACGCCGCCTCGTGCGCCCGCTTTTTGTACTCCTGCAGGTGGCGCTCGATGTTCTCAATCACCACGATCGCATCGTCGACGACGATGCCGGTGGCGAGCACGATGGCGAAGAGCGTGAGCGTGTTGATCGAGAAGCCGAGGAGCTTCACGAACGCGAACGCGCCGATGAGCGACACGGGCATCGTCAGCGTCGGGATCAGCGTGGCGCGCCAGCTCTGGAGGAAGAAGAACATCACCAGCACGACAAGGAGCATCGCCTCGGCAATCGTCTTGACGACCTCCCGGATCGATTCCTGCACGACCGCCGTCGTGTCGAACGCGATGTTGTACTGCAGGCCGGGCGGGAACGACTTCGACAGCCGCACGAGCTCCGCGACGACGCCCTTGTCGACATCGAGCGCGTTGGCGGTCGGCAGGCCGATCACGCCAATCCCGACCGCGTCGCGTCCCTGGAAGCGCAGGACCGTCGAATACGTTTCGGCGCCCAACTCCACGGTCCCGACATCCGAAAGGCGCAGCAGCGATCCGTTGCCGGCCTTCACGATGATGTCCTCGAACTCGCGGCGCTCGTGGAGGCGCCCCGCGGCGCGGACGCTGAGTTGATAGGTCTGCCCTGCGGGCGCGGGCGACTCGCCGACGCTGCCGGCCGCCACGTTGACGTTCTGCTCGCGCAGCGCGTTCACGACGTCACCCGCGGTGAGCTGCCGCGCGGCAAGGCGATTCGGGTCGAGCCACACGCGCATCGAGTACTTGCGCTCGCCGAAGATGATCACGTCGGCGACGCCCGGCACGCGCTTCAGCGCGTCCCTCACGTAGACGTCGAGATAGTTCGAGATGAAGAGCGAATCGTATTCGCCCTGCTGCGCATACGCGCCCGCCGCCAGGACGAAGTTGGTGGCGGACTTCTGCACCGTCACGCCAAGCTGCCGGACTTCCGCCGGCAGGCGGCCGAGCGCCTGGTTGACGCGGTTCTGCACGTCGACGGCGGCAATGTCGGGGTTGCGCGTGACGTCGAAGGTCACCGTGATGGAGCTGATGCCGCTGTTGGTGCTCGACGAGGACATGTAGAGCATGCCCTCGACGCCGTTGATCGCCTGCTCGAGCGGGGTCGTGACCGCGGTTTCAACGGTCTCGGCATTTGCGCCCGTGTAGATCGCGAAGACCTGCACGGTCGGCGGGGCGACCTGCGGGTACTGCGCGATCGGCATCGTCGGGATCGCCAGCGCGCCGGCGAGGATGATGACCAGCGAGCAGACGGTCGCGAGGATGGGCCTCTTGATGAAGGTATCGACAAACATGATCGATGTCAGTGCCATGTCAGTGCGGCGCGGACCCTTCGGGTCCGCGGGCGAGCCTGGAAGGCTCGCCCCGCACTGTCAGGCAGCGGGTTTGACGGGAGCACCATCGCCGAGTTTCTGAATATTCGAAATGATCAATCTTTCCCCTTCTTTTATCCCGCTGCGGACGATGTACTCCTCCCCCACCAGATCGGCGACCGTGATCGGCTTCTGCCGCGCGACGAATCCCTGCTGTCCCTGCTCCGCCACGTACACGAAGTACTGGCCGCTGACGCGGGTGACGGCCACGACCGGGACCGCGAGCCGCGGCTCGTTGCTCCAGACGATCCGCGCTTTCACGTACTGCATCACGCGGATGCCCGGCGGACGCGTGCGAAGCGTCGCCTTGACGAGCACCGACTGCGTGGCGTCATCCGCGCGCGACGCGATGAAGGTGATCGGATTCGACGAGATCACGCTGCCGTCCTGACCGAGCAGCTCAACCGTGAGACCCGCGCGCAGCTCCGTCGCGTGCTCCAGCGGCACGTTGATGTACGCCTCGAGCCCTTCCGCCTGGTCGATCGTCGTGATGAGCGTTGAATCTGTCACGCGATCGCCCTCGCGCACGGGGATCTCGCCGACGATGCCTTCTGCCGGCGCGGTCACGCGGTAGTACTCCAGCTGCACCTGCGTTTCACGAATCTGCGAGGAGATCGCGGCAAGCTGCGCCTCGGCGGTCTTCTCCGCCGTCTGGGCCTGCTCCAGCTCCGCGCGGCTCACGGCGCCCGCCTCGAACAGCTTCTGCATCCGCGCGAGCTGCTGCTTCGCATACTCGACGTCCGCCTCGCGCGCCACGCGCTGCGACTGCCCCGTCGTCACGGTCGCCTGCTGCTTGTCCGGGTCGATCTGCACGAGCGGCTGCCCCGCGCGCACGCGGTCGCCCGCCTTCACGAAGATCTGCCTGACGAACCCTTCAACCTGCGGCTGGATGTTGGTGGACCTGAGAGAGCGGATCGTCGCGACAAACTCGCTGGTCTGCGGAATCGGCTTCGGGGTGAGCGTGAGGGTCTTCACGTCCATGGGCGGAAACGCGCCTCGCCCGCCGCCCGCCGCCGGCGCGGACTGGGAATCGGCGCCGCCGCACGCGGACGTCAGAAGCGCCGTACACAGAAGAAGGGAGAGTGTCGGACGGGGCATAAGTTTTCGATTTTACCTAAGACGCGTGACAGGCGCTGCACGTTTCAACCACGAAGACACGAAAATAACGAAGGTCACGAAAACTCCTTATGGTTTCGTGTCCTTCGAGGCCATCGTGCTTTCGTGGTTGAGACAACCTAGGTGCTGGGCGCGGCGACGCGGCTGATTGCGCCCAGCAGCGCGGCCCGCACGAACGGCTTCTCGAGAAACACGGCTTCACCGCGCTCGACGTCGGCCAGCGGCTCCGTGTCGCGGAACCCTGACATGTAGACGACGCGCAGCGACGGGCGGGCCGAGCGAAGCCGACCGGCGAGCTGGGGACCACGGAGGCCGGGCATGACGATGTCGGTCAGGAGCACGTTGATCTCGCCCTCGTGCAAGGCGGCAACCTGTTCGGCCTCCTTGCCGTCGTTCGCCTCGAGCACCGTGTAGCCCGTGCGCCGCAGCATCGCCGAGGCGAGATGGCGCACGCCCGGCTCATCGTCCACGACGAGCACGGTCAGCGGATGCTCCTCCGTCGGGTGATCGGCAACGGTCGCGGTGATGGCCGGAGCCGCCTCGGCCACGGCGGGCAGGTAGATTCGGAACGCGGTGCCGCGTTCCTTCGCGCTCACCATGTCAATATGGCCGCCGCTCTGGCGGACGAAGCCGTAGACCATCGCGAGCCCGAGCCCGGTCCCCTTGCCGCGCTCCTTCGTCGTGAAGAACGGCTCGAAGATCCGCTCGCGAATCTCGTCGGGGATCCCAACGCCCTTGTCGGCGACCTCCAGGACCACGCAACTCGCTGACTGCGACGGCATGCGCGAGATCGCGTCGGCATCGCCGTGGCCGGCGAGCCGCGCGCGGATCGAAATCGGCCCGCCTTCGGGCATCGCATCGCGCGAGTTGACCACCAGGTTCAGCACGACCTGCTCCAATTGCCCGCGGTCGGAGGCGATCGGCGGGAGACCCGAGGCGACGTTGGCATCAAGCGGGTACTCCGGCCCGAGCAGGCGCGAGAGCATCTGCTTCATGTCGCCAACGACCGCGCCAAGGTCGAGCGGCTCGGGCTGCAGCACCTGCTTGCGGCTGAACGCGAGAAGCTGCCTGGTGAAGCGCGCCGCGCGGTCGCACGCCGCAAGGATGTCGTCGAGCGCTTCGCGCTTGGGATCGCCAGCCGGCAGGGTCTCGAGCACGAAGCTCGCGTTGCCGCCAATCGTCGTGAGCAGGTTGTTGAAGTCGTGCGCGATGCCGCCGGCGAGGCGGCCCAGCGCTTCCATCTTCTGCGCCTGCTGCAGATCTTCATCGCCGCGACGCCGCTCCTCTTCCGACTCCATCTGCTCGGTGATGTCGCGCGCGACGCCAAACACCGTGGGACCCCCCTTGCCGGTCGGCGCCACGCCGCGCAGCCGGTTCTCGAGCCAGCGATACCGCCCGTTGCGATGCCTCACGCGGTACTGAATCGTCGTCGTCGCCGCGGTGCGAAACGCCTCGTGCGTCTTCCGCACGACGGTCTCGACATCCTGCGGATGAATGAGCTGGCTGCCGAGCTCGATCGCTTCGTCAGGCGTGTAGCCGAGCAGGTCGGTGACGCGCGAGCTCACCGACTCGATGACCCAGTTATCCTCGACGGTCTTGAGCCGGAAGATGATCTCGTCGATGTTGTCGAGCACCATCGAGTCGCGCGACTCGGTGGTACGCAGCGCCGCCAGCGTGTCGCGCTGCTGCTGCGCGCCGGCGTCGCGGACACGGCGCTCCCCTTCGAGCTGCGCCTGCAGCCCGCGATAGCGCAGGTAGAGGAACAGCAGGCCGGCGGTGACCACCAGCGCCCAGAGCAAGAGAATCGCGGTCACGGACATCGAGACAGGAATCTTACTTGCTGAAGATGCCTTTCAGGCCCCGTCCGAGTGCACCAAAAAAACTCTGGAGGGCCCGTTCTGTGCGTTGTTTCATGTTCCCTTGATGAACCGTGCACAAACGTGAAGGGATCGTGTCGCCGTCCTTGAAGTACTCGACGTAGGTCGGGCACCCAGCGACCGGCCTCAGATACGACACGTGGCACAGCTCTTCGGTGTGGAGATCGCCGGGCGGCTGAAACGCGTGGCCCGGCAGGCGGCGGGCGGTGCGGCGCATGAAGTCCGCCCAGATTGGCAGCGCGACGCGCGCGCCTGTCGCGCCTTCGCGGATCTGCTGCGGCTGATCGAACCCCACCCACACGCCAACGACGGCGGCCGAGTTGAAGCCGACGAACCACCCGTCTCGATAATCGTTCGTCGTCCCCGTCTTGCCGCCGACCGCGCCGTGCACGCCAAGCCGCCGCGCCGATGCGCCTGTGCCTCGATCGACAACATCCTCGAGCATCGTCAGCATCTGGAACGCCACCTGCGGCGAGAGGACCTGATCGCTCTCGATGTTCACGCGGCTGACGAGGTCGCCCTCGGCGTTTTCGACCGAGACGAGGCCGCGCGGGCGGACGCGATAGCCGAGCGACGGGAACACCGCGAACGCCGCCGTGAGCCCGAGCGGCGAGACGAGACCGCTGCCGAGCGCCAGCGACGGGACGTCAGGCTGATCGGTGACGCCGAGATCGTTGGCCAGCCGCAGCACCGGCGCTGAGCCGACCTGCTGCTGCAGCAGCACCGCGGCGGCGTTGCTCGATTCGAGCAGCGCTTCGCGCAGCGTGAGCGTGTCCCGCTCGCTCGCCCGCTCGTCGCGCGGAATCCAGACACCTTCCGGCGCCTTGACGGTCACGTCGCGAAGTCCGGTGATCGTCGACACCGGCGACATGCCGCGCTCGAGCGCCACCGCGTAGACAAACGGCTTGAACGCGGAGCCCGGCTGGCGGCGGCTGCGAATCGCGCGGTTGTACGGCGTGACGGCGAAGTCCGACCCGCCCACCATCGCGAGCAGGTTGCCGGTGCTGGGATCCATCGCGACGAGCGCTGCCTGCAGTCCCTTGATGCCGAGTTGACGAAGACCGTCGCGGACCGCTGCCTCCGCGGCGTCCTGGATCTCCGGCACGAACGTCGTATGGACCTTCCAGTCGGGCGGGTTGTCCCCGCCGTAGATGTCGCGGAACTGCTGCCGCAGCAACTCCTTCGCGTAGCCGTGCTTCGGGCTCGAGACCGCCGGCTGCGGGAGGATGCGAATCTGCTCGGCGCGAGCGGCTTGCTCCTGCGCCGGCGCGATCTTCTTTTCCTCGCGCATCCGCCGCAGCACGACAAAGCTGCGGCGGCGCGCCGCATCGAAATGCGTCCACGGCGAGTAGGCGGCCGGCGCGCGGATGATGCCGGCGATGAGCGCCGCCTCGCCGAGCGTGAGCTTCGAGGCGGGCTTGCCGTACAGCTTCTCGGACATCGATTCCACGCCGTAGACGCCGCCGCTCAGGTAGACGCGATCGAAATAAAGCTGCAGGATCTCCTTCTTGCTGAGACACACCTCCAGCATCACGGCAAGCGCCGCCTCCTGCACCTTGCGGCCGTACGTGCGCGCGTTCGAGAGGAACAGCGTGCGCGCGAGCTGCTGCGTAATCGTGCTGCCGCCCTGCGTGCCCTCGCTCGATCGCAGGTTGAAGAGCGCGGCGCGGACGACGGCGATCGGGTCGATGCCGAAGTGCAGGTAGTAGCGGTGATCCTCGACGGAGATGACGGCGTCCTTGAAGTAGGTGGAGATCTGCTCGAAGGGGACGTCGATGCGCTGCTCGTCGAGCGGGAACCACGGCCGGTCCGCCGCGTCATAGAACATCGTCCCGCCGACGCCGCGATTCAGGTGGTAGATCGCCGCGGCGTGGCGGCCGGTCCACATGAGCGCCACGCCTGCGAAGACGATGACGACGGCGCCCACGACGGCAACGATCCAATCCCGGACCGAGAGGCCGCGCAACACCGACAGGCGCACGAATCAATGCTACTCTTTGCCAACACCTGGGCGGGTCCGAAGACCTGTTGGGCGGGTCTAAACACCCGCCCCTACCCTGATGACTTTACGAATCGCTATCTGCTCGTTGCTCCTCGCCACCACCCTTGGTGGCGTAGGGGCGGGTCTTCACCCCTCGACAAACGCTCGGGGTGCCCTGAGCCAAGCCGAAGGGCAGACCCGCCCGCCTGAATACAAAGAGAGCGATTTCCTCACGCGCGTCCGGCGGCTCACTGTCGAAGGACGGCGCGCCGGCGAGGGCTACTGGTCGCCCGACGGCAAGCAGATCGTGTTTCAGAGCGAGCGCGAGCCGGGAAATCCCTTCTACCAGATCTACGCGCTCGACTTCGCGACAGGAGACACCAGGCGCATCTCTCCCGGCTACGGCAAGACGACGTGCTCGTTCTTCCGTCCCGGCACCGGTGAGATCCTGTTCGCGTCGACGCATCACGATCCGAAGTCGAAGCAGTTCCAGCAGGAGGAGCTCGACTTCCGCGCGTCGGGCAAGCAGCGGCGCTACTCGTGGGACTACGACACCGAGTTCGAGATCTACGCATACTCGCCAGGCGGAGGCGGACCTTCCGGCGATCGTAGAGGCGGACCTTCAGGTCCGTCTGAACCGAAATACACGCGGCTGACCAACGCGCGCGGGTACGACGCGGAGGGCAGCTACTCGCCCGATGGCCAGTGGATCGTGTTCACGTCGATGCGCGACGCGTACAACCGACCGCGGTCCCCCGCTGAGCAGAAGCAGCTCGAACTCGATCCGGGCTACTTCGGCGAGATTTACATCATGCACGCCGACGGCACGGGGCAGAAGCGGCTCACCAGGGTTGTCGGCTACGACGGCGGGCCGTTCTTCTCGCCCGACGGCAAGCGGATCATCTGGCGGCGCTTCGACACCTCAGGCCTCATCGCGAATGTCTTCACCATGAATCCCGACGGGACGGACGTCCGGCAGATCACTGACTTCGGCGCGATGAGCTGGGCACCGTACATCCACCCGTCGGCGCAGTACATCCTGTTCGCGTCGAACAAGCTCGGGTTCGAGAACTTCGAGGTCTACATGGTGGACATCGACGGGAAGAAGGAGCCGGTGCGGATCACGTACGCTGACGGCTTCGATGGTCTGCCCGTGCCGTCGCCGGACGGCCGGCAGCTCGCGTGGACGTCGACGCGGGGCGGCGGCAGCGACGGACAGGTCTTCCTGGCGCAGTGGAATCACGAGAAAGCGCTCGAAGCGCTTCGCGCTGCGCCGGATCGTGGGGTCAGACCCCGGTGACGAGTCGTACGGGGGTCAGACCCCGGTGATGGATCGACTCAAGGTACGCAGTTTATGACACGTAAATTTGTCGGCTTCATCGGCGCCCTGGCCCTTCTCGTTCCCGCGACATCGCCGGCGCAAACTGCAGGCGCCTCGCGCACGCGGGCGGCCGTCGAGTTCCTTGCTTCCGATCGTCTCGAAGGGCGCGAGGCGGGCTCGACCGGCGAGCGGCTCGCCGGTGACTACATCGCGATGCAGCTCGCGCGCGCGGGCGCGAAGCCGCTCCCCGGCCACGCCGACATGTTCCTCCCCTTCGAGTTCACCTCCGGCAGCCGCGACGGCGGATCGACGATCACGATCCGGCGCGACGGGCAGGCGCCGCAG
Organism: Acidobacteriota bacterium; assembly: GCA_023265015.1. Classification (GTDB taxonomy): domain Bacteria; phylum Acidobacteriota; class Vicinamibacteria; order Vicinamibacterales; family UBA2999; genus Gp6-AA40. The sequence continues at coordinate 7,141 of JAHFUO010000005.1, read as the reverse complement.
ACCTTCAACGGCGCGGTGCAGATCCAGGCGCTCTCCTTCTCGGACGATGCGCAGGTGAATGGACCTGTGGTGTTCGCAGGCTACGGCCTCGTCGTGCCGGACTCGCAGAACTTCGGCTACGACAGCTACGCCGGCCTCGACGTGAAGGACAAGATCGTCCTCGTCCTCCACTACTTCCCCGAAGATACCGACGCGCAGACGAAGGCGGCGCTCGCCCGCTACTCTGATCTCCGCTACAAGGCGCTGGCCGCGCGGCAGCGCGGCGCGAAGGGGCTGCTGATCGTCATCGGCCCGCGCTCGCCGAACAAAGGCGAGACGCTGCGAATGAGCTTCGACACGGCGCTCTCGGGGTCGGGGATCCCGGCCGCCAGCATCAGCGGCCCCGCGGCGAACGCGCTGTTCGCGAGCGCCGGAAAATCGCTCGAAGCGACGCAGCAGGAGCTCGATTCAGGCAACCCGCACGTCGGCGGCTTCGCGCTGCCCGCCACCGTTGATCTCAGGACGAAGGTCGTCCGCGAAAAGCAGACCGCGCGGAACGTCGTCGCGTACCTGCCGGCAACAGGATCGACGGCCGGCATCGACAAGCCGTGGGTGATGGTCGGCGCGCACTACGACCACCTCGGTCGCGGCACGCACGGCACATCGCTGGCCACCAAGGACGAGGCGGGCCAGATCCATCACGGCGCGGACGACAACGCATCAGGCACTGCGACAGTGCTCGCCATCGCCGGCACGCTCGCCGGCCAGATGCGCCGGCGGAACATCGTGTTCACGCTCTGGTCCGGCGAAGAGATTGGCCTCGTGGGATCGAATGCGTTCGTCACCGCACCGCCAATGCCGATCGGTCAGATGGGCGTGTATCTCAACTTCGACATGGTCGGCCGGATGCAGAACAACAAGCTCGTGGCCGAGGGCACGGGCAGCAGCGCGTCCTGGCCGCGCATTCTCGAGCGCGCCAACGTCGCCGCGGGATTCGATTTGCGCGTGCTGCCGGACCCGTATCAGCCGACCGACAGCTCGAGCTTCAACCAGGCGGGCATCGCGAGCCTCTTCTTCACGACTGGCTCGCACGCCGACTATCACCGGCCGACCGACACCGCAGACAAGATCAACTACGAAGACCTCGACCGCATCGTCGATTTTGCCGCGGCCGTCACGCGAGCAGCGGCGGATGCCGACATGGCGCCGCAGTTCACGAAGGTCGACCCGCCCGCGACCGGCGCGACGCTCGCCGGCGTCCGCGTCACGACGGGAACGATTCCCGACTACACGACCGAAGCCAAGGGGCTGCTCCTCGCCGGGGTCGTCGGCGGCGCGCCCGCGGAGAAGGCGGGGCTGACCAAGGGCGACGTGATCGTCGAGATCGCCGGGCAGTCGATCACCAACATCTACGACTACACGTACGCGCTGGAGCTGCTGAAGGCCGATCAGCCGGTGAAGGTCGTCTACATGCGCAACGGCCAGCGGCTGGAGACGACACTGATACCAACACCGAGAAGATAACGATCGTAAGTCCTCATTCCTTTTTCGCCAACAGATCCCTGGCCCTGTCGTGGTGCGCTACCGCGGGTCCCTGCCTCGTCGCGTAAATGAAGGCGATGGTGAAGATGAACACGATGAGCCCGAGCGACAGCCACTTGGGAATCTCGAAACTCACGTAACCCGCGCTGAACAGGAACTCCAGCATCAGCTTGATGCCGACCCAGGCAATGATGACGAACGCGCCGTCGACAAGAGCGGGGTAACGCTGGATCAGCGACAAAAGCTGCCCCACCACCAGCCGCAGCGCGATGATGCCGAGGATGCCACCAGCCAGAACGACGGTGATCTTCGGCGACATGGCCACCGCCACGAGAATTGAATCGACCGAGAACGCCAGGTTCACCAGCTCGATGCGCAGAACCGTCGCCCAGAAGGCGGTCATGCCAAGCCACGGCGTGGCCTTCGGCGGCGTGCGCCGCTCTTCCGCGGTCTTGCCGCTGGAAAAATGCGACCACGTCAGATACAGGAGGTAGAGGGCGCCGAGCAGCTTCACCCAGCCGAGCCGGATGAGGTACACGGCAAGCAGCGTGGCGACGATGCGGAAGGCGAACGCACCCACCAGGCCGTAGTGAAGGGCTTTGCGGTGCTCGCGTGCCGGCAGGCCGAGCACCATGACCGCGATAACAAGAGCGTTGTCAGCGCTCAACACGCCTTCAAGCGCGACGAGCAGCCCGACTGTGAGGAGGTCGGACGAGGCGGGAATCATGGAGGGGCCCTACATCCTAACCGGGGTCCAACCTTGAGTCGCCCCATCACCGGGGTCTGACCCCAGTACGGCGCATCACCGGGGTCTGACCCCGAAACCAGAAACCAGACCTTGACTCGCTGCGTATCAACTTCTAGAGTTGGAGGCGTAAGAGGTAAAGGGTATGGCTCTCGAGCAGGACCTGTTTTTCATCAGCATGGCGGCGGACATGCTCGGCATGCACCCGCAGACGCTCCGCAAGTACGAGCGGCTCGGACTGATCCAGCCGTCGCGCACGATCGGCAGCATGCGTCTCTATTCACGCGAAGAGCTGGAGCGCCTGCGCCTGATCAAGCACCTGGTCGATGAACTCGGCATCAACCTCGCCGGAGTGCAGCGGCTGCTGTCGATCGCCGAGGTGATGGAGCGAATCCAGCCGCTGATGGACGAGCACTCGTTGAGCACCGGCGCCGGCCGCCGGCAGCTGCTCTCCGAAATGCGCCGATTGAACGAGATGGTGGGGCTGTGAAGACCTTCCGTCTGCCAGCAGCCGGCAGCCGGCTTGAGCATCCTTGAGCATCATGGAATTCAAGGACTACTACTCGACGCTCGGCGTGAACAAGAGCACCACCGCGAAGGAGATCAAGCAGGCCTTCCGGAAGCTGGCGCGCAAGCATCACCCGGACGTCAACCCGGGCGACAAGGCGGCCGAATCGCGCTTCAAGGACATCAACGAGGCGTACGAGGTGCTCGGCGATCCGCCGAAGCGGAAGAAGTACGACGAGCTCGGGTCGAACTGGAAGGCGTACGAGCAGGCGCAGGCACAGGGCGGTCCGAATCCGTTCGCGGGCGGCCAGTGGAACGTCAACATGGGCGGCGGTCAGGGCGGCTTCCGCACGATGACGCAGGAAGAAATGGAGGAGATGTTCGGCGACCAGAACCCCTTCTCCGACTTCTTCACGACGTTCTTCGGCGGCGGCCCCGGCCAGCGGGAGTCGTCGCCTCATGGAGGCGCTGCCGGCGGCGGGCGCGGCCGTGCGCGGCAGCACCAGGGGCGCGACGTCGAGCACGACATCGAGCTATCGCTCGAGGATGCGTACCACGGGAGCACCCGGCGGCTGTCGCTCAAACACGACGGCCACGCGCGCACGGTTGACGTGCGCATCCCCGCCGGGGTCGGCGACGGATCGCGCGTGCGCATCACGGGCGAAGGCGAAACGGGCGCCGGCGGCGCCGCGTCGGGCGATTTGTATCTGCGCGTCCGGCTCGCCGCGCATCCGCTGTTCGAGCGCAAGGGACACGACCTGTACGTGAAGGTGCCGCTGCCGGTGACGACAACCGTGCTGGGCGGCGAGGTCGAAGTGCCGACGATTTCAGGCAAGGCGGTGCGTCTCAAGATCCCGGCGCTCACGCAGAACGGCCAGGTGTTCCGGCTGAAAGGCTACGGGATGCCGACGGTCGGTAAGCCGGATCACAAAGGAGACGCGTACGCGCGCGTGGAGATCCAGCTGCCAACGCACCTCTCGCCCGAAGAGCGCGAGCACTACGAGGCGTTGAGGCGGCTGGCAGAATCGAAGGCGAAGAAGCACAGCGCCGCATAGCGGGCAGCGGGCAGCGGGCAGCAGGCGGCGGGCAGCGGGCAGCCGGCCGTTGGCGGCGAGATAACGATCATGAATCTCAACAAATTCACCGAGAAAGCCCAGGAAGCGGTCATCACCGCGCAGAACCTGGCCACCGAGCTGACGCACTCCGAGATCACGCCGGAGCACCTGCTGGTCGCGCTCATCGAACAGGACAGCGGCATTGTCCCGTCAATCCTGCGCAAGATGACGCTCGACCCGGCGCACGTCGCGGCCGACGCGCGCACGCTGCTCGACAGCCTGCCGAAGCAGCGCGGCGGCGACGTCCGCTTCTCGCCGCGCGTGCAGCTGATCGTCAACTCGGCCCAGGCGGAAGCGCAACGCCTGCAGGACGACTACGTCAGCACCGAGCATCTGTTCGTCGCGCTCGCAACCGAGGCGGGCCGCTCCCCCGGCGCGCAGATGCTGCAGCGACTGAGGATCACCAAGGACACGCTCTACGCCGCGCTGACGCAAGTGCGCGGCAATCAGCGCGTGACCTCGCAGAACCCGGAGTCGACGTACGAGGCACTAGCCCGATACGGCCGCGATCTCACGGACCTCGCCCGCAAGGGCAAGCTCGATCCGGTCATCGGCCGCGATGAAGAAGTGCGCCGCGTGATCCAGGTGCTGTCGCGCCGCACGAAAAACAACCCGGTGTTGATCGGCGAGCCTGGCGTCGGCAAGACGGCGATCGTCGAAGGCCTCGCGCAGCGCATTATCCGCGGCGACGTGCCCGAAGGGCTCAAGCACAAGAAGATCTTCGCGCTCGACATGGGCGCGCTGGTGGCGGGCGCCAAGTATCGCGGCGAGTTCGAGGAGCGCCTCAAGGCGGTGCTCAAGGAGATCGCCGAGTCCGAGGGGCAGATCGTCCTCTTCATCGACGAGCTGCACACCGTGGTCGGCGCCGGCGCCGCGGAGGGCGCGATGGACGCGTCGCAGATGCTGAAGCCGATGCTGGCGCGCGGCGAGCTCCACACGATCGGCGCGACGACGATCGACGAATACCGGAAGCACATCGAGAAGGATGCCGCGCTCGAGCGCCGATTCCAGCCGGTGATGGTGGGCGAGCCGACCGTCGAGGACACAATCTCGATCCTGCGCGGCCTGCGCGAGCGGTACGAGATCCATCACGGCGTGAAGTTCAAGGACGCGGCGCTTGTCGCGGCCGCTGTGCTCTCGCATCGCTACATCTCCGATCGGTTCCTGCCGGACAAGGCGATCGACCTCATGGATGAAGCGGCCTCGAAGCTGAGGATGGAAATCGATTCGATGCCCGCGGAGCTCGACGAGGTCAAGCGCCGGATCATGCAGCTCGAGATCGAGCGCGAGGCGCTGCGCAAGGAGAAAGACAAGGCGTCGAAGGAACGGCTCGGCAAGCTCGAGAAGGAGCTTGCGGATCTCAAGGAGCAGCAGACGCAGCTCCAGGCCCATTGGGACCAGGAGAAAGAAGCGATCCAAGCCGGGCGCAAGATGAAGGAGGAGCTGGAGCAGGTGCGCCTCGAGGTCGAGCGCGCCCAGCGATCCGGCGACTACGCCAAGGCGTCCGAGCTGCAGTACGGCCGGCTGCCCGAGCTGGAACGCAAGATCCGTGAGCAGGAATCACGGCTCGCCGAGCTTCAGAAGACGCAGCGGATGCTGAAGGAGGAAGTCGACGAGGAGGACATCGCCGAGGTCGTCGCGAAGTGGACGAACATCCCGGTCAGCCGGCTGATGGAAGGCGAAATCCAGAAGCTGATTCACATGGAGGAGCGCCTCCACAAGCGCGTCGTCGGCCAGGACGAAGCGATCATCGCGGTGTCGAACGCGATGCGCCGCGCGCGTGCCGGCCTGCAGGATCCGAATCGTCCGCTCGGCAGCTTCATCTTCCTCGGCCCGACCGGCGTCGGCAAGACCGAGCTGGCCCGGGCGCTCGCCGAGTTCCTGTTCGACGACGAGCAGGCGATGATCCGGATCGACATGTCGGAGTACCAGGAGAAGCACACCGTGTCGCGCATGATCGGTGCGCCTCCCGGATACGTCGGCTACGACGAGGCCGGCCAGCTGACCGAAGCGGCCCGCCGGCGGCCCTACTCCGTCGTCCTGTTCGATGAAATCGAGAAGGCGCATCCCGAGGTGCTCAACGTGCTCCTCCAGCTGCTGGACGATGGACGGCTGACCGACGGCAAAGGGCGCACGGTCGACTTCAAGAACGTCGTCGTCATCATGACGTCGAACCTGGGGAGCCAGTTCATCGCCGAGGCTTCGACAGGCCCGGCCCAGGGAACCAACGACATGCGTGAAGGTGTGAAGCGCCAGGTCACCGAGGCGCTCCGGCAGCATTTCAGGCCGGAGTTCCTCAATCGGGTTGACGAAATCATCTTCTTCCATGCGCTCGGCCTCGAGCACATGAAGCAGATCATCGACATCCAGATCCACGGCTTGCTGAAGCGGCTCGAGGATCGAAAGATCCACGTCGAGCTCAGCGACTCGGCGAGGGGGTATATCGTCAGCGAGGGGTACGACCCGATGTACGGCGCGCGGCCGCTGAAGCGGACGATCCAGCGCCGGGTGCTGGATCCGCTCGCGATGCGCGTGCTCGAGGGCGAGTTCCACGAAGGCGATCGGATTACGGTCGACGTCGGCGACAATGGGTTGGTGTTTGAGAAGGCCGGCAGCAGGCAGCGGGCAGCAGGCAGCGGGCAGCCGGCAGCCGGCAGCCGTAAGGCGACAGTGTAGGGGGGTCTTTAGACCCGCCCGCGGCCGCTCAACAATAAATGGCGAATCTCCGAAATCCACCCGGCAGCAATCCCCGGGACAAGCGTCCCGGGGAACGGCGCTCGCTTGTCCCAGGCCGGCCGGGCGGCTCAGTGTGGTACATCCTCGGGCTCCTCCTTCTGCTCGCGCTCGCGCAGGTGTGGTTCGTGGCACCGGCGGGACAGCAGATCTCCTACAGCGAATTCAAACAGTCGATCCGCTCGAGCCAGGTGGCCGAAGTGTTCGTCGGCGACCAGGCGATCCGCGGCACGTTCAAGAAAGACACCAACGGCGGGCGCAACTTCACGACGACGCGCATCGAGGATCCGAAGCTCATCGAGGATCTCGACACCGCCGGAGTGAAGTACACCGGCGAGATGGTCAGCCGGTGGCTGCCTGAGGTCCTCGGCTGGATCGTTCCGCTGCTCCTCCTCTTCGCCGTCTGGGGCTTCTTCTTCCGCCGCATGAGCGGCGCCGAGGGCGGCGTGATGTCGTTCGCCCGCAGCAAGCACCGCGTCTTCTCCGACGACGATGTGAAGGTGAGCTTTGCGGATGTGGC
>JAHFUO010000155.1 GCA_023265015.1 Acidobacteriota bacterium | reverse complement strand
ATGACACTTCGGACAATGGCGGTTGCGGCAGGAGTGAAACGCGTACACCTCCCTGCCGCAGTGATCGCACTGATGAACGTGGCCTCCCAAGGCGGCCGTCCGACAGGCTTCGAGATCGCGCCTTCAGCGCTCGCGAGAATTGACCCAGGGTTGCTCACCAAAATCGGACCACCTCACATTCAGGCCTGATCGATAACGAGGATCGAGACGCGACGATGATGGCCGACCTGCGCGGCGGCGTGTGGAGCCGACCGGAAGCGCAGTGTTGAGATAAGGTGTGCGCGGCTGAGCGATGCGTGAGGGCCTGGAGCAACAACCTCCAGGCCCTCGTGACCGAATCGACGCTGCGGCAAGCCGAATCAGTCGCCGACCATTCTGCATGATGTCGCCGTGGATCGTCGAGGGCGCGCGCTCTGCGCTGCGGCCTCGTGGAGTCGGTCCTTCGTGTGCGCCCGTGCCGAGCCTGTGCTCGGCCCTTTGGCATTTGTCCCTCCTGCGATCGTGGTCACGTCTACTGTTCGCCGGCGTGTCGGGGCGAGGCCCGGCGCGCCGGCGTGCGAGCGGCGCGCCGCCGCCACCAACAGAGTCCTGAAGGACGCCTCGATCATCGCGACCACCAGCGGGCGTATCGGGCGCGCCGCGTGATGGATCAGGGTTCCCGCCGCCCGCATCGATTCGACAGACTCTCCGCCGTGGCGCCGGTCTGGGTCCGTCCTGTGTCATCGCAGCACTGCATCGTCTGTGGGCGGTCGCGTGCGGAGGGGCGCGTGACGCGTCGAGGGGTCCCGGACCGCTGGCGCCACTGATGCCCCCGATGGAGCTGGAATTTCAGCAATTGGATCTCCGCTACGACCGGCTCCGCGCGCGCCAGCCGGCGCGGGAGCGCCGGCTGCTCGCCTCGCTCGCCGACGCCGGGCAGCAGATGCCGATCGTGGTCGTGATCGGCGGCTCCGCGTACGTCGTCGTGGACGGCCACAAACGCGTCCGGTGTCTCCGCCAGCTGCACCGCGACACGGTCGCGGCCGTGCGGTGGGAGATGTCGGAGGCCGACGCCTTGATCTTTCGCGAGTTGCTGCACACGGAGGCGATGGCCAGCGCGTTGGAGCAGGGCTGGCTGCTCTGCGCGCTCCATGAGGATCACGGCCTGGCGCTCGACGCGCTGGCGCGGCGCTTCGATCGCAGTGTGAGCTGGGTCTCACGCCGCGTGAGTCTGGTGCGCACGTTGCCGGAGGCCGTCCAGCAGCACGTCCACGAGGGGCGCCTCGTCGCACACGCCGCGATGAAGTACTGCGTGCCCTTGGCGCGCGCCAATGCCGCGGACTGCGTGCGGCTCGTCGAGGCGATCGTGCCGCATCGGCTCAGCACCCGCCAGATCGGCCGGCTGTATCAGGCGTACACCACCGGGGTTGACGCCACGCGGGAACTGGTGGTGACCGACCCGTTGCTCGTGCTGCGCGTCACCGACGAGACGGCGGCCGCGGTCCGCCCGGAGGCCTCCGCCCCCGACGCCTTGCTGACCGACTTGCACATCGTGGGGGCCGTCGCGCGACGCGCCACCCGTCGGCTCCAGCACGGCGGCGGGTTGCTCCCGCCCGAGCGTGCGCGCGCCTGGCGCCTCTTCGATCAGGTCCAGCTGGACTTCCGCGATCTGCAACGTCGGTGTGAGAAGGAGCTGCGCGATGCTCGATCAGGGACTGCGCACGGCGATCTTGAGTTTACGCACGAAGGGCCACGGGATCCGCCAGATTGCCCGTGCCCTGCAGATCTCCAGGGGCACGGTCCGGACGGTGCTCAAAGCGGCCAGCCCGACGGTGCCGAGGATTGAACGCGCCGCGAAGGCGGAGCCGTACCGCGACCAGATCCTCGAGTGGGTCGATCGCTGCCGCGGCAATCTCGTGCGCGTGCACGAGGAGCTCGTCGCGCAGGGCGTCGCGATCTCCTACCCCGCGCTGACGGCGTTTTGCCGGCGCCACGGCATCGGGCACGAGCCGCCGGCGCCCGTGGGCCACTACGACTTCCCGCCGGCGCAGGAGATGCAACACGACACGTCGCCGCACCGCGCGCTGATCGGCGGCCTCGAGCCGCGCATCGAGACCGCGTCGCTGGTGCTGTGCTACTCGCGCATGATCTTCTTCCAGGCCTATCCGGTCTTCACGCGGTTTTACTGCAAAGTATTCTTGACGGACGCCCTCGAGTATCTGACCGGCGCCGCCGCGACGTGCATGATTGATAACACGCACGTCGTCGTCGCCGCCGGCACCGGCGCGCGGATGGTGCCGGCGCCCGAGATGGCGGCCTTCGCCGAGCGCTTCCGCTTCACCTTCCGCGCCCATGAAAAGGGCGACGCGAATCGTTCGGCACGGGTCGAGCGGCCGTTTCACTTCATCGAGCACAACTTCCTCGCCGGGCGCACGTTTGCCGACCTCCCTGATCTCAATGTCCAGGCGCGGGCCTTCTGCGACAAGGTGAACGCGACCCCGAAACGGCATCTGCACGCCAGCCCGCGGGAGCTCTTCGCCGCCGAACGGCCGCACCTGCGTCCGCTGCCGCTCTTCGTGCCGGAGGTGTACGCCCTGCACCATCGTCTGGTCGACGTCGAGGGCTTTGTCAATGTGCACGGGCATCGCTATTCGGTGCCGTATCGGCTGATCGGGCGCCAGCTCGAGGTCCGGGAAACGAAAGATCGCATCGATGTGTACCACGGGCCCCAGCTCGTCGCCTCGCATGCGAAGGTCCTTTGCCGCACCTTCACGCGCGTCACTGTGCCCGAACACCGGCCGCCGCGGGGCGCGCGGCCCAGCACACAGCCGTTGCCGGAGGAACACACCCTGGCGCAGGCCGATCCGCCGGTGCCGGCGTATGCGGCCACGCTCAAACACCGGAGTGCGGGCCGGGGCACGCAGGCGCTGCGTCGGCTGCTCGCGCTGTATCGAGAGTATCCCCGCGTCCCGTTTCTGCAGGCGGTCACGCTCGCCGCCCAGTACGGCCTGTTTGATCTGGATCGGCTCGAACGTCTGACGCTGCGCGTCATCGCGAAGGACTACTTCCGCCTGTCGCCGGACGACGAGGAGCCCGAGTCATGACCGACGAGATCGAGCAACTGCTGCGGAATCTTCACCTAAAGAAAATTGCCGCCATCATGGACGACGAGCTGGCGCACGCCGAGACGCACCAGCTCTCCTACGGCACCTTCCTCGCCCGGCTCTTACGCGCCCAGTACCATCATCGGCAAGAGACCGCCCTCGCGTGGCGGATCACCCAGGCGCGACTGCCCGAGACGTGGACGATTGAATCTTTCCCCTTCAAACGGCAGCCCGGCGTCAACGCGAAGCAGATCCGCGCCCTCGCCGACCTCGAGTTTGTCGCCAAGGCCGAGAACCTCGTCTTCATGGGACCCACCGGCGTCGGGAAGACGGGACTCGCGTCCGGGCTCCTGCTCAAGGCGATTCAGAACGGCTATCGGGCGCGCTTCATCCGGGCGCAGGATCTCTTCGATGAGATGTACGCCTCGCTCGCCGATCGATCCACGCGCCGCTTGCTCAACACGCTGATCCGCATCGACGTCTTGCACATTGACGAACTGGGGTACCTCAATCTCAAACCCGAACAGACCAACATCTTCTTCAAGCTGATGGAGGAACGCTACCGTCGAAAGCCCACGATTATTACGACGAACCTCGATTACCCGGAATGGCAAGCGTTTCTCGGCAACAAGGCGCTCGTCGAGGCCCTCCTCAGTCGGTTGCGCCATCAGTGTCACACCATCCGGATCGACGGTCCCTCCCTGCGCGATCCTCAAGGCTGATCCCGACGCCCGCAACGGGTGTGGACGCTGACGTCCCTGTGGACGCACAGAACGCGCCCACAGGGACTTGCAAAACCGCCCAGAACGCGGTTTCGCACAAGCGCCCACACCCCTCATCTGTTTCTTGGAGACGAACAACGAAAAGACTGCACGCTCGCTGCGCGTCGCGTGATCCTGATCTCAGATCGTGGTCTCAGTCTGGGTCATTTCTCGCGAGCAGAAGTGGGTCAATTCTGGCGAGCGTCGAAGTCATTACCTGCTCAAGCCGTTCGACCGCGCGCGTTTCGAGCGTTTCGAGCGCGCGCTCGGCCGCGCCGAATCCGGGCTTCGCGAGCGTGGAGGCCCTGGAAGCATCGACGCCAGGCTCG
>JAHFUO010000064.1:15032-17649 GCA_023265015.1 Acidobacteriota bacterium | reverse complement strand
CCGGCCCGAGCGAAGTCGAGGGCCCCGGCCCGAGCGAAGTCGAGGGCCCCGGCCCGAGCGAAGTCGAGGGCCCCGGCCCGAGCGAAGTCGAGGGCCCCGGCCCGAGCGAAGTCGAGGGCCCGGACGCGAAAGCGCGCCGCGCCCGCCAGGAAGATCAAGGCCGTGCGCGTGGCGTCGAGCCGCGTGGAAAGCGGGCTCGCGCCGCAAATGCAGGCCGTGAACACCTATCTCGCGGTCGCCAACGTCAACGCATCGATGAAATTTCTCGAGCGCGCCTTCGGCTTTTCCAGCGGTGTCGTTCTGGCCGGCACCGACGGCCAGCCGCGCTACGCCGAGATGCGTCATGGCGATTCGGTCGTGATGTTGATCCCGAAGGGCGACATGACCACCGCCACCGGCGGCGCAGCCGCGCTCTATACCTACGTGAACGACGTTGACAAGGCGCTGACCAAGGCGAGAGATGCCGGGGCGGGCGTGTCTGAAGCCCAGGACCAGCCGTGGGGCGATCGCGCGGCGACGGTGACGGATCCCGACGGCTACCGCTGGGTGCTCGCGACGTTCAAGAAGCTCGTGCCATTCAGTTAGTGGTTGGTGGTTGGTGGTTAGTGGTTGGTGGCTGGTGGTCAAAGGGCATTCTGTTCTTGCTGACCACCAACCACTAACCACCAACCACTAACCATCAACCACTAACCACCAACCACTAACCACCAACCACTAACCACCAACCACGGACTGATAGCAGTTCTCGTACATCGGAACGATCTTCTCGGCGGAGAAGTCGTCGCGGACGCGCGCACACGCCGCCTGCGCGATCTCGCGATGCTTCTCCGGATCGCTGAGCACCATCACCGCGCTCTCCGCCATCTCGTCGAGCGCCTCGGGCGGATGAAGGAACCCGGTCATGCCGTGCTGGATCACTTCAGGCAGCCCCCCGACGCGCGAGGCCACCACCGGCACTTCGCACGCCATCGCCTCGAGCGCCGCAAGACCGAAGCTCTCCTGCGCCGACGGCAGGACAAACAAGTCCGCGATCGAGAGCAGCGGCACGACTTCTTCCTGCGCGCCAAGCGAGTGGACGAGCGGCGCGATCTCCAGCTCGCGCGCGAGCCGATACGCGGTCGCCAGCTCGGGACCATCGCCGACGAGCAGGAGCCTGGCGGGCACCTTCCTGCGGATGCGGTCGAAGATCCCCATCACCGCGTCGATGCGCTTCACGGGCCGGAAGTTCGACACGTGGATGACGATCTGTGTGTCCGGATCGCCGCCGGTAAAGCGGCGCCGCAGCTCCTCGACGCGGTGACGGCGATAGATGCCGCAGTCGAGAAAGTTCGGAATCACCTCGATCTCGCGCGCCAGGCCGAGCTGCTCGTACGTCGACTCGCGCAGGCTCCTGGACACGGCCGTCACGCGATCGGACTGATCGATCGAGAACGCCACGATCTCGGAATACGACGGATCGCTGCCAACCAGCGTGATGTCCGTCCCATGGAGCGTCGTCACCACGCGCGGCGACTTGCCGCCGTGAGCGCCGACGACCTGGCGCGAGAGGAATGCGGCGGTGGCATGAGGAATCGCGTAGTGCGCGTGAATCACGTCGAGGCTGAACTCGCGCGCGACCTGGACGATCTTGTTCGACAGCGACAGCAGGTACTGCGGCTCGCGGAAGAGCGGATACGTTGGCGTGAGCACCTGATGAAACGACAGCCCCGCCTGGAACTGGCCGAGGCGGAACGGTGTGTCGGTGCTGAATAAGTGCACCTGGTGTCCGCGCCGCGCCAGCGCCTTTCCGAGCTCGGTGGCGACGATGCCGCTGCCGCCGACCGAGGCGTAGCAGATGATGCCGATGTTCACCGGCGATCCTTGGTCCGAGCTGAGTCGAGGGCCCAGTCGCGCAGCAGGTGCGGCCGGACGAGCGGCTCACGGACGATGAACCCTTCAGCGAAGGCCACGCCGACGAGCGCGCCGAACTGCGCGTCCCGGCTCTCGATGAGCTGCGCGAAGCGAGGCGACGTGAGGCGCGTGGACACCGCGTCGGCCGCCGGCGGGCGGAACTGCGAGGCGTGGCACGCCAGCGCGCGCCGCTTGGTGTCGTAGTGCTCGGTCACATCGATCACGAACGAGGGCTGAGCCGACTCGTTGATGAAGTAGTAGGACGTCATGTCGGGTCTCCACGGTTCGCCCTCGGCGCGATACTTCCGGAGCCCGCTGTTGAAGACTGCGTCGGTCAGGATCTTGCTCGCGTCGACATGGTCGGGATGGCGATCCGACCAGTACGGCAGCGCAACAGCGCGCGGCCGGGCGCTGCGAATGAGCTCCACGGCGGTTCGCAAATGGTCCTCGCTCGAGCCGATCGCTCGATCCGGCCATCGCAGGTTCACGCGCCAGGCCGCGCCCAGCACGCTGCGCGCCTGTTCCGCTTCGGCCAGTCGTTCTTCGACGGTTCCGTTGCTCCCCATCTCGCCGGCAGTCAGATCGCACAGCCCGACGCGCAGGCCCATCGCCGCGTGCCTGGCGACCGCTCCGCCGAGCCCGATCTCGAGATCGTCGGGATGCGGCCCGAAGACGAGTAGATCGACGTGATCCATGAGGATCGATTCTATTCGGGGACTTGGGAACT
>JAHFUO010000064.1:9890-14932 GCA_023265015.1 Acidobacteriota bacterium | reverse complement strand
CCTACCTCGTGAATTCCCACACGGCATCGTCCTTCTCAGGTGCCTCTTGCAGCGTCCGGAGGAGGATGCGCGCAGCCAGGAACGCGCCGGTCACGGAGTCGCCGCCGCTGCCGAGCGCGAAGAGATGACGTGGATGGTTGCGGTGCGGGCCGATGTACATCAGGCCGTCGGCGGTCTTACCCGATATCAGCTCCCAGCCGTACGCCGGCATCAGCCCCGAGATCGCCGGGAACATCAGCAGCAGCTCGTACATCAACTGACCCGTCCGCTGCACGAGCACGGCCGGGCGTTTCCGCTCGGGCGTTTCGCCTTGCTCCGCGCCGGAGACGAGGATGCGGTCGTCGGATGTCCATCGCACACGGTGGTGCGGCGTCCTCGTGTCGCGGAAGGTGACGTCGCGGCTGCCAAGCTGCTTCCGAATCGCGGCAGGCATCTGCTCGGTGAGCACGAGATAGCGCTCGCGCCGTTTGAAGTGACGGCGAAGCTGCTTGAATTCCTGTGTCGCGGTGCCGGTCGCGACGATGACGGTGCCGGCGCGCACCGTGCCCCCCTCGGCCACGACATCCACGTGCCTGCGCGCGACCTTCACCTTTGTCATGCGCGACCGCTCGAAGATCGCGGCGCCGCGCGACGCAGCCGCCGCCGCAAGGCCGAGGCACGCGCGATACGGATCGAGGCCGAAGGCGTCTTTCATCCGCATCGCGGCAGGTGCTTCCGGCGCGCTCACCCTGTTCAACTGCTTCGGTAACAGCCAGGTCACATCGAGCTCCGACTCGGCGCGGGCGTCGTGCTCCCGTCGCAGCTTCTTCTCGTCATCCCGGGCCGCGACAATCAGCGTGCCCATCGACTCGAGGCCGCACTTGATGTTCAGGCGGCGAAGCAGCGCTGCGCCCTCGAGCGATGCATGCCGCCACGCGTCGAACGCCCGGCGTGCCGTGCTCCGCCCAAGTCGCTGCTCGACATCGCGAAACGCAGGCCCCGGCTCGGGCAGCAGGAGTCCCGCGCTGCGTCCCGCGCTCCCCTGGCCAATGCGCTCGGCTTCCAGGACGACAGCCTCGATGCCCGCAGCAGCGCAGGCGTGCGCGATTGCGCAGCCGGTGAGGCCGCCGCCAACGATGACGACGTCGGCCGCCTTCGGGCCGCGAAGCCGCGGATAGTCGGGACGCCGAGAGCTGGGGAACTGATCGATCCAGGGTGAGATGCCGAGACGAGGACGTATCACGTGCCGCGATTGTAAATTACTCCTTCTCTTTTTGGAGTAGCTTCCGTTTTCGCTCGATTCCCCAGCGATAACCGCCGAGCCCGCCGCCTTTCTGCACGACACGGTGGCAGGGGATGACGAGGCAGACGGGGTTGGTCGCGCAGGCGCGCGCGACCGCTCGAACGGACGAGGGCGCGCCGATTTCCTGCGCCACGTCGCTGTAGGCGCGCGGCTCGCCGTACGGGATCGACTGCAGGTAGCGCCAGACCTTCCATTGGAACGCGGTGGCCTTCACATCGACCGGCAGATCGAGATCCGGCGACCGGCCGTCGAGATGCGCGACAAGCGCGCGCACCCATTTCGAAAACGCACCCTCCTCCCGGCGGATCGTCGCCGCCGGATACTCGCTCCGCAGATCGCGCTCGAGCTGCTCGTCGCGATCGCCGAGCTTGACCGCGCAGAGCCCCTTGTCGGTGCCCGCCACGAGCAGCCGGCCGAGCGAGGAGGGGACGACCGTGAATGCGATCTCCGCGCCCTTCGCGCCCGCTCGATACTTCGCCGGCGTCATGCCGCGGCCGGTCGGCGGCTGCTCGTAGACGCGGCTGCTCGATCCGTAACCTGCGTCGTACATCGCACCGGCGAGCGGCTTGCCGGTTCGCAGATCGCGGCGAAAGTGCTGCGCGCGCAGCGCGGTTTGATACGCGCGCGGCGAGATCCCCAGGATGCGCGTGAAGGTACGCTGCAGGTGAAACGGGCTCGTGCGGACGTGCGCCGCCAGCTGCGAGAGCGTGATGGGCTCATCGGCATGCGACGCGATGAACGCCGATGCTTTCCTCACGTGATCGAGTCCGGGCCTCGGCCGCGCGCCGGCGCGCGGATGACAGCGCCGGCATTCGCGGAAGCCCGCGATCTCCGCGGCGTCAGGTCCGGCGAAGAACGCGACGGACTCGCGCCGCGGCCGGCGGCTCGGGCAACTCGGCCGGCAGTAGACGCCGGTTGATCGGACGCCGTAGACGAAGCGGCCGTCGGCACCTGCATCGCGCGCCAGCACCGCTTCCCAAAGCCGCTCGTCGGATTGCGTTTGTGTCCCCGTCATTCGGTCGCTTGTCAGAGGCGTCTTGTCGGGTCGCGTGCCCGTCATCCAGTAGTGTCCGGCTTCCGCCTTCGCATGAAGCTTCGGCGGACCGCCGTAGCCTTGGCGGAGGCGGTTAGCCGGACTCGTGATCTGCGTCGTCATGCGGCCACGATAACCGGTCGCCGGAACGCCGATCTATCCGCCGCTTGCGCTCGTTATAACATGCCGCCGGAGTGCGTCGCCTCCTCAGAGCGCTGCTCGTGTTCCTCGTCGTGGTGCTTGTCGCCGGCATGGCCTCGGCGGTCTGGGCCCGGCAGGAGCTGCGCGCGAGCCTGGCGCAGCTCGATGGCAGTCGCCGGCTTCCGGGGCTGTCGGCCAGCGTCAACGTCACCCGGGATCGACTGGGCATCCCGTCGATTCGTGGGGCCACGCGCGAGGATGTTGCGCGTACCCTCGGCTTCCTGCACGCGCAGGATCGCTTCTTCCAGATGGACCTCTCCCGCCGGCGCGCGGCCGGAGAGTTGTCTGCGCTCGTCGGCGCACGCACGCTCGCGCTCGATCGAGAGATCAGGATTCATCGCTTCCGGGCGGAAGCGCGCCGTGCCGTTGATCTGATGAAAGCCGCCGATCGTCGCGTGCTCGACGCCTACACCTCGGGTGTGAACAGCGGCCTGACTGTCCTGGGCGCGCCGCCGTTCGAGTACGTGCTGCTGCGGCAGCAGCCGCAGCCGTGGCGCAGCGAGGATTCGTTCCTGGTCGTGCTGTCGATGTTCATCACGCTTCAGGACGCCGACGATACGTACGAATCGACGCTCGGGACGATGCACGACCTGCTGCCGGCGCCGATGTTCGAGTTCCTCGCGCCGCGCGGGACCGAATGGGACACGCCGATGGTCGGTCAGCGGTTCAGCACACCTCCGATTCCCGGGCCGGACGTGTACAACCTCCGCGCCCGGCGTACCGGTAAACCGCCGCTTCCCCTGCCTCAGCGCCCGCCACGGATTACTGCTCCAATCAGGGATTCACCTCTTCCCAGCCTCATTGCCGCGGCTGAACTGCGTAGGGATTGGGGATTAGGGATTGGGGATTGGGGGTTCGGATTCGGGTTCGGGTTCGACGAGCATGAGGCGGTCGGTAGTAACAATTGGGCTGTCGCGGGAGCGCTGACACCTGACGGCCATGCGCTCGTCGCCAACGACATGCACCTCACCATCCGCGTGCCGAACACGTGGTACCGCGCGGCGATGGAATGGCCGGATCCCGGCAACCCGTCGGATCCGCATCGCCTGATTGGCGTGACGCTGCCGGGCGTGCCGGCGCTCGTAACCGGCAGCAATACCCACATCGCCTGGGGATTCACGAACACGTATGCGGATTGGGGCGACCTCGTCGAGCTGCAGACAGACTCGTCGAATCCGGACCGTTACCGCACGCCGGACGGCTGGCGTGCGCTCGATCACTTTGTCGAGCCGATTTCGATCGCGGGAGAGCCGGACGAGCGCGACACGATCGCGTGGACGATCTGGGGACCGGTGCTTGGCCTGGATCATCGCGGCCGCCTTCGCGCGTACGCCTGGGTGGCGCACTCGGCGGAGCGCCTCGCGTCTTCGCTCACGCCGCTCGAAACCGCCCGCACGATCGAGGAGGCATTCGACAACGCGAACGGCCTCGGCACCCCCGGTCAGAACCTGGTCGTTGCGGATCGCAGCGGGCGCATCGGCTGGTCGATCTACGGATCGATCCCGCGGCGCGTCGGCTTCGATGGCGCGCTCCCCTCGTCATGGGCCGACGGCTCGCGCGGCTGGAAAGGCTGGCTGGATTCGTCCGAGTATCCGCAGATTCTCAATCCGCCCGGCGGACGAATCTGGACGGCCAACAACCGGGTGGTCGACGGCGGCATGCTCGCGAAGCTTGGCGACGGCAGCTACGAGGTGGGCTCGCGCGCGCGGCAGATCCAGGAGCGCCTGATGGCGCGCGAACGCTTCACGTCGCGCGACATGCTCGCCATTCAGCTCGATGCGCGCTCCGAGTTTCTCGATCGGTGGCGGCAGCTGATGCTCGAGACGCTCACCCCCGCCGCGACCGAAGGACACCCCGATCGCGCAGCGATCCGTCAGATCGTCGACCGCGGATGGACCGGGCAGGCGTCGCCCGACTCGGCCGCGTACGGCTTCACGCACGTGTTCAGGGATCGCCTGTCGGCGCGCGTGATCGCGTTCGAGCTGGCGGAGTGTTATGAGGCGGACGCCACGTTTGATTACGCGACCGTCCGGCGAAGGGAAGGACCGATCTGGAAACTGGTGACGGAAAAGCCGCAGCATCTCCTCGATCCGCAATACGCGTCGTGGGACGAGATGATGCTCTCGGCGATCGACGAGGTGATCGCGGAAGCGACACGCGACCGCGGTGGCGATCTTCGCAATTGGACGTGGTCCGAATTCAACGTCACCGCGTATCGGCACCCGTTGTCAGCCGGGCTGCCGCTCGTCGGCCGCTGGCTCGATATGCCGCTGCGGCCGCTGCCGGGCGATCTCTACACGCTGCAGGTGCACTGGGGCGCGTTGGGCGCCTCGGAGCGGATGGTCGTGTCGCCGGGACAGGAAGCCAGCGGCATCATGCACATGCCGACCGGCCAGAGCGGGCATCCGCTCTCGCCGTTCTACGCGAACTCACATGAGGCGTGGGTCAATGGCGATCCCACGCCGTTCCTGCCAGGGCCGGTGGAGCACTCGCTGGCGCTCGTGCCGTAGTCAGCTGGCAGCTGGC
>JAHFUO010000064.1:0-9790 GCA_023265015.1 Acidobacteriota bacterium | reverse complement strand
GGCAGCCCGCAGCCGGCTTAGATCAACAAGGCATCGCGCGCGGAGATGACGCGGTCGAGCGCTACGTCGACCGTGCGTCCCATGGCCGTCATGTGACCCATCTTCTGTCCGCGCCGCGGATCGGTCTTGCCGTACAGATGGATCTTCACGTCGTTGAAGCGCGCCGCCGCCGCCCAGTTCGGCTCGCCGTCTTCCCAGAGCTCGCCAAGCAGGTTTGCCATCGCGGCCGCGGGGGCAAGAAGCATCGTCGACCCGAGCGTCAGGCCGCAGACCGCGCGCACCTGCTGCTCGAACTGGCTCGTCACGGCAGCGTCGAATGTCAGGTGACCGGAGTTGTGAGGGCGCGGCGCCAGCTCGTTCACCAGCAGCTCGCCGTCGGTGGTCACGAAGAACTCCACGCAGAGCACGCCGACGTACTGCAGCTCCTCGAGAATCGCGCTGGTGATCTCCAGCGCGCGCGACGAAAGCGCCGGGGTGATCGCGGCCGGCACGGTCGTCACGTCGAGGATGTGATCGCAGTGCCGGTTCTCGAACGGCTGGTACTGCGCGATCTCGCCGCCGACGCCGCGCGCGCCGATCACGGAGATCTCGGTCTGCAGGCTCATGAATTTCTCGACGACCGCTTCCTGGTGACCGATCGCGGCCCAGACATGCTCGACGTCGGCGGGCGTGGTGACCTTGTGCTGCCCCTTGCCGTCGTAGCCGAAGGCCGCCGTCTTGATCACGGCGGGGGTGCCGACGCGCGTCACCGCGTCCCACAGCTCGTCGAGCGACGCCGCGCGGAAGAACGGCGCGGTGGGGAAGCCGCGATCGGCGAGGAACATTTTCTCGCGCGCGCGCTCCTGCGCCGTGTGCAGCGCCACGCCGCACGGCCGCACCGGCGCAAGTTCCTCGATCGCGTCAATCGCGTCGATCGGCACGTCCTCGAACTCGAAGGTCACCACGTCGACATGACGCGCGAACGCGCGGATCGCCTCGAGATCGTCGTACTCGGCGACGACCTCGAGGTCGGCCACCTGCCCCGTGGGCGTGTCTTCTTCGGGAGAAAACGTGTGGACGCGGTAGCCCATCCGTCGCGCGGCGATGGCAAACATCCGTCCGAGCTGTCCGCCGCCAAGCACCCCCAGCGCAGCGCCCGGCCCGATTACCCGCGTCACGGGAGCTTTTCCTGCCGGACTTTCTGCGTCTGCTCGTTGCGGAACTCGCGAAGCCTGGCGCGAAGATCCGGCCTGGAGTTGGAGAGAATCGAGACGGTCAGCAGCCCGGCATTGGTCGCGCCCGCCTTGCCGATCGCCAGCGTGCCGACCGGCACGCCGCCCGGCATCTGCACCATCGACAGGAGCGAATCGAGCCCCTGCAGCGACGCGCTTTGCACGGGGACGCCGAGCACCGGCAGCAACGTGTAGGCCGCCACGATGCCCGGCAGATGCGCCGCGCCGCCAGCGCCCGCAATAATCACCTCGATGCCTCGCGCCTCGGCGCCGCTCGCAAACTCCGCCGCCCACACGGGCGTGCGATGCGCCGAGACGATGTGCCGCTCGTGGGCGACGCCGAAGCGCTCCAGCACCTCGGTGGCGTGCTTCATCGTCTCCCAATCAGACGACGAGCCCATGATGACGGCGACGAGCGGTTGAGACATTGAATCGGGCACCGGAGGGAAACAGGGATTTTAGCGTACGGAAGTAGACTCACGCAGGAGCATTGCGATGAAAGTGCGCCTCGGTTTGCTGCTGCTCGTCGTCCTGTCGTTCCCGCTCTCGGCCCAACAGAACCCCCGATCCCCGATCCCCGATCCCCAATCCCCGCTCGAAGTTCCATACCGCCAATTTACCCTCGCCAACGGGTTGAACGTCATCCTTCACCAGGACCGGAGCGCGCCGGTGGTTGCCGTGAACATGTGGTACCACGTCGGCTCCGCCAACGAGCGGCCGGGCCGCACGGGCTTCGCGCATCTCTTCGAGCACCTGATGTTCGAAGGCTCCGGCCACGTGAAGGAAGGCGAGTTCGACACGCTGCTCGAGTCGGCCGGCGGCGACAACAACGGCTCGACTGAAAACGACCGGACCAACTACATCATCGACGTCCCGGCGAACGCGCTGGAGCTGGCGCTGTTCCTCGAGTCGGATCGCATGGGGTACCTGCTCGACACGATGTCGCCCGACCGCGTGAACGGCCAGCGCGACGTCGTCAAGAACGAGCGCCGCCAGAGCTACGAGAACCGGCCGTACGGGATGGCCGGCCTCGCGCTGGATGAAATGCTGTGGCCGGAGGGCCATCCGTACCACTGGCCCACGATTGGATCGATGGAGGATCTCACCGCCGCGAGCTACGAGGACGTCGTGGCGTTCTTCAAGAAGTACTACGTGCCGAACAACGCGAGCCTTGTCATTGCCGGCGATATCGACCTCGATCGCGCGCAGGCGCTCGTGCAGAAATGGTTCGGCGAGATCCCGCGCGGCGCCGCGGTCGAACCGGTTGCGCCGCCCGCGGCGGTCCTCACGTCGGTCAAGCGGCACATTCTCACCGACCGCGTCGAGCTGCCCCGCCTCTATCTCGGATGGTTGACGCCGCGGATCTACGCGCCCGCTGATGCCTCGCTCGACGTCGTGTCATACATCCTCGCCCGAGGCAAGAACTCGCGCCTGTACAAACGCCTGGTGTATGACACGCAGATGGCGCAGGAGGTGTTCGCCGTTCAGCAGGGGACCGCGCTGGGCGGCTCGTTCCTCATCGTCGCCACCGCGCGGCCGGGGACGCAGATGGCCGACATTCAGAAGGTGATCGACGAAGAGATCGATCGGATGCGGCGCGAGCCGCCGGAGGAGCGCGAGCTGCAGCGCGCGAAGAATCAGATCGAGGCGTCGTTCTACCGGCAGATGGAACGCGTCGGCGGGTTCAGGGGCAAGGCCGAACAGTTGAACGCGTACTTCGATTTCGCCGGCGGTGATCCGGATTACTTCGCGGAGGATCTCGCGCGGTACACGTCGCTGTCGGCGTCGGACATCCGTGCCGCCGTGCTGCAATGGCTGCCGGCCGACCGGCGCGTCGAGCTCGTCGTCGAGCCGGAGAAGAAGCAGTGACGCCCCTGAACGAACCGCAGCCACGAAGGCCACGAAGATCTCGAAGGTCACGAAAACCTTTTAGGGTAATTCGTGTGCTTCGCGATCTTCGTGGTCTTCGTGGTTGCATTTGCGTTCTCGTGCTCCTGTGGGTCGCCGTAGGTTTTGCCCAGGACCGTCCCGACAGATCTCGGCCGCCCGCGCTCGGGCCTGCCCCGCAGTTGAACCTCCCTCCCATTCAGAAGCGCATGCTCTCGAACGGGCTGCCCGTCTGGGTGATCGAGACGCACAAGGTGCCGCTCGTGCAGGCGAACCTCGTCGTGTTCGCCGGAAGCGGCGACGATCCCGCCGGCAAGTTCGGCGTTGGGAGCATGACCGCATCGATGCTCGACGAAGGCGCCGGCTCGCGGTCGGCGCTCGAGATCGCGGATGCGTTCGAGTTCCTCGGCGCGAACCTCACGACCGGCAGCAACTTCGATGCGTCGGTCGTCCGGATGAACGTGCCGGTGCCGAGGCTTGGCGATGCGCTGCCGCTGATGGCCGACGTCGCGCTGCGGCCGACGTTCCCGCAGCAGGATCTCGATCGCCTCCGGCAGGAGCGGCTGACGGCGCTGCTCCAGGCGCGGGATGATCCGCAGGCGATCGCGCCGCGAGCGTTCCAGCGCATCGTCTACGGAGCGACCCACCGGTACGGCACGAGCGCGCAGGGCACCGAGGGAACGTTGAAGGCGCTGACGTCAGGCGATGTGCGCGCGTTCCATGACTCGTTCTATCAGCCGTCGAACGCCACGATCGTCCTCGTCGGTGACATTCGCACAGACGATGTCGTGCCGATGCTCGAGCAGAGCTTCGGCGGGTGGAAGAATGTGGGGCCGGTCCGGCGAGTCACGGTGCCGACGGCGCCGCAGCTCACGCAGGGCCAGATCTATCTCGTTGACAAGCCGGGCGCGGCGCAGTCGGTGATTCAGATCGGATGGGTCGGCGTGCCGCGATCGACGCCCGACTACTACAGGATCCAGGTGACGAACACCATCCTTGGAGGCTCGTTCTCGTCGCGGCTCAATCAGAACCTGCGCGAAGAGCACGGGTATGCATACGGCGCCCGCTCCGTGTTCGACATGCGGATGTCCGCCGGACCTTTTATTGCGGCAGCCGGCGTGCAGACGGACAAGACCGCCGACGCGCTCCGCGAGTTCTTCAAGGAGCTGAACGCGATCCGCGCGACGGCGGTGAGCGACGCGGAGCTGACGCGAGCGAAGAACTACATCGCGCTCGGTTTGCCGGGACAGTTCGAGACGAGCGGCGACCTATCCCAGCAAATCGAGGACTTGATCGTCTACAAGCTCTCGGACGACTACTACCAGCGCTACGTGCCTGAGATCCAGAAAGTCACGGCGGCAGACCTGCTGAAGACCGCGGCGACCTACATTCAGCCCGCAAAGTTCGCGGTGGTGATTGTCGGGGATCGGAAGGTGATCGAGGCCGGGATCCGCGCACTCAACCTCGAGCCGGTCCGCGTGATGACCGTCGATGAAGCGCTCGGCTCATGAGCGCGGCTCGAAGACGCCAGTCTCGCGAGCCTTCCTGACCTTGTCCCACTCGAAATGTCCGACCACCTTGTACGCGGCATAGGCCTGGCGCAGGCGACGGCGCTGAACATGATCGACATGATCGGCGTCGGCCCGTTCATCACGATCCCGCTGATGATCGCGACCATGCACGGGCCGCAAGCGATGCTCGGCTGGATTCTCGGCGCGTGCCTCGTGGTATGCGACGGGATGGTGTGGGCCGAGCTCGGCGCAGCGATGCCGCAGGCGGGCGGGCCGGTGCGCTACCTGCGCGCGATGTATCCGGGACGGGCGGGCCGCTGGTTGTCGTTTCTCTTCGTGTGGCAGCTGACGTTCAGCGCGCCTCTCTCGATGGCGTCGGGCTGCATCGGCTTCGCCCTGTACGCCTCGTATCTCTGGCCGTCGCTGGCGCAGGCGATCACGTCGCAGAGGATTCCGCTGTCGCTGCCGGGCATCGGCACGACGATCCTGGAATTCACGATCACCCGCGGCACATTCCTGGCGATGGGCGTCGCCGCGTTCGCCGTGCTGCTGCTCTATCGCCGCATCACCGTGATCGGCCGTATGGCCGCGTTCCTCTGGATCGGCGTCATCGGCACGACGCTCTGGATGATCGTCTCCGGCTTCACGCATTTCGACGCGGCGCAGGCTTTCTCGTTCCCCCCGGGCGCGTGGGATCTTTCGCCCTCGTTCTTCACCGGGCTCGGCGCGGCGCTGCTGATCGCCGTCTACGACTACTGGGGCTACTACAACGTCTGCTACCTCGGCGCCGAGATCCGCGATCCCGGCCGGGTGATTCCGCGCGCCATCCTGCTGTCGATCGCCGGGGTCGCCGCGATGTACCTCGCGATGAACATCTCGATCCTCGGATCGATGCCGTGGCAGGACGTCGAGAAATCGAGCTTCATCGCGTCGGACTTCATGGCGCGCGTCTCGGGTCCTCGGGCGGCGGTGGTGGTCACGGTCCTCATGCTGTGGACCGCGTTCGCGTCGGTGTTCTCGCTGCTGCTCGGGTACTCGCGCGTGCCGTACGCCGCGGCGGTGGATGGCGACTACTTTCCCGTGTTCGCGCGCCTCCACCCGCGCCACCAGTTTCCGCACGTCTCGCTCCTGGTGCTCGGCAGCGCCGCCGTCATCTTCTGCCTGTTTCGCCTCGCGGACGTCGTCACCGCGCTGGTCGTGATCCGGATCGTCACGCAGTTCCTCGCGCAGACGATCGGCATCATCGTGCTCCGCACGCGCCGTCCCGATTTCCCACGCCCGTTCAGGATGTGGCTGTATCCGGCACCCGCGCTACTCGCGTTCGCCGGGTACGTGTACACAGCGGTGATGCGGCCGAAATCGATCGAATCAATCCGGCTCGCGATCCTCGTGGCAATCGTGGGGACGGTGCTTTTCTGGATCAGGCAATCAAGAATCGAATCAAGAATCGAAGATTGAAGATTGGACGATTGAAGACTGTTGGCGATCTTCAATCTTCAATCTTCAATCTCCAATCGTCAATTCAGAGTTCAGATTGGTTCAGATTGCCTGACTGCGCGCCTGCCGGCGCCGGTCGGCGGCGGTAATCGCCTCGCGCCTCCCGGTCAGCCACGCGCGATCGCGATCGAGCAGCTCGCGCGACGCTGCGATTGCTCGAGCAGTTTCGGCAGGCGCGGGCCCTCCCGCCGTGCGGCGGACCTCGATGAAATGGCGCGGGCTCATCACCTGCGCGATCTCCTCATCGCTGTACTTCAAGGACGTGCCGAGCATGTCGCCCGACGCGCGCGCCAGCGTCTGTCCCGGCGCGGTCTCCGGTTGCTCACGCCGCAGCGCCAGGAACCTCGCGGCAATGGCGTACGCCGTCGTAAACGGAATCTGATGCTCGCGGACGAGATGATCCGCCAGCTCGGTCAGCGTCGTGCCGCCTTCGGCCGCGCGCGCCAGCAGTCGCTCGACATCAAACTCCGCTCCGCGCATCGCGGCGGCCAGGAGCGCGACGGTGCGCAGCGAATCCCGGAACATCGACGCCACCAGCGGCTGCAGATCGTCCTCGGTATCGACGATGTCGCCGAACGGCGTGTTGTGGACGCTCGTCGTGATCGCGGCGCCCTGTCCCAGTGCCTTGCTGCCGATCCCGCGCGCGTGCTCGAGCACGACGGGATTGCGCTTTTGCGGCATGATGCTGCTCCCCTGCACGAGGCTGTCCGCCAGCCGCAGGTAGCCGAACTCCGCCGTGCACCAGAGCAGCAGGTCCTGGATGACGCGGCCGAGCCCCGCCAGCATCACGCTCGCGGCCGCGACGGCCTCGAGCAGGTAGTCGACCGTGGCAATGCTGCCGTAGGTGTTTCCGGTCGGCCCGTCGAACCCGAGGAGGTCGCTCGTCACCTGCCGATCGATCTCGAACCCCGTGCCGGTGATGGCGCACGAGCCGAGCGGGCTGCGATTCGTGCACGCGAACGCCGCACAGAGCCGCGTCACATCGCGCTCGAGCTGCTCGATCACGCCAAGGAGGTAGTGCGCGATGGTGGTGGGCTGCGCCGGCTGCGTGTGCGTGTGCGCGGCAAACACGGTCTCGCGATGACGGGACGCCAGGTCCAGCAGCGCCTCCCTCAGCTCCAGCACCGCGCCGACGAGCGCCAGGATGAACTCGCGCTGCCGCATGCGGTACATCGTCATGTCGATGTCGTTGCGGCTGCGCGCCGCGCGGAGGCGGCCGGCGACGTCATCGCCGCAGGCGTTCACGAGCAGCCGTTCGAGGTAGTAAAAGAGATCCTCGCAGGCGCTGTCGTAATGCGCCGCGTGGATGTCGGCGAGGGAGATCGCATCGAGCGCCTCGCGCAGGGCGTGCGCGTCGGAGCCGCTGATGATGCCCTGCTCGCGAAGCATGACGAGATGCGCGTAGTGGATCGCGATCAGCGGCGACAGGAACAGCCGTTTCGCGTCTTCGAAATTGTCGATGAGGACGTGCGAGACGTAGTCCGGATCGAACCTCATCACGCGATTACGACTGCCCGCGCGACCAGCCGTCGAGCAGGTGCCGCTGGGTGTCGGTGGCGTCGGGACGGACCTCGACGCGCCAGCCCTTCGGCGGCTCCGTGCCGAACGTGACGCCGATGCGCACCAGTTCCTCGCGCCGCGCCACGAGCGCCGACACCTTGTCGCCGGGCTTGTACTGCTCGAGGCGGTTTTCGAGCCGATCCGCGCGGACGCGGAAGTCATCGATCGCCAGGATCTCGTCGTCGACGTTGATGCCGGCGACATCGGCGGGAGAGCCGCGCTGCACGTTGGTCACCACCAGACGGCCGTTGTCGTTGCGCGTCGAGATTCCGAGCCACGGCTTGCCGGGTGCGGCCTTCGGCGGCTCGGGCTTGAAGCGAAGCCCGTACGTGTCGAGCGTTTCCGTGTAATCAAGCTCGGACGTGCTCTCCACGGCGGACGCCCAGAACGGCTTCAGGTTGATCCCGGCCACCTGCTCGGCCACCGCGCGGAAATCGTCCGGCGTGTAGCCCTTCGGCCCGGAGAACTTCTGATACTCGGTGCGCATCACGTCGTCGAGCGATTTGGCTCCGTTCGTGGCCTTTCGGATCTTCGCGTCCAGCAGGAGCGCGATCACGGCACCCTTCGTGTAATAGCTGACGGACGCGTTCGACGAGTTTTCGTCGGGGCGGTAGAACCTGATCCACGCGTCGAACGACGCCATCGCCGCCGACTGCACGAGCCGTCCCGGCGTTGTCTGCAGCCCTTCGATCGCGTTCGACAGGCCCTCGAGGTACTCGTCCCTCGTGGACAGCCCCGCGCGATGCACCTGCAGCCCCGCGTAGTAGTCGGTGAAGCCTTCCGCGACCCACAGGCTGCGCGTGATGTTCTCGTTCTCGTAGTCGAACGGGCCCAGCTCCGCCGGCCGCAGCCGCTTCACGTTCCACGCGTGGAAATATTCGTGGCTGGCCAGCTCGAGCCATGAGAGGTAGGCGCGGCGGGTCCGCGTGGACCAGCGGTTGGTCATCAGCACGGTCGAGCTCTTGTGCTCGAGGCCGCCGCCCGCCTCCGTGATCATGTTGAAGAACACATACCTGTCGTAGGGCAGGAAGCCCCACAGGCGCCGGTCTTCCTTCACGATCGACTCGAGATCCTTCGCGGCGCGCGCGCCGTCGAAGACGCCCCCCTCGCCTACGTCGACCAGCTGATGCTTCTTCCCGTCGACCTCGAAGTCGTAGACCGACGGGTTGCCGACGACCATTGGCGAGTCGACGAGCGTGTCGTAGTCGGGCGCGCGGTAGCGGTGATCGCCGCCGCCCATCTCCGGCAGCGCCGTCACCGATCGCTTCCATCCGGCCGCCGGGTTGATCACGATCTCGTGGGGCCGCGGCGCGAGATCCGCCAGCGTGATGAAGGTCGGCGCGCCGTTGATCAACGCGAAGTCGGACTCCACCCAGTTCGTGCGCACCGACATCTCGCGGCAGTAGACGCGGTACTTCAGCGTGATCGACGGCGCACCGCCGGTCGTCACGCGCCAGTGGTTCTTCTTCGACTTGTCGACGTCGAGCGCGCGCCCGTCGGGGCCGGTCGCGGTCACCGCTTCGACGTGTCGCGAGTACTCGCGAACGAGGTACGAGCCCGGCGTCCAGACCGCCATCATCAGATCGACGTCGGCGCGGCGCCCCGTCGGAACGATCGCGGTCACTTCGACGTAGTGCGTCTGTGGAGCTGGAAAACTCAGCGTGTACCGGATGGGTTCCGGCGCCGTCTGCGCGTGCGCGGCTGCAGCATGTGTCATGAGAACCAGGACGACCAGCAGTCGTGGAAGCTTTGCGGTCATGCCGCGATTCTATAGATTCCCCATGGGTTTGTTCCGAAAAAACATCTTCTCGCGATCACAAGGCCGCGCAGCAGTAGTCGCGAACCGCGAACCGCAATCACGAATCACAAATCGCGAATAATCGCGAATCACAAATAAAAAAGGCGAGGTGCTGTGGGCACCCCGCCAAATGGAGGAGCGTGCCGGTGATGGACAGGGTCTTCGCCTTCGCCGTCTTGGCCTGCGCAGCGAAAGAGGGCGCACCAAGCGCCAGAACCGCAATCACGGCAACCGCAATCGAACGATACAACCTGGTCATACTTCCTCCTGACAATCGGCGGTCACCGCCGCCTCGTTGGCATTTGTCCATGCAAGGGTCAAAGGCG
>JAHFUO010000063.1:16478-17683 GCA_023265015.1 Acidobacteriota bacterium | reverse complement strand
GGAAGGCCGACCTCTACGGTGTTGCTTGACGCGGAGATGCGGATTCGCTATATTTTCGCCTCACGGCGAAAGTATGGCGAATCACGTGCTGGCTGTTCTGGAATCCGCTCTTCGCGCCCGCAAGCTCGATCGCACGCTGACCACCGCGTTGCCGCCGCTGGAACGGCGCGACGAATCGGCCCTGGTCTCGACCGATCTGATCCAGACCGACATCGCCACGCTCGACGCCTGCCTCGACGGCGGGCTGCCGCGCGGACAGGTATCCGAGATCGTGGGGGCGCGATCATCGGGCCGGACCACGCTGCTGCTGCAGATGATCGCGGCGGCGACGCGCCGCGGCGAGATTGCCGCGGTCGTCGACCCCTTCGATCGCCTCGATGTCGCGTCGGTCGTCGCGGCAGGGGTCGATCTCGAGCGCCTGCTGTGGGTGCGCGGCATGCAACTTCAATCTTCACATGGCCATGTGCACATCGAAAATGTCGAACGCGCGCTCAAGGCGCTCAACCTCGTGCTGCAAGCGGGCGGCTTCGCGTGCGTCGCGCTTGACCTGGCCGACGTGCCTCCTGCGGCGCTCACGCGGATCCCGTTCACGACCTGGCTTCGCGTCCAGCGGGCCATTGAAGGCAGCGACACCGCGTGCGTGCTCGTGGCGCCGCGGCCGCTCGCGCGCAGCGCGGGCGGGCTGACGCTGTCGCTGACCGGGCGTTCGCAGTGGACGGGAGACACCGATCGCAGCCGGCATCTGATCGGCGCCGATCTCACTGTCCGCGTCGTCTCGCCGCGCCGGCGGGTCGATGGGGCACTTCCCGTACATGCGCGCATCGGGCATTGATCGATGTTTGCCGCAGTGTACGCCGCCGACGGCAGTTCGCTCGACGCGCTCGTCGAGGTCGCGCAGGATTTCTCGCCGCGGATCGAACCGTACGGGCCGCGCGAGGTCACGCTCGATCTGCATGGGCTGACGCGCCTCTTCGGCGACGCGAAGACGATTGCGGAGGAGTTGCGGCGCACGGCGGCGGACCGTGGGCTGCGCGTGCGTGTGGCCATCGCGGGTACACGCACGGCCGCGCGCCTGCTGGCGCATCATCGCGCCGGCCTGACCGTGATCGAGCCTGGCACCGAGGCGGCCTCACTGGCCGATCTCCCCCTCGAGTTACTCGCGATATTCGCGAACGCCGAACCCAGAACCCCCAATCCCCAATCCC
>JAHFUO010000063.1:8893-16378 GCA_023265015.1 Acidobacteriota bacterium | reverse complement strand
AATCCCTGATCCCTTCACGATCACCATGCGGCGCTGGGGCCTGCGCACCTTAGGCGAGCTGGCCGCGCTGCCGTCCGACGCGATGGCCGCCCGCCTCGGACACGCGGGGGTCGAGTGGCAGCGGCTCGCGCGCGGCGAGGATCCGCGGCCGCTCGTACCGGCGGTTCCTGAAGAGCGGTTCGAGCAGGCGCTCGATCTCGAGTGGCCGATCGAGGGGCTCGAGCCGCTGTCGTTCGTGCTCGGCCGGCTGATGGAGCCGCTCTCGGCGCATCTCGAGCGGCGGGACCGTGGGGCCGCCGTGCTCCACGTGCGCCTGCACCTCATCAAAGCGAATGGCGTCACGCGCGAGGTGCACGAGCGCTCGCTGCAGCTGCCGACGCCCATCCGCGATGCGCGCACGCTGCGGACGCTCGCGCTGCTCGATCTCGAATCGCATCCGCCGTCCGCCGCCATCGATCGTGTCGTCGTCGCGGTCGATCCCACGCCCGGGCGCGTTGTCCAGTTCTCGCTGCTCACGCGCCCGCTGCCGTCGCCCGAGCAGCTCTCCACGTTGATGGCGCGGCTGCACGCGCTCATGGGCGAAGGACGCTGCGGCGTCGCGGTGGAGGTGGACTCCTGGCAACCCGGCGCGTTCGCGATGGCGCGCTTCGCACCTCGGGATTCAGGACTCGGGACTCGGGACTCGGAAATCGGGACTCGGGATTCGGATTCCGAACTTCGAACCTCTCGAATCCCGAATCCCCAATCCCCAATCCCCGCTGTTGCCATTCGCCGTTTCCGCTTCCCCGTTCCCGCCCGCGTGCGCGTCGATCACGGCGTGCCCGTGCGGGTGATCATCGATCGGCGCGGATGGAGCGGAGGCCAGGTCGAGACGTACGCGGGCCCCTGGCGCTCGTCTGGAGGCTGGTGGATAGATGTCTCCGATGGTCACAAGGAGGGGCGTGCCCGCCGAAGCTCGCCGAAGGCGAGCGAAGGCTGGGAGCACGACGAGTGGGATGTGACGCTGAGCGACGGGGCGACGTATCGCGTGTTCCGCGAGCGCGATACCGACGCCTGGTTCATCGAAGGCGTGGTCGATTGAGTAACCGCCAAGCCAACCACCAACCACCAACCACCAACCATGTACGTCGAGCTCCATGCGGCATCAGCATTCAGTTTCCTCCAGGGCGCCTCGCTGCCCGAAGCGCTCGTCGAGCGCGCCGCGGCGCTCGGCTACTCCGCGCTCGCGCTGCTTGACGCCGACGGCGTCTACGGCGCGCCACGCTTTCACAAGGCAGCGAAGCAGGCAGGGCTGCGCGCGATCATCGGGGCTGAGCTGACGATCGGGAATAGCGGGCAGCGGGCAGCGGGCAGCGGGCGGCTCGCAGCGGGCAGCGCGCAGCAGGCAGCAGGCAGTATCGAACCCGAACCCACCCGCCGGCTGCCGGCTGCCCGCTGCCGGCTGCCTGCTGCCCGCTGCCCGCTGCCGGCTGACACGTGGCGCCTCCCCGTCCTCGTCGAGGCGCCGGAGGGCTATAAGAATCTCTGTCGCCTTGTGACGCGCATGAAGATGCGCGCGCCAAAAGGTAAAGCGCTTGAAGGCGCGCTCATGCTCGACGAGTTCGAGGGCTGCACCACCGGCCTCGTGGCGCTCGCCGGGCGGCCGGTGCTCGACGCGCGGCGCCACGGGGTCGGCGGGCTGCTGGATCGGCTCGTCGGTCTCTTCGGGCGGCGGAATGTCTGCGTGGAGCTGCAGCGGCACCTGCTGCGCGATGAAGAGGCCGACAACGCCGCGCTGAGCGCGCTCGCGCGCGCGTTCGGAGTGCCGGTCGTCGCGACCAACGACGTCCGGTTCGCCGAGCTGGCGGATCGGCCGCTCTTCGACGTCCTCACCTGCGTCCGCCATCACACCACGCTCGATGCCGCGGGCCGCACGCTCGCGCGCAACGCGGAGCGGTACCTCAAGTCGCCGGACGCGATGGCGCAGCTCTTTGCCGATCGCCCCGACGCCCTTGCCGGCACCACGGCGCTGGCTGAGCGCCTCGAGTACACGATGGCGGATCTCGGCTATCGCTTTCCGACGTATCCCGTGCCGGCGGGGGAGACCGAGATGTCGTTTCTCCGCCACATCACCGAGGCCGGCGCGCGCGATCGGTACCGTCCCTATCACGACAAGGCGCGCGCGCAGATCGCGCGCGAGCTCGCGCTCATCGAGAAGCTCGATCTCGCCGGCTACTTCCTCATCGTCTGGGACATCGTCAACTACTGCCGGCAGCAGGACATCCTCGTGCAGGGGCGCGGGTCGGCGGCCAACAGCGCCGTCTGCTACAGCCTCGGGATCACGGCGGTGGATCCGATCGCGATGGAGCTGCTGTTCGAGCGCTTCCTGTCGGAAGAGCGGGGCGAATGGCCGGACATCGACCTCGATCTGCCCAGCGGGGATCGGCGCGAGCGCGTCATCCAGCACGTCTACGAAAAGTACGGGCGGCTGGGCGCCGCGATGACCGCCAACGTCATCACCTATCGCAGCCGCAGCGCCGCGCGCGAGGTCGGCAAGGCGCTCTCGCTCGAGGATGAGCACGTCGATCGGCTCGCGACGGTGATGAACAACTTCGAGTTCACGGATCCGAGCGAGACGCTCGAGCGCAACGTCGCGTCCGCGGGCCTGGCGCTCTCGATGCCGAGGATGCGCACGTTCGCGGAGCTGTGGCTGCGGATCCAGGATCTGCCGCGGCATCTCGGGCAGCACTCGGGCGGGATGGTCGTCTGCCAGGGCGAGCTCGATGCCGTCGTGCCGCTCGAGCCTGCGTCGATGCCCGGCCGCGTCGTCATCCAGTGGGACAAGGACGATTGCGCCGAGATGGGGATCGTCAAGGTCGATCTGCTCGGCCTCGGGATGATGGCCGCGCTGCAGGATGCGATTGAGCTGGTGAATACGTCAGCCGGCAGCCGGCGGCTGGCAGTTGGCAGCGAAGAACTGCCCGCTGCGAGCTGCCCGCTGCCCGCTGCAAGCTGCCCGCTGCCTGCTTTCGACCTCGCGCATCTGCCTGCGGACGATCCCGCCGTCTACGACCTCCTGCAGAAGGCTGAGACCATTGGCGTCTTCCAGGTCGAGTCGCGCGCGCAGATGGCGACGCTGCCGCGGCTGAAGCCGGCGCATTTCTACGACCTCGTGGTGCAGGTCGCGATCATCCGGCCGGGGCCGATCGTCGGCGACATGGTGCACCCGTACCTGAATCGCCGCGCGGGACGCGAGCCGATCGTGCCGCTGCATCCGTGCCTCGAGCCGATCCTCGCCCGCACGCTCGGCGTGCCGCTGTTTCAGGAGCAGCTGCTGCGCATGGCGATGGTGGCCGCCGGGTTCACCGGCGGTCAGGCGGAGGAGCTGCGGCGCGCGATGGGTTTCAAGCGCTCCGAGAAGCGCATGGGGCAGATCGAGGGGCAGCTGCGCGAGGGGATGGCGCGCAACGGGATCACCGGCGAGACGGCGCAGCGGATTATCAATTCGATCACCTCGTTCGCGCTGTACGGATTTCCCGAATCGCACGCGGCCAGCTTCGCGCTGCTCGCGTACGCGAGCGCGTACCTCAAGGTCCACTACCCGGCGGCGTTCTACACGGCGCTCCTCAACAACCAGCCGATGGGGTTCTATCACCCGGCATCGCTCGTCAAGGACGCGCAGCGGCGCGGCCTCCGCTTTCATCCGATCGACGTGCAGCAGTCCGACTGGCTGTGCCGCGTCGAGGAAGACGGCGCGATCCGGCTCGGGCTCATCTACGTGAACGGCTTGCGAAAGGAAGTGGGGCAGGCGATGGCGGCATTCGACAGGACGAAGACACTCTCGCCTCCGTTGCTGTGCGCGAAATGTGGCTCGGACGATGAGTCGATGATCGAGGTTGTCAGAGAAGGGGTTAGGGATTCGGGATTAGGGATTGGAAGAACATCGAACCCTCCAATCCCCAATCCCCAATCCCCAATCCCTACGCGCACGTATTACTGCAACGTGTGCGCGCACGAATGGACCGTGCAGCTGCGGCCGGTCGGTCGCTTTGCCTCGATCGAGCAGGTCGTGCAGCGCACGGGCCTGCGGCGCGACGAGCTGGCGACGCTTGCCGACATCGGCGCGCTCAATGCGTTCACGAATGAGCGGCGGAGCGCGCTATGGCAAGTGGAACGTGCGGTCAGGCCGGCGGGTGAACTCTTTCAAGAACAGGGATTAGGGATTAGGGATTCGGGATTGGAGAGGGATTCGGGATTGGAGAGGGATTCGGAACTGGAACCGTCCCAATCCCCGATCCCCAATCCCCGATCCCCGCTTCCCGTCATGGATGATCACGAACGTCTGCAGGCGGATTACGCGGGCATGGGACTGACGATCGGCCCGCATCCGATGTTGCTGCGGCGCGACGACCTGGCGCTGCGCGGCGTGCTGCGCGCCTCGGATCTGCCGCAGACGCGCGACGGGCGCCGCGTGCGCGTGGCCGGCATGGTCATCACGCGGCAGCGGCCCGGCACCGCCAAGGGATTCGTGTTCCTCACGCTCGAGGATGAGACCGGCATCTCCAACATCATCGTCCGCCCCGATCTGTTCGATCGCGAGAAGATGACGGTGATCCGCCAGCCGTTTCTGCTCGTCGAAGGCGTGCTGCAGCACCAGGACGGCGTGCTGTCGGTGAAGGCGGAGCGGCTGCAGGGGATCGACGGCGGCGTGTCAGTGGATGCCCATGATTTTTATTGAGCCAACGAACCGCCGACGTGGCCATGTGGCTCCGAAAAACCCATGGGTCCACCCTCGATCCACCCGCATTTGCTGAACGGGTTTTTCTTCGCACATGGCCACGTCGGCGGTTCGCCTGCCGGTGATCGAACTCGCCGCTGTTCCGCCTGCCGCGCGCGACTTCTATTGATCGCGTGATCACGGCTGCCGGCCGCGAGCTGCGGGCTGCCGGTGTCGTAAACTGACTCCTTGTCCCCTTTGCGCATAGCCTTCCTCGGCTGCGGCTTCATCACGCGCGTCCACAGCAGGCATCTCAGATCGCTGAGGGGCGATATTTCGTACAGCTACGCAAGCCGCGACCGCGCGAGGGCGGACGCGTTCTGTCGCGATCATGGCGGGGCCGGCGCGTACTCGGACTACACCGCGGCCATCGAAGACCCGACGATTGACGCGGTCGTCATCGCGGTGCCGCCCCGCTTTCATCTCGACCTCACGCTCCAGGCGCTTGACGCAGGCAAGCACGTGCTGGTCGAAAAGCCGGCCTACCTCCGCATGGACGACTACCAGGCGGTGCTCGCCGCGCGCAACCGGTCCGGACGGGTCGTGCTCGTCGGCGAGAACGATCACTACAAGCCGCTGGCGGTCACCCTTCGCAGGCTGCTGGCGGAAGGCGCGCTTGGCGAGATGGTGTTCGGCCATTTCACCACCATCGCCAAGAAGCTCAAGGGCGCGGACGACTGGCGCAACGATGAAACGATGGCCGGCGGAGACGCGTTCTTCGAGGAAGGGATCCACTGGCTGCACCTCGCCGGCAGCCTGGGCCCGAGGATCGCGACGATCCATGGCTATCGCCCGTCCCCGTCGCGCGAAGGCCCCGACACGCGTGCCAAGAGCATGATGGTCGCCTTCAGCTACGATAACGACGCCGTCGGCTCGCTGTACTACTCGCGCGAGATTCCCTCGCTGTTCCGCGGACTCCGGCTCTCGAAGTTGTTCGGGCGCAGGCGCATCATCACCTTTGAATCCAATGGGCTGTTCGTGTTCGTGAGGGGAGAAGGGCTGCCGAAGCTGCTGTTTCCGGGCTTCCGGGACATCCGCGGCTACCAGGCGATGTACCGTGACTTCGCGCGATCGATCCGGGAACGGGGCGCGCCGGAGATGAGTCTCGAGAGAGCGATGGACGACCAGCGGCTCATGGATCAGATCTACGCCAGCCTTGCGTAGCAGTAAATCCAAAACCCAGATCCCAAAGCCCAGATCCCAAACCCCAAATCAAAACGGATGCGGAACGAACGCTACGACATCATCATCATCGGCAGCGGCGCCGGCGGCGGGACGCTGGCGCAGTCGCTGGCCGGCACCTCGGCGCGCATCCTCATTCTCGAGCGCGGAGATTTTGTTCCGCAGGAAGACGAGAACTGGAGCCCGGAAGCGGTCTGGAAACATCTCCGCTACCGGATCAAGGAGCGCTGGCTCGATGAGCGCGGCCGCGAGTTTCAGCCGTACACGCACTACTGTGTCGGCGGGAACACCAAGTTCTGGGGCAGCGTGCTCTACCGCCTCCGGCGCGAAGACTTCCAGGCGGTCGAGCACGTCGACGGCATCTCCCCGGCGTGGCCGATCGACTACGAGACGCTCGAGCCGTTCTACGGGCGGGCCGAGCGCCTGTACCACGTGCGCGGACAGCACGGCGTCGATCCGACGGAAGTGCCTCGCGGGCCGTTTCCGTACGAGGCCGTTCCCCACGCGCCCGGCATGGCGGACATCGTTGACGAGCTGCAGCGACTCGGCCTGCATCCGTCGCCGCTGCCGCTCGGGTTGCTGAGGCCCGGTGAGCCCGGCGGCTGCGTGCTCTGTGACACCTGCAACTCGTTCCCGTGCAAGGTCCACGCGAAGAGCGACGCCGACGTGTGCTGCATCCGTCATGCGATACAGCAGCCAAATGTCAGCCTCTGGACGAACGCGTGCGCGCGCCGCCTCATCACCGATTCCACCGGCCGCACGGTCGAGGCCGTCGAGGTGGAGCGGAATGGTGAGACGCGTCGAGTCGATGCGTCCGTGTTCGTCGTCTCCTGCGGAGCGGTCAACTCGGCGGCGCTGCTCCTGCGATCCGCCAGCACGGCGCATCCCAACGGCCTCGCAAATTCCTCGGGGCTCGTCGGGACGCGCTACATGGCCCACCTTGCGACCATGATGCAGGGCTTCCATCCGTTCCGCAGGAACGAGACGGTCTTTCAGAAAACGGTCGCCATCAACGATTTCTATTTGCGAGGACCCGACACGCCGTATCCGCTCGGGCAGATCCAGGCGCAGGGCAGGACGCACGGCGTGATGGCCCAGACCGTGGTTCCGTGGATCCCGTTGTGGGCGTACGACGCGTGGGTCTCACGCGGCGTTGACTGGCTGGTGATCTCCGAGGATCTTCCGAGGGTGGACAACCGCGTCACCGTTGAGCCCGACGGGCGCATTCGCCTGCAGTACCGCCCGAACAACGTCGCGACTCACGAGCGGCTGGTCAAGAAAACGAAGCGGATACTGCGGCAGCTTGGCTTCTGGGTCGTGGTGGCGCACTCGCATAAAGAGAAGAACACGACCCATCAGTGCGGCACGCTCTGCTTCGGCACCGATCCGCGGGAGTCGGTGCTCGACCCGTTCTGCCGCGCGCACGATGTCGACAACCTGTTCGCCGTCGACGCCTCGTTCTTCCCCTCGTCTGCAGCCGTCAACCCAGGCCTGACGATTGCGGCGCAAGCGCTGCGGGTCGCGGACCATATCACTGAAACTCATTT
>JAHFUO010000063.1:0-8793 GCA_023265015.1 Acidobacteriota bacterium | reverse complement strand
TTCAGCCATTGCGGCATCACCGTGTCCAGCTTCAACAAGGCGGTCCGGTTCTACTGGGAAGTGTTCGGGTGCCCGCTCGTCGGCGTGGCCGACACGCCGTCCGACCGGGTCCGCGCGTTCTTCGGCGTGAACGGGCCCTCGACTGCGCTCGGGCCATCCCCGCCGCCGGCGTGCAAGATTGGCTGGATCCGCGTGCCGGGAGGCGCCGTGCTCGAGATCTTCGAGTTCCAGCCGCAGCTTCCTCCAGCCGCGGTCCGGTGGAACCAGGTCGGCTTGACCCACATTTCCTTCAACGTCAGGAACACGCGGCGGTGGTACGACTATCTCGTGAGCAAGGGCGTTGAATGCGTCAGCAAGCCGGAGCGGTCGCCCCGCGGGCACATGTTCTTCTTCGCGAAGGACTTTGACGGCAACCTGATCGAGATGATGGACCTCGGCTACATGCACTACGTCCTGAACTGGCTCGGGCCGCTTGGAGGGTGGCTGTTCAGGAGGGGCATGTATAGGCAATACTACGCGTGACTTTAAAGGGGGACAGCATGAAGCGAAGCATCGTCTTAGGCCTGTTGATCGCCGTCGGCGCGCTATCGATTGCGATTGCGGCGCAGCAGCAGCCGCAGGCGCGGGTCATCGAGGTCGAGAAACTCAAGGACAACCTGTACGTGCTCAAGGGCGGCGGCGGGAACACTTCGGTGTTCATCACGGCCAACGGCGTTGTCGTCGTGGATGCGAAGAACCCTGGCTGGGGCCAGCCGATCCTCGACAAGATCAAGACGCTCACCGACAAGCCCGTGACGACGCTGATCAACACGCATACGCACGGGGATCATGTCAGCGGCAACGTCGAGTTCCCTGCGACGGTGGACATCGTCGTGCAGGAGAACACGAAGACCAACATGATGAAGATGATCCCGAACAGCACCGCGGCGGATCAGAAGGTGCCGGAGAAGACCATCTTCGATCAGAACGGCGGTCGCGGTCTCCCGAAGCGGACGTTCAAGGACAAGATGACGCTCTTCAAGGGGAGCGACGAGGTCGACCTGTACTACTTCGGCCGCGGTCACACGAATGGTGACGCGTGGGTCGCCTTCCCGGCACTGCGCGTTGTGCACGCCGCCGACATCTTCTCCGGCAAGAACGTCCCGCTGCTCGACGCGAACAACGGCGGCAGCGCCGTCGAAATCGCCGACACTCTCGAGAAGGGCCTCGGCATCAAGAACGTCGACACGATCATCACCGGTCACAGCAAGCAGATGTCGCCGGCCGAACTGCAGGAGTACGTCCAGTTCAATCGCGACTTCCTGAACGATGTGCGGGCGGCGATGAAAGCCGGCAAGACGGTCGACGAGGTTGCGGGCAGCTGGAAGATTCCGGCGAAGTACGCGGGCTACGCCGCGGCCGACCCGGGTCGTCTGAAGAACAACGTGGCGCTGGCCTACAAAGAACTGGGCGCGAAATAGGGAGGGCGGGTCCTTTTGGACCTGCCGGCTCCTACAGATTTACCAGCGACAGCAGCTCGCGGTCGTACTGGCCTCGAACCTCGCCGTAGATCGGCGTGACGGCGGCGACGAATGCCTTGTGCTCATCCGGCGTGAGCTCGAGGATCTCGCCGCCTTCCTTCCGGATCGCCACCATCGCGTCTTCCTCCTCCTTCACGTGTGACACTCGCTGGAACGCGACCGCGTCGCGAATCGCCGCCTGCATTTCCTCCTGCAGCGCGCGCGGCCACGCGTCGACCGACGGCCGGTGCAGGAAGATGGGACGCGAGAGGTAGAAGTGATTCGTGGCGGTGTGGAAGTGATGATACTTGTGCACGCCGTAGGTCACCGTGTTCGCGAACGGATTCTCCTGGGCATCCAGCGTGCCGGCGATGACGGCCGGGAGCACTTCCGACAGGTCCATGATTTTCGGCTTGGCGCCGAGTAATTCGAAGGTGCGCTCCTGCACCTTGCTCGGGAGCACGCGGATCGTCATGCCCTTCATGTCCGCCGGCGTGTGGATCGGCCTCAGACGATTGGAGACGTGGCGGAAGCCGTTTTCGAACCAGCCCAGGATCCGGTAGTTCATCTTCGCTTCGATCCGGGCGGCCAGCACCTGGCCGAGTCGCCCGTCCATCTTGCCGCGAGCGACGGCGCCATCGGAAAAGAGGAAGGGAAGATCGGCGAGCCCCAGGTCGGGCACGCGGTCGGTAAGGTAGCTGCTGGATTGATAGCCGAGCGTCAACACGCCGTCCTCGACCAGCCACAGGATGTCTTCGCCGCGATAGCCGAGGTCGATGATGTTGTAGACGTACTTGACCTCGACGTCCTTGCCGAACTTCGCCTCGAGACGATCGCCAATCATCTTCAGCCCCAGGCTGAAGCCGGTGGTCGGTGGCCCGTACCCGCCCATCAGGATCCGGATCGGCTTCTTCGTGGCGCCGGCCGGCGCCTTCTGCTGGCCGGCGTCCGCCGCCGGCGAAGCGAACCCGCCGGCCACCGCGCCCGCGCCAATCAGCGCTGAAGCCTTGAGAAAGCGTCGTCTCGACATGGAGGGATTGTAAGCTCATCGGGTGCCAATTCGCATCGGGATAGATGTCGGCGGAACCAAGATCGAGGGAATCGCCCTCGACGGCAGCGAGGAACGTGCGCGGCTGCGCGTCGACACCCCGCGCGACGACTACGCCGCTACGCTTGACGCCATCACGAAGCTCGTCAGCGCCCTCGAGCAGCGAATCCTTCTTCCCGCTTGCCCGCCGAAGCTCGAAGAGCGAAGGCGGGAATCGCGAATCCCGAGTCCCGAATCCCGAATCCCGAGTGTGGGCATCGGGATTCCTGGTGCGATGTCGGCGTCCACCGGCCGCATCAAGAACGCCAACTCCGTCTGGCTGATCGGCCGGCCGATGCTCGCCGATCTCGAGTCGCGCCTCCGGCGACCCGTGCGCATCGCGAACGACGCGAATTGCTTCGCGATGTCGGAAGCCACCGACGGCGCGGGCGCCGGCGCCGGCGTTGTGTTCGGCGTGATCGCCGGCACGGGCGTCGGCGGGGGAATCGTCGTGCACGGGCAGGTGCTGTCCGGCCCGAACGCGATCGCGGGCGAGTGGGGACACAACCCGCTGCCATGGGCCGAAGGCGATGAGATACCCGGGCCTGCCTGCTATTGCGGGAAGCGCGGCTGCATCGAAACGTTCCTGTCAGGACCGGGGATGGCCGCCGACCACGAGCGCCACACGGGCGCGAGCCTGACCGCGATCGAGATCGCCGCGCGCGCCGCGACGGATGACAGCAGCGCCGAGGCGACGCTGGTGCGCTATGAGCGCCGCATGGCGCGCGCGCTTGCCGGCATCATCAACGTGCTCGATCCCGACGTCATCGTTCTTGGCGGCGGGATGTCGAACATCCAGCGTCTCTACGCGAACGTCCCACGTCTGTGGGGACAGTTTGTGTTCGCCTGTGGGGCGAGCCTTTACGGCTCGCCTCGCGAGCCCGGAGGGCTCGCGCCGCACCAGCAAGAGCCAGTTCGAACACGCCTCGTGCGCGCCGCCCACGGCGACGCCAGCGGCGTGCGCGGCGCGGCGTGGCTGTGGCCCGTCGCGCCGTGGGAAGACAGCGGGCACTGATGCACCACTTCGCGACAACCCGGCGCACAAGTCTTTCAATCAGTCGTATTCGGGCAACGATCTCTCTTGATTCCCGCCCGACACCGCAACGCCGCGCAGTTGCTTGACCGCGCGGCCAACGCGCACCGACGCGTGAAAGATCCGTCCCACCGGGACGACGCCGAGCAGCCGGTGGCGGCCGATCGCTTCGAGCCCGGCCGACGCCAGGCAC
Organism: Acidobacteriota bacterium; assembly: GCA_023265015.1. Taxonomy (GTDB): domain Bacteria; phylum Acidobacteriota; class Vicinamibacteria; order Vicinamibacterales; family UBA2999; genus Gp6-AA40. Next base: position 4,981 of record JAHFUO010000063.1, on the reverse strand, counting down.
CCGCAGTTCGAGCAGTCGGGGTTGCCGCCGAACTGGCACGGCGTGATGCGGCGCTCGAGGTCCGACGAGTAGCAGTCGGTCGTCTTCGCGAAGATGCACTGGTCGGGTGACTCGGGCGGCTTCTCGAAAACCTTGAGCACGCTTTCGAGCAACTGCAGCTTCGAGAACTGCGGCATCAGCCTGCGGAGATCCGCGATGACCTTCGCGCGATCCGCGGCCCTCAGCCGCTCCTCGGAAATCTCACCGACCTGCGGGGTGTAGAGGCTGATCCAGATGAGCCGCGTGTTCGGGTTCGCCTGCCATGTGCGAAGGAACTCCTCGAGATACCCGTCGCGCCGCACCTGCTGCCGCGTGATCGTGCAGTGGACGGTGATCTGATGCCCCGCGATGTGCTTCAGGATCCGCTCGTAGGTCGCGGGCGTGCGCCGCGCGTCGTGCTCCGGCTGCAGGCCATCGATCGATGTGACGATCTGCAGCCGCGGGATCGCCGCCCATTGCCGCGGAATCGGACGCACGGCGCTCGTGACGAGCTGCGCGTGGATTCCGCGCTCGGCCAGCTGCGGCAGGATCTGTCCCAGCTCGCGGTAGCGCACGAGCGGCTCGCCGCCGACGATCGAGATGTGCAGGGGGTTATGGCCATCGACGAGCGCCATGAACCGGGTGACCAGCTCATCGCCCGTGTAGTCGGCGAGGCCGCGAAGCGTGACGCCGCCACCGCCAAGATGATCGTCTCCGTACGCATAGCAGCCGGGGCAGCGCAGCGGACACTCGCGCGTGATCTCGATCGAGATGTTCGGACGAGAGCCTGCGAGGATCCGTCCCCATGCCTGGATGATCTCGCGCGCGCCAACGCCAATGTCGCCCATGTCGACGATTTTACGCTCTGTTATGCTCTGTGGCACATGCCTCGTGCCCGGGAGTGTCCAGCAATCGCGCGCCGCCGCTCGAACGTCCATGGGTGGGGCGTCTTCACCCTCGAGCCCATCAACAAGAACACACGCATCATCGACTACGCCGGCGAGCTGATCGATCACAAGGAGAGCCTGAAGCGGGAGACGCGCTACCTCGAGCGCGGTTGTATCTGGTGCTTCACCGTCAATCGCCAGTGGGTGCGCGACGCCAACGTGGGCGGCAATCTCGCCCGATACATCAATCACGGCTGCAAGCCGAACTGCTACAGCCAGATCACGGCCGACACGATCTGGATTCGCGCGGCGCGTCATATCGGGGCGGGCGAAGAGCTGACCTACGACTACTACACCGACGGCGAGCCGGGCATCGAGTGCCGCTGCCGGCCGGGGTGCAAGCGGAAGCTGTAACGATGGCCACGAAGAAAACATTTATTTCTTGCTTCGTGTTCATCGCGTCCTTCGTGGTTCAGACCGTCTTGCCGGCGCAGAGCGATATCGCCGAGGCCGACCTGGAAGCTGCGAGCGCCGGCAAGTGGCTGCGCATCGGTTCGACAACCGATGGCCACGTCACCGTGATCCCGATTGAAGTGTACGTATCGCGCGTCCTGGCGGGCGAGGGCGAGCCGCGCGCCGGCGAGGCGGCGCAGCAGGCGCTCGCGGTGGCCATCCGGACCTACACCCTCAAGAACACCGATCGTCACGTGCGCGACGGGTACGACCTCTGCGACAGCACGCACTGCCAGGTGCCTCGTCCATCCACGCCATCGTCGCGGCGGACCGCGATGGCCACGGTGGGGCAGGTCCTCACGTATCGCGGTGAGATCGCGGAAGTGTTCTACTCGGCGTCGTGTGGCGGACGCTCGGAAAGCGCCGCGGACGTCTGGCCGGGTGCGGACTATCCGTATCTCGTCTCGCGCGAAGACGATGTGTGCGAGCGCGATCCCGCCTGGACCGCCGAGTTCAGTCTCGGCGACATTCGGTTGGCGCTGGCGCGCGTCGGCTTCGAGGGGGATCGTTTGAAGGACGTGCGCGTCGATGCGCGCAACGCGTCCGGGCGTGTCGCGCGTCTCCGCCTGTCGGGAATGCGTCCCAACGTCATCGCCGGCGATCAGTTCCGGGCTGCGGTTGGCGCTGTTGACCTGCGAAGCACGGCGTTCGCCGTTGCAAAGCATGGCGCCACCCTGCGATTCACCGGCCACGGATTCGGCCATGGCGTCGGCATGTGCGTCATCGGCGCCGGACGACGCGCCAGCCGTGGAGAGTCGGCGCGGGCGATCCTGGCGCAGTACTACCCGGGGCTCGATGTGACGCCGCTCGCGGCCGTCGCCGCGCCGATCGACACGCTGACCGCAGCTCCGCCTCCGGCGGCCGCACCGCCGGCCGCGGCCGCCGTCGTGGCGCCGCGCGCAAGTGGCATCAACGTCGTGGTGCCGGTCTCCTCATCGGTGACCGCGCCGGACCTCGAGCGAATGGCGTCTCGCGCCCACGACGATCTGTCAAAGACGCTTGGTGCGTCTGTCCTGCCGTTGATGATCCGGCTGCACGAGACGCTCGACAGCTTCCGCCTGGCGACGAACCGGCCGTGGTGGGTGAGCGAGGTCGCTGAAGGCACCTCGATCGATCTCGCGCCTGCCGCAGTGCTCGCGCAGCGGGGCGGCGTGGAGGCGTCGGTGCGGATCGCGGTCGCGGAGCTGCTCGTGGCTGGTCCGCTCGACGGACGCCCGGCCTGGGTGCGGGTCGGCGCGGCACGATATTTTTCGCGACCGTCCGCTGCCACGCCCGCATCGTCGCGCACGCGGTGCCCGTCGGACGCCGAGCTCACCCTCGCGGTATCGGCTCCCGCCCAGCGCGAAGCCGAAACACGCGCGGAAGCCTGCTTTGCCCGCGAGATCCAGAAAACGCGCGACTGGCGCGCGGTACGGTAGGCGTGCACTCCCAAGCCCCAAGTCCCAACCGCTAACCACCAACCACCAGCCAGGTCTTTGCGTCCTATAATGTGCGCATGCTGATACGAAAGGCTCCGGATCTCCGCTTCTCGGACATCACCCCCAAACCGCTCTACCTGCGCAGGCGGGAGTTCCTCCAGACCGCGGGGGGCGCCGCGCTGGGCGCGGCGGCGGCGGCGATGGCGCCGCCTTTTGCGGCCAGCGCGAATGCGCAGGCGAAAACAGCCGCGCACGGCGCGAAGCTGGCCGACGTCAAGAAGAGCCCCCTCAGCACGACCGGCGAGATGCTCACCTCGTTCGACGACATCACGAGCTACAACAATTTCTACGAATACGGCTACGAGAAGGATGACCCGAAGCAGAACGCGTGGCACCTCAAGCCGCGGCCCTGGACCATCACGGTAGAGGGATATGCCGCCAGGAAAGGCACCTTCGGCTTCGATGAGTTCATCAAGCCGTTCCCGCTCGAGGAGCGGGTGTACCGGATGCGTTGCGTCGAGGCGTGGTCGATGGTGATTCCGTGGGTCGGCATTCCGCTGAAAGACGTCATCGCGTCTTTCCAGCCGACGCCGCAGGCGAAGTACGTCGAGTTCGTCACCGCGTTCAACCCCGCGCAGATGCCCGCGCAGACCACGCGCATCCTGCCATGGCCGTACGTCGAGGGGCTGCGGATGGATGAGGCGATGAACCCTCTTGCGATCCTCGCGGTTGGCCTCTACGAGGAGACGCTGCCGAACCAGGACGGCGCGCCGATCCGTCTCGTCACGCCGTGGAAGTACGGCTTCAAGGGCGGCAAGTCGATTGTCAAGATCCGGCTGGTCGACTACCAGCCGAAGAACACGTGGCAGGTGATGGCGCCGGCCGAATACGGGTTCTACGCCAACGTCAACCCGAACGTGAACCATCCGCGGTGGCGCCAGGACAGCGAGCGCCGCATCGGCGAGTTCTTCAGGCGCAAGACGCTGATGTTCAACGGCTACGCGGACCAGGTCGCGTCGATGTACACGGGGATGGACCTGAAAAAGAACTATTGAAGCCGATCGTCCTCCTCAAGCGAGTCATCTTCGCCGCGGCGCTCATTCCGGCCGGGACGCTCGTCGTCGACGCCTTCAGAGGCAAGCTCACCGCGAATCCGATCGATTTCATCACCGACACCACGGGCGTCTGGGCGATTCGCCTGCTGATCACCACGCTCAGCATCACGCCGCTGCGGCGGCTCACCGGCTGGAATCCGATCATCCAGCTGCGGCGCATGCTCGGCCTGTTCGCGTTCTTCTACGCGACGCTGCACTTCCTCACCTGGTCCGTGCTCGACTGGTTCTTCGACGTTCGATCGATGGGCGAGGACGTCGTGAAGCGCCCGTTCATCACGCTCGGCATGGCCACGTTCCTGATGCTGCTCTCGCTTGCGGTGACGTCCACCAAGGCGTCGGTCCGGAAGCTCGGAAAGAAATGGACGCAGCTTCATCGTCTGATCTACGCAGCTTCAATCACGGCGCTGACACACTTCTGGCTGGTGGGGAAGGTGACGGTGACGGAAGTGATGTACTGGGCGGTGGTGCTGACGGCGCTCCTGGGGTTCCGCGTCTGGTGGGTCGTGCGGCACGCATGAGCGTCTGAATATGTATCCGACATTCTTCCGGATCGGCGATTTCGAGATCACGAGCTTCGGCGTGCTCGTCGCGATCGGCGCGCTCGTCGGCCTGTGGGTGCTTGGCCGCGAGCTGGCGCGGAGCGGGCTGCCGGCGTCGGCGGGCGATGCGGCGATGGCCGGCGTCTTTGGCGGCTTGCTCGGCGCCAAGCTCCTGTGGGTTGCCGAACACGTGGGGGAGGAACCGTTCAGAGATCTCCTCTTCAGCCGTGGTGGCATGAGCTGGTCTGGCGGATTGGCGGGCGGGGTCGGGATAGCGCTGATCGTCCTGTGGCGGCAACGCGCGCCAATCGTGGCGACGCTCGCGGCCGCGACGCCGGCGCTGGCGATCGGCCACGCGATCGGACGCATCGGATGTTTCCTGGTGGGCGACGATTACGGCACACCGAGCGATGCGCCGTGGGCCGTCGCGTTTCCGAAGGGGCTGCCGCCGACCGACGTGCGCGTCCACCCGACGCAGCTGTACGAGATGT
>JAHFUO010000062.1 GCA_023265015.1 Acidobacteriota bacterium | reverse complement strand
CGAAGGCGGAGAGGTCCGCCTGTGAATCCGATCGGTGATTACTTCGCCGGCGCTGGTGTCGCCGGCTTCGCGGGCGTCGGAGCCGGCGCCGCGGGCGCCGCTTGCGACGCGGGGACGCGGCCGCCAACAACCGATCCCGGGCCGCGCCTGCCGATGATCCCAAGGGCCAGCGCGCCGACCATGAACAGAATCGCGCAGATCGTCGTCGCGCGCGACAGCACGGTTGCGCCGCTGCGCGCGCCGAACGCCGACTGGCTGCTGCCGCCGCCGCCAAACGCGGCCGCGATGTCGCCCCCCTTCCCCTGCTGAAGGTAGACGACCAGCATCATGGCGAAGCACACGAACACGTAGAGCGCCGTGGTCAGGTAGTACAGCATGCCTTCTGTCCTGTGTGAGAAAACCTGATTATACAGCCGCGCCGCGGCTCCGCGACACGATCTCGACAAACCCCTTGACGTCGAGGCTGGCGCCCCCGACGAGCGCGCCGTCGACATCGGGCTGGCCGGCCAGCTCGCCGATATTCTCTGGTTTCACGCTCCCGCCGTAGATCACGCGGCAGCGTTCGGCCCCGTCCGCGCCGAACCAGTTCTGGAGCCGCTTCCGGATGTGGCCGTGCGCGTCCTCGGCCTGCGCCGCCGTCGCGTTGCGCCCGGTCCCGATCGCCCACACGGGCTCGTACGCGATCACCAGCTGCACGACCTGCTCCGACGTGATGCCGTCGAGCCCCTGCGTGATCTGCCGATCGAGCACGCCGAACGTGTCGCCGCGCTCCCGCTGATCGAGCGTCTCGCCGATGCAGACGATTGGCGTGAGCCCGGCGCCGAACGCCGCTGCCAGTTTCCGGTTGACGGACGGGTCGGTCTCGCCGAACAGCGTGCGCCGCTCGGAGTGGCCGATGATCACGTACGCCGCGCCCGCCTCGACGATCATGGGCGCGCTGATCTCTCCCGTGAACGCCCCCTCGCGCTCCCAGTGAAGATCCTGCGCCGCGATGCCGATGTGGCTGTTGCGCGACGCCTCCGCGGCCGCATGCAGCGCGGTGAACGGAGGCGCGATCACGATGTCCACCCCGGTGACGTCCCTCACCAGGAGACGGAGCTCTTTGACGTACTTGACGGTGTCGGCGACCGTCTTGTGCATCTTCCAGTTGCCGGCGATCAGTGGTGTTCTCATGTTGCATTTCACTTGTCGGGCAATACAGCAACGCCTGGCAGCGTGCGTCCGCCGAGGAACTCGAGCGAGGCGCCGCCCCCGGTGGACATGTGCGTGATGCGATCCGCCACGCCCGCCTTCTTCACCGCCGCGATCGAATCGCCGCCGCCGACGATCGTCGTCCCCTTGATCTCCGCGACGGCCAGAGCGATCGCGGTCGTGCCCTGCGCGAACGCGTCGATCTCGAAAACACCCATCGGGCCGTTCCAGACGACGGTCCGCGCATCGTGCAGCGCGTCGGCGTACGCCTTCGCGGTTCGCGGGCCGATGTCGAGGCCCATGCGACCGCCAATCTTCGGATCGTCGACGCCGAGCGTTTCCGTCGTCGCGTCAACGTCGACTGCCGGCGCGACGACGTGATCGATCGGCAGGAGGAGCTGCAGCCCCCGCGCCTTTGCGCGTTCGAGGATATCGCGCGCCGGGCCCTGCTTATCGTCCTCGACGAGCGACGTGCCAACCGGCTTCCCCTGCGCCTTGAAGAACGTGTACGCCATGGCGCCGCCGATGAGGAGCCGATCGACGCGCGGGATCAGGTTTTCGATCACCTCGATCTTGTCCGACACCTTCGCGCCGCCCAGCACGGCGACGTACGGGCGCGCGGGATTGCCGATCGCCTCGCCGAGGTAGCGAAGCTCGCTTTCCATCAGGAGACCGGCGCCCGCTTCCGGCATGAGCCGCACGATCGCGTCGACGGAGGCATGTGCGCGATGCGCGGCGCCAAACGCGTCGTTGACGTAGACGTCGGCCAGCGAGGCGAGCGTCGCGGCAAAGCCGGCGTCGTTCTTCTCTTCCTCGGGATGAAAGCGGAGATTCTCGAGCAGGACGATGCCACCTTTCGGAGCGCAGCGAACCGCCTGCTCCGCGGCCGGTCCCATGCAGTCGTCGGCAAACGCCACGTCGCGCTTCAGCAGCTCGCCGGCACGCGCGGCGAGAGGCCGCAGGCTCATGTCCGGATTCGGCTTGCCCTTCGGCCGCCCCAGGTGCGAGGCGAGGATCACGACAGCCGCGCCGGCGTCGAGCGCGTACTGAATGGTCGGCAGCGTTGCCCTGATGCGCGTGTCGTCGCCGATCGCGCCGTTGCCGATTCCCCCTTCGCTCTCCGAGCTTCGGGGGACAAGCGGGACGTTGAAGTCGACGCGCACGAACACGCGCCGGCCTTTCAGGTTGAGATCGCGGATCGTTTTCTTGGCCACGTGAGATGGCGGCGCGTGAAGCCCCGCCCTACAAGCCCCGCTTGACGAGTTTCAGAAGCAGGTCGACGCAGCGGTTCGAGTAGCCCCATTCGTTGTCGTACCACGACAGGACCTTCACGAAGTCGCCATCCATCACCTTCGTGTAGGCCGAGTCGACGATCGACGAGTGGGGGTTGCCGCGAAAGTCGCTCGAGACGAGCTCCTCGTCCGACATCGCGAGGATGCCTTTCATCGGCCCGTTCGCCGCCGCGCGCAGGGCCGCATTCACTTCTTCGCCGGTCGTTTTCTTCTCGACCACCGCGTTGAGGTCGACGATGGAGACGTTCGGCGTCGGCACGCGCATCGCGATCCCGTCGAAGCGCCCCTTGAGCTCGGGCATCACCTCGCCCATTGCGCTCGCGGCTCCTGTCGAGGTCGGAATGATCGACAGCGCCGCGGCGCGCGCGCGCCGCAGATCCTTGTGAGGAAGGTCCAGCAGGTTCTGATCGTTCGTGTACGAGTGGACGGTCGTCATCCACGCTTTCCTGATCGTGAAGCGCTCGTGAATCACTTTGGCCAGCGGCGCCAGGCAATTGGTCGTGCACGACGCGTTGGAAATGATGTGGTGCTTCGCCGGATCGTACGTGTCGTCGTTGACGCCGAGCACGATCGTGATGTCCGGGTTCCTGGCCGGCGCGGTGATGATCACTTTCTTCGCGCCGGCGGCCAGGTGCTTGGCGGCAGCATCGCGGCTGGTGAAGAGGCCGGTCGACTCGAACACGACGTCGACGCCGAGATCCTTCCACCCCAGCTGCGCCGGATCCTTGATCGAGAGCACCTTGAAGTCGTCATCGTCGACGGTGATGCCATCGCCGGTTGCGCGCACATCCGCCGAAAGGTTGCCGAGGATGGAGTCGTACTTGAGGAGGTGGGCCAGTGTACCGGCGTTCGTGAGATCGTTGACCGCGACGAAGTCGATCGCCTTGTTATGCATCGCGGCGCGCATGATGTTGCGCCCGATGCGTCCGAACCCGTTGATTCCCACCCTGACGGCCATCACACTCCCCCATCGCGCGCCGGGAGCGGCACGCCAAACACCCGATTCTATCGACGTGCCTTGAACGGGGTCAATTGCCGCGATATACTTTCGTCACCTTAAGGCCCGCGTTTCCCGCAACTTAGCGTGTATCTCCTCTACAGCATCGTCACGCTCGTCGTGTTCGTGGCGGCGTCGCCGTACTTCCTCTATCAGGCGCTGCGCCATCACAAGTACGTCGGCAGCATCGGGCAGCGGCTCGGGTATCTTCCCGTGTCGTTCAATCTCGACGGCGACGAGTCGATCTGGGTGCATGCGGTGTCGGTGGGCGAGGTGCTCAGCGCGCGCCCGCTGATCGCCGATCTTCGCGCGCGTTATCCGAAGCTGCGCGTGTTTCTGTCCACGACCACGCTCACCGGGCAGCAGCTGGCGCGCCACAGCGTGCCGGACGTCGACGCGGTCTTCTACTTCCCGTTCGACTGGACGCTCACCGCCCGCCGCACGCTGAACGTCGTGAAGCCCCGGCTGTTCGTAATGATCGAGACGGAGATCTGGCCGAACCTGCTGCGCGAATGCCGGCGGCGGCGGATCCGGACCGTGATGGTGAACGGCCGGATTTCGTACCGCTCGTACCCGCGCTACCGGATGATCCGCCCGTTCATCACGCGCGTGCTGGCCGACATCGATCGCTTCTGCGTGCAGGGAGAAGAGACGGCGCGCAGACTCATCGACCTGGGCGCGGATCCGGCGCGAGTGACCGTCACTGGCAGTCTCAAGTTCGACTCGCTCGAATCGTCGCCCACGCCCGGACGCGGCCGCGAGCGCGTGCTGCGCTTCTTTCGCATGCCGCCCAATCGTCCCGTGATCATTGCCGGCAGCACGTTGAGGGGCGAGGAGGAGCCGGTCGTCCGCGCGTTCAATCGCGTGCGGACGGCCGGGACCAACGCGATGCTGATCGTCGCGGCGCGTCATCCGGAGCGCTTCGACGAAGTCGAGCGCCTCTGCCGCCAGGAAGGGCTCGCCACCGTGCGCCGCAGCGAGCTGCCGATCGATTCGGAGCCGCGTGCCGACGCGGTCGTCCTGGACACGATCGGCGAGCTGGCGCAGCTGTACCAGGTCGCGACGGTCGTGTTCATCGGCGGCAGCCTCGTGCCCGCCGGCGGGCACAACATCCTCGAGCCGGCGCTCTACGGCAAGCCGATCGTCTTCGGCCCCTACATGCAGAACTTCGGCGAGATCGCGGAGACATTTCTCGCCAACGGCGCGGCGGTGCAGGTCGGATCGGAGGGCGAGCTGGAAGAGGCGATGGTGAGCCTCATGGGCGATCCGGTGCGCCGCGCCCGTGTCGGGGCGGCCGCGCGGGCGCTCGTGGAATCCAATCGCGGCGCAAAGGATCGCACGCTCGCCGTGATCCGCGATCTGCTGCCCCCGTCCGATCGAGAGGCGGTCGTACGTCCATTCCGCGTAATCCATTGACGGGGGAGGGCCGCCAGGGATCGCGCGCAGGCCTGCTCGGCAGCGTGTACGCGCGCATCATGCAGGCGCGCCGCGGCTGGTACGCGCGGCGCCCCGATCGGCGGCACGTCCTTCAGCACCCGGTCATCAGCGTCGGCAATCTCGTCTCGGGCGGCAGCGGCAAGACGCCCGTCGTTGCCGCGCTTGCGCGGATGCTGCGCGATCGCGGGGAGCGCCCCGCGATTCTCACGCGCGGCTACGGCCGCCGCGAGCCGGTGGAAGGCGTGCTCGTGGTCAGCGACGGCACGCGCGTGCTCGAGCCCGTGACGCGCTCCGGCGACGAGCCGCAGATGCTGGCGCGATCGCTCCCGGGCGTTCCCGTGCTCGTCTCGCCCGATCGCTACGTGGCGGGACGGCTGGCCGAGCGTCAGCTTGGCGCAACGATCAGCATCCTGGACGACGGGTTTCAGCATGTGCAGCTGGAGCGGGACGTTGACCTGCTCGTCGTGTCGGCGAGGGATTTGAGCGAGCAGGTGCTGCCGTCCGGGCATCTGCGCGAGCCGCTCGAGGCCGCACGGTTTGCCGACGCGCTGCTCGTCGCGGGGACAGGTGACGAGGTGACGGCGGTCGCGGGCGCGCTGGGGCACGAGCGCGCGTTTCGTGTCGTGCCGCAGTATGCCGAGCCTCGGCTGACTGCGGGGCGAGCCTTCGGCGCAGCTGTAGGGCGGGCCTTTTACGGCCCGCCGGAACGGATCATCGCCGTCGCCGGGATCGCCCGCCCCGAGCGCTTCTTCGCCGTGCTGCGGTCGCTCGGCTATGACGTTGCGCGTGAGATGACGTTCCGCGACCACCACTGGTTCACGACGCGCGACCTCGACGCCATTCAACAGGCGGCGCGCGAGTCCGGCGCCTCCGTCGTGATGACGACTGAGAAAGATGCGATGCGGTTGGAGCGTGGCGAGGCTGGCCCCACGCCTTCCGATATCCCGACCGCCTTTCTGCCCATGACCGTCGACATCGAAGCGGCCGGCGCGTTCGAGCCGTGGCTGATGGAGCGCCTCGCGCACGCGCGGGCTTGTTCGCCGACTCGTCCCGCGCTGGAGGCGCGAACGTGGAAGCCGCGGAGCGGCGAAGGCGGATGATTCGATTCTTCGAGGTGATGGCCGTCCGGGTGGTCGCCGCGATCATCTCGCTGCTGCCGATGAGCGTCGTGCGCCGCTGTGGCGCCTCGCTCGGACGGATGGCCTATTCGCTCGACCGCACGCATCGGCGGATCGCGCTCGAGAACCTCGCGTCCGCGTTTCCGGCGCGTCCCGAGGCAGAGCGCCGGGCGCTCGCGCGCGCGATGTTCGCGCACTTCGGGAGCCTGCTGCTCGAACTGCTGAAGTTCGGCACCTACACGAGGGACCGGATGCGCGCGGCCGTCGAGATCGAGGGCGAGGAGCGCGCGCGGCAGGCGTACCAGCAGGGGCGCGGTGTCCTGTTCTTCACCGGCCACTTCGGCTACTGGGAGATCCAGGCGATCGTCCAGCCGCTCCACATGCACCCCGTGTCGGTGCTGGCGCGGCCGCTCGACAACGCGCGCCTCAACGAGATGCTCGAGCGGATCCGCACGCGTACCGGCAACTCGGTGATCTACCGGCAGGGGGCCGTGCGCAAGGTGCTGCGCGAGCTCGCCGCCAATCGGGCCGTCGCGCTGCTCATCGACCAGCATCTCCACACGCCTGACGCGGTGTACGTCGACTTCTTCCAACGGCCCGCCGCCACGACATCGGCGCTGGCCGCGCTCGCGCTGCGCACCAGCGCGCCCGTCATCCCCGTATTCGCGTTGCCGCTGCCGCGCGGACGCTATCGCCTGGTCTACGAGCATCCCGTCGATCCGCCGCTCGCCGACACACCAGACGCGGTGCGCGAGTTCACCCAGCGCTGCACCGACGTGCTCGAGATGTACGTCCGGCGAAACCCGGAGCTGTGGCTCTGGATGCATCGGCGATGGCGAGACCAGGATGTCATCGAGGGGGAGGATCTGTTGCTGCGCGACGAGCCTGACGCGGAGGAGCAAAGGGGTCGGGAGTCATTTTTCACGGACTCTGATTTCGAAAAATGACTCCCGACCCCTTTACTGTGCTGGTGGTGGCGCCGAACTGGCTCGGCGACGCGGTAATGGCGCTTCCGGCCATCGCCGGCGTCACGCGTCACGTCGTGCCGGGGCGACTGGTGGTCGCGGCGCGCCGCGGCGTCGCTGACCTGTTCCGCATGGTCCCGGGCGTCGACTCGGTTGTGAGCGCGGACGTCGGGTCCATCAGGGATGCTGGTGCATCCATCGCGATACTGTTCCCCAACTCGTTCGCAAGCGCGTGGCTTGTGAAGCGCGCCGGTCTTCCCGAGCGCTGGGGGTACGCATCGGATCTGCGGACGCCGCTGCTGTCGCGCGCGGTGCGCCGGCCGAAGACGCCGATGCATCAGGGCAAGTACTACCAGCACCTGGTGCGCGAGCTGGGCATGCAGACCGGCCCGCTCGAGCCGGCCCTATCGATCCCCGCCGAAGCCGTCACAGCCGCGCGCGCGCTGCTCGTGGAGCGGGGCTGGGACGAAGTGAACCCGCTGATCGTGCTCGCCCCGGGCGCTGCCTACGGAAAGGCCAAGCAGTGGATTCCGTCGTACGTCGTCCGGCTCGTCACCGACCTCGCTCGCGAGCGGCATTCGACCTGCGTGCTCGTCGGCAGCCGCGGCGACTCGCCGACAACCGCTGCCATTGCTGCCGCGGTGCCCGGCGACTGTCGAGCGCGAATCGTCGATCTCGCCGGATCGACGACACTTCCAGTCCTTGCCGCGGTGCTCGGCCTGGCGCGCACCTGCGTGTCGAATGATTCGGGCGCCATGCACCTTGCCGCCGCGGCCGGCGTGCCGGTCGTCGCGCTCTTCGGATCCACCAACGAGCGCGCGACGTCGCCGCTGATGCGGGCGGGCGTGCGCGCGGAAGTGCTCACGAGTCCGGTCTGGTGCCGTCCCTGTATGCTTCGTGAGTGCCCCATCGATCATCGCTGCATGACCGGCATTGAGCCGCGGCAGGTCCTGATGGCCGTCGACCGCCTGTCCGCCCTGGAGCCGACCCGCTGATGCGGCCTGCGGTGTTCCTGGATCGCGACGGCACGATCATCGAAGAGCGCGGCTACCTCGATCGCCTCGAGCTCCTCGAGCTCTATCCCTTCACGGTCGATGCGATCCGGCTGCTCAACCGCGCCGGCTTCGTCACCGTCGTCGTCACGAACCAGGGAGGAATCGGCCGCGGCATCATCGACGAGCCGTTCCTTCACCACGTGCACGAGACCCTTGATGCCCGTCTGGCCGCCGGCCACGCGCGTATCGACCGCTATTACTTCTGTCCGCATCACCCGGACGCGGTGATTCCGGACCTGCGCCGGAAATGCTCGTGCCGCAAGCCTGCGTCCGGGATGATCGAGCGGGCGTGCCGCGAGATGTCGCTCGATCCGGGCCGCTCGGTGACGATCGGCGACCGGCGGCTCGACATCGTCTGCGGGAATGCCGCTGGCACGCGCACCGTCCTCGTGCGGACCGGCCACGGCGCACACGAAGAAGCAATGCCGCCCGGCACGGCGCGGCCGGATGCTATCCTCAACAATTTGATGGAGGCCGTTGGTTGGATTCTGCGCACATCTTCGCGCTGATCGACGCGCTGGCCGGTCGCCGCGTCGCGGTGATTGGCGACGTCGTGGCGGACGAGTTCGTCTACGGTCGCGTCGCGCGCGTCTCGCGCGAGGCGCCCGTGCTCATCCTCGAGTACGACTCGACGCAGGTCGTGCCCGGCGGCGCCGGCAACGCCGCCAACAACGTGGCGGCGCTTGGCGGCTCGGCGCTCCTTGCCGCCGTCGTCGGCCGCGATGAACCGGGCCGGCGGCTGATCCAGGCGCTGCACCCTCGCGTGAGCCCGCGGCCGGTCATCCGCCCCGCCGGTCGCGCGACGACGGTCAAGACGAGGATTCTTGCAGGAGGCATCCATTCGGCCAAACAGCAGGTGGTTCGCATCGACCGAGTGGCGGACGGCGCGATCGATAAAGGGACGCGTCATGCGTTTTTCCGCGCGGCTGTGGCGGCGGCGCTGCGATCGGATGCCGTGCTCGTGTCTGATTACGCAGGCGGTCTCGTGTCGCCGGCGGTCGTGTCGAAGATTCGCGCGGAGCTGAAGCGCGCCGGACACCCGGTGCCGATCCTGGTCGATTCCCGCTACAGGCTTCTCGATTACCACGGCCTGACCGCCTGCACGCCGAACGAATCCGAGGTCGAGCAGGCGCTCGGCGTCAGGATCAACGACGACACGCGCGTCCTCGAGCGCGCCGGCCGCGAGATCCTCGAGCGGACGCGGATGCAGGCGGTGCTGATCACGCGCGGCAGCCGCGGCATGGCATTGTTCGTCCCCAGCTCTCCAACGGTCCACATCCCGATCTTCGGATCGGATGAAATCGCGGACGTCACCGGCGCCGGCGACACGGTGATGGCAACGATGACGCTGGCGCTCGCGGCGGGCGCGACGTTCGATCTGGCTGCCCGGCTGGCGAACTACGCGGGCGGGCTCGTCGTCATGAAGCGCGGGACGGCCACGGTGAGCGCGGCGGAATTGCGCGACGCCGTGAAACGCACGAGGAGCAGCTCTCGACGCGTGGGTAGCGGCCGTGGGTAACCCCGGTGGGTAAGATCGTCTCGCGCGACGAGCTCGCGCGTCGTGCCGAGGCCGAGCGCGCGGCCGGACGCACGATCGCGTTCGCGAACGGCTGCTTCGATCTGCTTCACGTGGGGCACATCCGGTATCTCGAATCGGCCGCCCGCGAAGCGGATGTGCTGGTCGTTGCGGTCAACGACGATGCGTCGGTGAGGACGTTGAAGGGGGAGGGGCGCCCGATCCTGGCCGCGGCCGACCGCGCGGAGCTCGTGGCGGCGCTGCGCTCGGTCGACTACGTCGTCATTTTCCCCGAGCCGACAGTCGGACCTCTGCTCGACGCGATCCGGCCGCACGTCCACTGCAAAGGCACCGACTACACGTCCGAATCGGTGCCCGAGCGCGAGGTCGTCAAGGCGTACGGCGGTCGAACGGCGATCGTCGGCGATCCGAAGGATCATTCCACACGCGACCTGCTGTCGCGGATGGCGCGGTCGCCGCGGTGAACAGCTTCCTCATCGTCCGTCTGGGCTCGCTCGGCGATGTCATCCACGGCATCCCTGTGGCCTCGGCGCTGCACACGGAGTTTCCGAGCGGCCGCATCGACTGGATGGTGGATCCGCGCTACGTCGAGCTCCTCGATCTCGTGTCATGCATCGACAGGCGGATCGGCGTCGACCCGCGCGCGATCAAGCGCGGGCCCGGGCGCGAGCGCTTCCGCGAGACGCTGCGCGAGCTGCGTGGGATGCACTACGATGCGGTCATCGACCTGCAGGGCCTCCTGAAGTCGGCGATGCTCGCGCGCAGCGTGCACGCGCATCGAACGATCGGGTTTCCGCGGAAGCATCTGCGAGAGCCGCTTGCGCGCCTGTTCTACACGCACGCGCCGGATCCCGGCGAGGCCACGCATGTCGTTTACAAGAACCTCGCGCTGCTGGCGCCCCTGAAGGTGCAGGACCGCCGGCTCCGGTTCCCGTTGACGATTCCGCGCACACCGACGGTGACGGATGTGGCAGGTCGATTCGAGCCGAACGGATACGTCCTGATCAATCCGGGCGCGGCGTGGCCGAACAAGCAGTGGCCTCCCGAACGCTTCGGCGCGGTTGCCGCGGCGATCTTCCGCGACGCCGGGCTCAGGTCGCTGGTGCTGTGGGGACCGGACGAGCAGCCGATCGCGCACGCCGTGGTGGAGGCATCGGAGGGCGCCGCGGAGGTGTCGCCGCCGACGACCATCACCGACCTGGTCGGGATTGCGCGCGGCGCGCGGCTGATGATTTCCGGCGACACCGGTCCTCTTCACATTGCCGGCGCCGTCGGCACGCCGGTCGTGGCACTCTTCGGCCCGACGCGGCCGGATCGCAACGGGCCGTGGAGCCTGTACGACCTGACGATCTCGCGCGTGGAGCAGTGCTCGTGCGTCTACGAGCGCCGCTGCAGGAAAGCGGAGCGGTGCATCGACGACATCGACATCGCGGAGGTCGCAAGCGCCGCGCTCCGGCGGATGAACCTGCGTGGCTGATCGGGCGGGAGCGTGCCCGCCGAAGCGCCGATGATGACCGGCTTCCTGGCACGTAGACGAGCCTGCCTCGCCGAAGCGCTCACATGAAGATGACTCACACACTTGCGCGAAGGCGGGCCTGCCTCGCCGAAGCGCTCACATGAAGACGACTCACACACTTGCGCGAAGGCGGGTGGCGCTCGGTTTCGTCACGGCGCTCGCGACCATCGTGCTCGCGCATCCGACGTGGACCACCTGGCGGGCCGGGCTGGTGGTGGCGCTCGCCGGCGAAGCGGTGCGTCTCTGGGCCGCTGGACACCTGGAGAAGAGCCGCGAGGTGACGCGTTCAGGCCCGTACCGCTGGACGCGGCATCCGCTCTATGCAGGCTCGACGATCATCGCGATCGGGATCGTCATCGCGTCGCGAAGCGCGATCGTGGCGGCGCTCGCGCTCGTCTACATGGCCGCGACGCTCACCGCGGCCATACGGACCGAGGAAGCATTTCTGCGCGTGGCGTTCGGCGACACGTACGATCGGTATCGCGCGTCGCGCGCCCAGCCGATGATGCGCCCCTTCAGCATCGCGCGGGCCATGCGCAACCGCGAATATCGCGCGGCGGCCGGACTGCTCGCGGGCTTTGCGCTTCTTGCGCTGAAGCTTGCCGCCTCCCTATAATTGCGTGTTTGGGTTAACCTCGCTGAAGCCGTATGGTGGAGGCGGGTTGGCCCAGCGGGCGGTTAGCTCAGTGGTAGAGCACCGGCTTTACACGCCGGCTGTCACAGGTTCGAATCCTGTACCGCCCACCAGAACGGAAGTTCGAAGTCTGAAGTGCGAAGTCTGAAGTAAGTTCGAACTTACTTCGAACTTCAAACTTCAAACTTCAAACTTATACATCGGGGTGGTAGTTCAGTTGGTTAGAACGCCGGCCTGTCACGCCGGAGGCCGCGGGTTCGAGTCCCGTCCACCCCGCCAATAAATCATTCACCCTCAATAAGTTGCAGTCAGCGAGATCGAGTAGTAACAGCCGATGTCCCGCTGGGGGTGCATTAGGGGTGCGAGAGACCTTCCACTCGTCCAGTCCAACACAGACCCCAGCCGAGCTATAGCCAGGACACAGGGATTCCGACGACGGTTGATTTGGATTCCAGGACAGCAGAAAATAGAAGCATGAAAACCACCGTTGATATTCCTGAAGATGAATTGAGAGACGCCATGCGCTTTACGAAGGCGAAGACCAAGCGCGAGGCGGTCGTCAAAGTCCTTGAAGAGTTTAATCGTCGCCGACGGATGGCCGAGCTCGTCAGGTATTCCGGAACCTTCAGCGACAGCTTCCCCACGAACGAGGAAATCGAGGCAACCGACGCCACACGAGACCGGAAGCTCTATGGTCGTGCTCGTCGATAGTTCGCTGTGGGTGCATCAGCTCAGAAAGCGCGGTGAGCCCGTACAGCGCGATCGCGTGAACGCGCTGCTTGAAAGTGGTCTGGCGGCGTGGTGTCCGCCAGTGCGGCTCGAGCTCTGGCGCGGCGTGACGAATGACTCCGAGCGAAAAGCGCTCCGGCAGTATGAAAAACTGCTCCTGGACTATGAGATTTCCTCTGATGTCTGGGAGCACGCCATCCGACTCGCCGATCACGGTCGGGCATCCGGTGTGACCGCTCCGCTCGCGGACCTCCTCATCTTCGCCTGTGCGAAGATACACGGGCTCGATCTCGCGCACGACGACACACATTTTGATCAGTTGGCCACGCTCGAGGCGTGATGCCACTCACCGTTCCGTTCCCCTCCCATTCGGACGTACAGCGAGGACATGCTGCCGCAGGAGGTGGGCACCTTTGGCAGCGATTGTCGGATCATGACGCACGTCGACGCCAGGCCGGTCGATCACCGAGACGACGAGCCTGGAGCTAGCGCCCTGAGGCTTGGGAATGTGATCGCCAAGGGGTCTTCATGTGCAGCATGGCTCCACCAATGTCGGCCCGCGCGAGCCGCACGATATTCGTATAAATTGACCTATTTGTCAATATTAGATAATATCGCTATGTGAGATCCCACGTCCAACATCTCGAGTGCTTCCATCTGAGCCTTCTTCGGATGATGGAAGCTCGGCTGAACCGGGCCAACTGGGTTGTCAAGGGTGGGGTCAATCTCCGTGCATGGTTCGGCAGCCGACGGTACTCGGAAGACCTCGACCTCGACGCCGTGGGATCCGCACCGCATGTCCTCCGCGAAAAATTCGACAAGATCCTGCTCGGCCGGCCGCTTGAAGACTTGCTCACCAGTCAAGGTCTCGAGCTCGTTCGTCTCTCGAAGCCAAAGCAGACAGATACCACTCAGAGGTGGAAGCTTGAGCTGAAGGCGGCTGGTGTTTCCGTTCCACTGCATACGAAGGTGGAATTCAGCAGGCGCCGGCCGCGCGACGCGGAATACGTACTCGAACCCGCCCGATCTGACATCGTCCGACCGTACGGCATTTCGGCGCCTACAGTGAACCACTATACGGCGCGATCGGCAGTTCGGCAGAAGATCCACGCGCTTGCGAGTCGCTCTGAGACTCAAGCCCGAGACATCTGGGACCTCGATCATTTGCTGCGCTTGACAAACGCCGATCCACGACCACTCTCCCGTGACGTGCGAGAAGCGCTGCCGGGGGCCCTCGAGCGCGCGATGTCCCTTGGATACGACGTGTTCAAGGCTCAGGTCGTACCGTATCTGTCGGACGAGGACCAAGCCACGTATGGCACGCGGGACGCGTGGGATCGGATGCGCGAGCTGGTTGTCGAGCGGCTCGAGGAGTTCGGTTCATGAATGCTGCATTCGCGCTCGCGCACCTGCGAGCGCTGCGTAAACCCGTCGTGACCACGGAGGAAGCCGCACTTGTCCTCCACTCGGAGCGCTCGGCGGCGACACACACCCTGACGAGACTCGCCACCGCCGGGCTGTTGAAACGAATTCGGCATGGACTGTGGACTACGGACCTGAATCTGGACCCGCTTCTCTTGCCGGAGTACCTCACCGCTCCCTTTCCGTCCTACGTCTCCCTTCAATCCGCGCTCTTCTTCCATGGAATGGTAAGCCAAGTCCCGAACGTGATCTATATAGCCTCACTTGCGCAGACACGAAAGGTGCGGACCAGTTTCGGCACGTTCTCGATTCACCGTTTGGCCCCGATCTTCTTTGGGGGATATGAGATCGTGAAGACGTCAGGCGTTCGTCTCGCGACTCCTGAGAAAGCGCTACTCGACACGCTGTATCTGGCTCCGGCGCGCAGCCGATTGTTTGCCCATCTTCCGGAGGTCGAACTTCCAGAACCCTTCGATCGCGACCGAATAACGTATTGGGTTCGACGCATTCCTGCTGGGCCGCGCCGGAAGTCAGTCGAACAGAGGTTGGACGCTGTACTCGTGGCCGAGCGACGTCGACGAGGGCGACCTGCTCGAGGTCCTCGGGTGCGAGCGCGCGAGTGACGCGCGAGGTTCATGGCTGTCACGGCGGAGACCGAGGGTTCGAGTCCCGTCCACCCCGCCAGCCCGGCCTCTC
This sequence comes from Acidobacteriota bacterium, assembly GCA_023265015.1. Taxonomy (GTDB): domain Bacteria; phylum Acidobacteriota; class Vicinamibacteria; order Vicinamibacterales; family UBA2999; genus Gp6-AA40. Next base: position 3,114 of record JAHFUO010000062.1, on the reverse strand, counting down.
GCCCGCCCCCACACCCGCCATTCGTCCGACCAGCGCGCCCGCATTGACGCGCTACACAAAAATCGGTGATCCTTACACATGCGCACGAACATCGACATCGACGATCGCCTGATGCGTCAGGCCATGCGGAGCAGTGGCGCTCGAACGAAACGCGCCGTGGTTGAGGAAGGGCTGCGTCTGCTGATCCAGACCAAAGGGCAGGCACGTGTTCGCCGTTTGCGAGGAAAAGTGGCGTGGGAGGGCGATCTCAATGCATCGCGTCTGGAACGCGTGGCGAAGTAAACGGCGTGGTGATCGTCGACACGACCGTCTGGATCGACTATCTCCAGGCCGTGAACAATCCAGAAACGGACTGGCTCGATGCCGAGCTCGATCGGCAGCGCCTTGGCCTGACCGATGTCATCCTGTGCGAAGTGCTACAGGGTGTCCGCGATGACGTCGTCGCGAAAGAGGTCGAGCAGAAGCTGTTCAAGCTGGAAGTGTTCGAAACCGGCGGTGTCGACTTGGCGAGGGAAGCGGCGCGAAATTATCGGACTCTTCGGGGCCGCGGCCATACCGTGCGGAAGACCATCGATTGCCTGATCGCGACGTTCTGCATACGGGAGCAGCACTCACTACTTCATCGGGACCGAGACTTTGAGCCGTTCGAAAAGTTTCTCGAGCTGTCGGTGATCCATCCTTGAAGAGGCACACCGTGAAGATGACGCATTGTCGGTCTGACACGGCGAGCGTGCACTACCACAACTCTCGTAATCGTCTCGTCCTAACTTTTTAGAAACACGCGTTGAAAGGGTTCGAGTCCCGTCCACCCCACCCGCCCCGCTTCCGCGCGGTCGGCCTGCTCCCCGATGCGCACGGCACGCCTCCGCTGTATCAGTGCAGCGGATCGATCGCTGATCCCAGCCATTTCAGCTCGAGATAGACCTTCGGCACGGTCATCCCGAGCATCTCCGCGCGCAGCTGCTCAACCAGCTGCCGGTGCGCTGGTGTCGGGAGATCGATGTGCTGCTCGGCGAGCCACTCGTCGACGGTCACCCAGTCGCTCTGCGCCTTGTACGCCGCGCGGCGCATGTCGACACCCAGCGAGAACGCGCGGATCGTCCAGCCAACGGAGATCGCCGCGACGAGCGTGTAGACGAGCACGGCCCCCCAGAGTCGCAAGCGGCGATTCGCGACATCCGCCAGAAGCCACCGCATCGCGGCGAACATCGCCAGGGGATAGAACGCCGCGGCGGGACTCATCGTCACGTCCTTCGCATACGGGAAGCTGATCGCCGCGTTGGCGGCGATCACGGCAGCCGAGACGATGAACAGGCGATCGTCGTGCGTCAGCTCGCCCGCGATCCACGCGCCGCACCGGCGAGCCGCGTACCACACCATGACGATCGTCGTCAGCGCCGAGGAGACGACGTTGATGAACATGCCGATGGTCGGCCTGTCCCTCAGCAGATCGCGCACGAACACGAAAACGCCGCCGCGAGGTTCCGACAGGAGCACGGTGAGCGCGGACGCGGCGACGTTGTAGGCGTAGAAGGGAAGCGGGTGCGCGCCAAACGTCGCGATCAGCTCCGGCGGATCCCGCATCGAGAAACCGTAGCCCGAGCTTCGCTCCGTGAGCGTCGGCGCCCCCACGTTGAGTGTGAAGAAACGCAGGTAGAAGTAGAACCCGAGGATCGCCGTGACGATCGCCAGGGCGCGGACCGACACGCCCCTGAACCCGACGATGTATCCGGTGACCAGGCATACCCACACGAGCAGTCCCAGCTCGTTGGCGAACATGGCGTAGGCGGCGAGCGTGATTGCCGCGACGTCGCTCCACCAGCGCCGCGGCGACGCGGCCACGACCACGGAGATCATGCAGGCCGTCACCATGATCAGCTTGACGTTCAGCTCCGTCTCGTGCACCGCCTCGTGAAACGGATGCAGGCCGATGACGGCGGCGACCGCAAGCATCGCAAGAGCGAATGTCAGGAAGGAATTCACCTCCAGCAGCTTCATCGTCATGGTCAAGAGCAGAATGACCAGGAGGACGTGCACCGAGCGGTAGACGAGGAAATAATGACCGCCGGAGAGCCGCGCTGTTTCGAACACCACCTTCGACGTCACCAGCGTCAGCGGACGCATGAACCCTGCCGACACGAGGCTCGACGAGAAGATGCGCCATGCGCTGTCCCCTTCCAGCTGGAGGAGGGGATTGAGGTTATCGCCGAGCTGAAACGGAACGTGCAGCAGGAAGTACGCGATGGCCGCCGCCACGAGCAGCGTGCAGGCGAAGGCGAGCGACTTCCACGTCGGTGCTACCATTCACTTCCTGCGCGCCTTTACTGTTCTCGTCTTGAGTTTCGTTGTGGTCGGCGGCCTGGCCGACGCGATTCTGTCGGTAACTATACCGGTCGAACCGGTACCCATCAACGTGAGGTGGAAGCCGGACCTCTCCGCCTCGCAGCGGAGCGCGCTCGCACAGCGCTTCCACCTCGCCAGCCCCGAGTTCAAGGAAGGTTCAACCTGGCAGTACGAGCTGTTTGATTACTCGCGCGGCAACATCCGGGCGCTGGTGCAGGACGAGAACATCCTCGACACCGCGCACGTGGATCGCTCGCGATTCGTGCCCGAGATCGTCCCGGAGCGGGAGGGCCGCATCAGGCGCGACGCGCTGCTCATCGGCGCGATTGGCGCGATCGTCGTGCTGCTGCTGCGGGCGGTGCACACCTCGCGCCTCGTGATGTCTCCGCGCTCGCTGACGGCGCTTGTCGCCGCCGGGCCGCTCGTGTTTCTGTTTGCGACCGCGCTCGTGCTCGCGCTGGCCGCGCTCGGCTATCAGCCGCTCTGGCAAGCGGGTCCCCGGATCACGCTGGCGCAGGCGGCGTATGCGACCGATCGCGTCACGGTGTTCCACATGGTCCGGGAGGGGGCGGATCCCAACCAGGCGAGCCGGGTCGCCGGCGGCGTGATGCTGACACCGCTCGAAGCCGCGGTCATCTCACGCGACCTCGAGGTGGTGCAGATTCTGGTCAAGCTCGGCGCCAGGATCGATGACTCGAACCGCCTGCGGCTGACCTGCTTCGCCATCGAGAAGGGCGACCGATCGACCGCGACCTACCTTCAGGGCTCCTC
>JAHFUO010000061.1 GCA_023265015.1 Acidobacteriota bacterium | reverse complement strand
GGATTACGTCATTCGGACGGACGGCACGCACGAAGAGACCGACCGGCAAGTACGCGAGATCTTCAATCAGCTAAGCAACACGACGTCATGATCCTCGCGACGGGTCTGGAATCAGCTTGACTGCAGGTCTCGTCGGATTCATCCTCACGGGAGGAGAGCGCACATGAACGGGATGCTCGCTTCTGCGTTGATTGGGTTGGCCTTCCTTGTGATGTCCCTCCTCGTCCTGCACTTCACGCCCGAGAGCCGGGATCGAAAGAAGTGAACGGCACGCGCCGTCACGAACGATTCGAGTGACCCGAACGGCTCGAACGATCTACTTGACGGGGACGAGCCGCTTCAGCTCCTCGCCCCAATTCTGCACGACGATGATCGTAGGCGCGGGCCCGCTCTGGTCGGAACCCCCTTGTTTGATCATGAGGAACTTCTGGCCGTCTGATGACACGTCGTACGTGCGACCGAGATTCGCACCTGCGCCGGTGAAATAACGACCGTCGAAGATTTTCGCGGGTGAGCCCGCGGTCCACGTTCCGGCGCGCGTGTCCAGAGGCACAGTCATCAAGGCTCCGTCCAGCGCAAGGTAGAAGAGCTCCCGACCGCTGCGCGCCCACAGCGGCTGTATTCCCCCAGACGTGGACACCTGCCATTGGCCGCCGCTCACGTCAGGAAAGGGTCGCACGTATAACTCGAATCGACCGGAGCTGTCCGACTCGTACGCCACCCAACGTCCATCGGGAGACACAATGCCGTTGCGTTCTTCGAAGGGTGTTTGCAGGAGTGTCTGCGCCGATGCAAGGTTGCCGCGTGTCTGATCCGTCGAAGGCGACGAGGCCGGTTGCCCCTGATTACCAGCTATGCTGAGCGTCACTAGATCCCGCTGCATCGTTCCTAATTCGTTGAACACGATGCGAGTGCCATCCGGCGACACCGCGGTCGGCTGCTGTTGATTGTTACTTTGCGTCAGCCGCCGTGGCCTCCCGGTGCCGTCGGCCGCCGTCCAGAACACGTTCGACTGAGCCCCGCCCGGCTGCGAGTTGAGCACGACGCGGCGCCCGTCTGGCGTCCACACGGGATAGTTGTCATTGCCAGGATCGAACGTCAGGCGCGTCAGCGTCTGCCGCGCAAGATTCCAGGTCCAGACGTCCTGTTCCTGGTCGGCGGCAGAGACGGCGATTTGCGTACCGTCCGGCGAGAGCCGCGGATACACGTAGGCGCGCGGCGGGGTCATGAGCGCTTCCTCGCGGCCACGGCGATCGACCCACACAAGCGTGCGAGAAACAAGCGATGCGTTTGCACCCGCCACGTCGGCGTACACGAGCGTTCCGTCCGCCGCGATTGAGAACTCACCACCGCCTTGCGGTGTTGTCACCAGCCGCGGCAGCACCGGAACCGGCGACCCGTGAGTTTCCAGCCGTTTCACGTCGAAGGCAACGGCGCGAAGCGTACCGCCGGCCGTGTAGACGAGATGTCCGCTGGGAAAATAATGAGCGTGACTGCCGCCTCTCACCAGCACTTTGTATGTGCCGGTGTCCAGATCAAGCACCGCCACTTGCGCAGCATCAATCCCGCCGGCGACGGAAGCGATGGTGAAGAGGACCGCGCGACGGCCGGGAATCACCTCCGGCCACAAGTGATCTGCTTCTCCGCGCATGCGATCAGGACGCGTCAGCACGGCAGCCTCTCCACCAGCATCCGAAACCCGGAGCAGGCCTGTGGCGGCATTGATCGTGGCGAACACAATGGTCCCGTCCGACAGCCATGTTGCGCCGCGCGGCGTGCCATCGAGCCGGCCGAAGATGAGCACCGAAGGGCCGCCGGTAACTGCGACTTTCCTGAGGGTCAGGTTCGTGGCAAACCCCACCCACTGGCCGTCTGGCGCGACAAACACGTTACGGACGGCGCCGGCGACGATAGCTGTCGGATCCAGTTGATCGAGTGCCCGCACGAAGAGTTGCCTGCCGTTATCACCGGCGTAGACGATGCGTGTGCCATCGGGCGTGACGGCGAGATCGCGGTCGACGCCGTTGATTGTTAGCGCCGCCGGCCCAGTTGTGATGATCGTGAAGCGGGCGACGCGCGGCGGCGCGGGACGCGTGTCGAACCATACTGCGCTGGCCGCCACGGCCGCGCCGACGACAAGCGAGCCAACGCCAATGGCAACCATTCGGCGGACCGTCTGTTGCGGAACAACGGGAGACGTTTGGACCGGCGTTGCGGACGATGCGCCAGCCGCGCGATCGCTCATGAGGAACCGCGGCGTGGAAATGTCGGCGAATCGCTGGCGTCGATCCTTTTCGAGACAGCCTTTGAGGAGCGTGCGAATCGCGGGAGGCGTTCCTGCCGGAAGCGCCGACCAATCAGCATCGCGCATCAGGATCGCCGCGAGCGTATCGGTGACGTCCTCGCCTGCGAACGGCCGCTTGCCTGTCAGCATCTCGTAGAGCACGCAGCCGAAGGCCCAGATGTCGCTGCGCTTGTCGGCAGCGCGGCCCTTCGCCTGCTCCGGCGACATGTACGCCGCGGTGCCGAGCAGCACGCCGATGCCCGTCATCATCGCGGGCGACGTGATCGTCGGCGACATCGACAGAGGGGCACTGCCGGCTGCCTGCTGCCCGCTGCCTGCTGACTCCGCGAGCTTCGCGAGCCCGAAGTCCAGCACCTTCACGTCGCCGTTCGGCGTGATCTTGATGTTCGACGGCTTCAGGTCACGGTGAGTGATGCCCTGCTCGTGCGCCGCTTCGAGCGCTTCGGCGATCTGCTTCGCGATCGGCAACGCCTCATCGAGCGGCAGCGGCCCACGCGCGATGCGATCGGCGAGCGTCTCGCCCTCGACGAGCTCGAGGACCAGTGCGTGGATGGGCCGGCTGAAGCCGGCCCCCACGTTCGGACTCTCCTCGAATCCGTAGATGGCGGCGATGTGAGGATGATTGAGAGACGCGAGGACTTGTGCTTCGCGGTGCAGCCGCGCGAGGCGCTCGGGATCAGCGGCGAACAGCTCCGGGAGGACTTTCAGGGCGACGTCCCGACCGAGCTTCGTATCGCGCGCGCGATACACCTCGCCCATACCTCCCGCGCCGAGAGAGGCGAGGACTTCGTACGGACCAAGGCGAACTCCGGCCGCGAGCGTCATGTGTGACCTGTGCCAGCGGGATTATAGGCGGAGTCGGAGTCGCATCACATCGTTACGAGCCAAGGTCGATCTGCATCCTCTTCGGCACAATCGGCCTCTTCACACTCGGCGTCCTGATCTACAACCTGATTACCCGACCTCCTGGTCGTCGCAACGCGCACAAGTAGCGCAACCACCAACCACTAACCACTAGCCACCACCAACCACCAACCACCAACCACCAACCACCAACCGACGCTACGGCTCCGTCGGTTCCAACTCCGCCGTCGGCGAGTCCTTCGCGGGCGCCAGCCGCTCTTCCACGAACGTGTTCCACTCATGACACTGCGGGCACTGCCAGAGCAATTCCGTGCTGCGATAGCGGCAACGAATGCACACGTGCGGATCGAGATAGAAGACCGCCTCGCGCGTCAGCGCCACATAGCGGCGGACGAGCGAGGGCTCGAGGCCGAGCGCCGACAGCGTCTGCCAGATCTGCTGGTGGATCGCGAGCCCGTGCGGGTTGTGCGGCAGCGCCTCGAGCACGACCTCAAGCGCGTCCCGATGATGTCCTTCGGCCGCGAGATGGTGTGACAGCGCCAGCCGCGCACGCCAGTCCTGCGGATTCTGCGCGACCAGCCGCTGGCACAAGTCGACGAACCGCCGCGGCCCGCCGAGCGTGGTGAAGGCGCGCTCGAGACGATCGAAGACGAGGTGCGCACGGTCGGGCACCGCCTGCGTCAGCTTCTCCCACGCGTCCACGGCGGCCGCGAGGTTGCCCTGCCGCTCGCGGACGTCTCCGAGATTCAGGTAGGCAGGCGCCGTGCGCGCGTCGACGTCAACGGCCTCCGCGAACGTGCGGGCCGCCGCCTCGGCCTCGCCGTTCCGCGCCCGGATGTTGCCGATCTCATTGGTCAGGAACCCGAGGATCTGCTGATCGTCGGGGCGCCGCCCGCCGTCGATCTTCGCGATCTGCTCGCGCACGCGGAGCGCCTCCGCCCACTGGTGCTGCTCTTCGTACAGCTTCTGCAGGTTGACCAGCGCGTAGCGGTTCTTCGTGTCGAGCCGCACGACTTCCTGGAACGCCTCGAGCGCGCGATCCACGAATCCGCCATGGCGGAAATCAAGCGCGAGGCACAGCAGCACGTAGGCGTGCTCGAGCGTCGTCAGGTTCGGCCTCTGGAGCAGCGACTGGTGCACGTTGATCGCGCGGCCCACCTGACCCTTTTCGCGGTACAGGTTGCCGAGAATCATCTGGATCTCGAGCGCGTCGGTGTCGGTGACGCTCGTCGCCTGCGTCAGCTCCTCGATCGCCTGGTCCACCTGGTTGTCGACCAGGAAGTTGAGGCCGAGCATGTAGTGCGGGGTTTCGCGCAATCGCCGCCGATCGATCCAGCGGCCGTCACGAAGCTTGTACCGCTCCCAGGCTTTGCCGACGACCAGGCCGATCAGCAGCGCGAACAGGACGGCAAGCAGCGGAAGGTAATCGCGCATTGCCCCGGCCGCCTTAGAAGAGCTGCGTGCGCCAGAGATCGTGCAGGTGCACGATCCCTTCGACCTGCTGCGTGGGGTTTGTGACGACGATCGATGTGATCTTGCGCTCTTCCATCAGGCGGAGCGCTTCGACCGCCAGCGTGGAGCGGCTGATGGTCACCGGGTTGCGCGTCATGACCTCGGCCGCGCTCCGATCGAGAATCGACTGCCGGGCGTCGGCCTTCTGCGCTGCGAGCATGTGCCGCCGCAGATCGCCGTCGGTGATGATGCCGGCCAGCCGCTCGGCGGCGTCGAGCACGCAGGTCATGCCGAAGCCCTTGCGGGACATCTCGGACATGACGTCCGGCATCGGCGTGTTGAGCCGCACGATCGGGCGCTCGTCGCCGCCGTGCATCAATTGCTCGACGCGCATGAGGCGCTTGCCCAGCTTGCCGCCCGGATGGATGTTGGCGAAATCCTCCTGCCGGAAGCCCTTCGCCACGAACAGCGTCATCGCGAGCGCGTCGCCGAGCGCGAGCTGGGCGGTCGTGCTCGCGGTCGGCACGAGGTTCATCGGGCAGGCTTCCTCGGAGACATGGCAGTCGAGGGCGACATCGGCGGCCTGGCCGAGCGTCGACATGCAATCACCGGTGAGGGCGATCATCCGCGCACCCAGGCGTTTGATGGTTTCGAGCAGCCGAAGCAGCTCCTCCGTCTCGCCGCTGTTCGACAGCGCAATCACGACATCGTCTGCTTGCAGGACGCCCAGGTCGCCGTGAATGGCTTCTGCCGGATGAAGGAAGTGGGCGGGCGTGCCGGTGCTGGAGAGGGTCGCGGCGATTTTCCGGCAGATGATGCCCGACTTGCCCATGCCGGTGACGATGGCGCGGCCGCGGCAGTCGAGCAGGATCTGAACCGCCCGCTCGAAGCGGCCGTCGAGACGATCGACGAGCGCGAGGATCGCCGCGGCCTCCGTTTTCAGCACATTGCGCGCGAGCTCGATGTCGACGCCCTTTACTTGCGTCATGCGCGCGCTCCCGATGCGGCCGGCGCAGTCTCGCGGGCCGCGGCGTCGATTCGCGTGAGCTTCATGATCAGCGCCTCGAGCTGGTCGAGGCGCAGCGCGTTCGCGGCATCGCTTCTCGCGCTCGACGGATCCTCGTGGACTTCGATGAAGATCGCGTCGACGCCCGCGGCGACGCCGGCCGATGCCAGCGGCTCGATGTACTGTGCGAGCCCCGCGGTGACGCCGTCGCCGGCCCCCGGCAGCTGCAGGCTGTGCGTGACGTCGAACACGACGGGGTAGCCGAGCTCGCGCAGCATCGGCAGCGCGCGCATATCGACGATGAGGTCGTTGTAGCCGAAGCTGACGCCGCGCTCGGTCACGAGGACCGATTCGTTGCCTTCGGCGGTGATCTTGGCGATGACGTGGCGCATGTCCTTCGGCGCGAGGAACTGTCCCTTCTTGACGTTGACCACCTTACCGGTCCGCGCCGCCGCGACGATCAAATCGGTCTGGCGCGAGAGGAACGCGGGGATCTGCAGCACGTCCACGACGTCGGCGGCCGCCGCGGCCTGGGCGGGCTCATGAATGTCGGTCAGCACGGGCAGCCCGGTGCTGGCGCGGACGTCCGCGAGAATGCGAAGGCCCGCGTGCAGTCCGGGTCCCCTGAATGATTCCCGCGAGGTGCGATTGGCCTTGTCGTACGAGGCCTTGAAGATCACGGGCACGCCGCAGCGCGCGGCGATCTCGCGGATCGCCGCCGCGATCTTGAGCGCGTGTGATGCGCTCTCGATGACACAGGGGCCGAGGATGAAGGCGAGGGGGTGGCCGCCGCCGACGGACAGGGACCCGATGCGGACCGGCTTCACGGGGACATTATAGTGGGCAGCTTGCAGCCGGCAGCTGGCAGCTGGCAGCAAGAGACGAAGCCTCTTCGACCTACCTCGTCGTCACTGCCGGCTGCCTGCCGCCTGCTGCCGGCTGACAGTCGCGGGCGCGAGCTGCCCGGTCTTGTGGCGATGACTGGCCTCGATGAAGCTCGCAAAGAGCGGATGCGGCGTGAGCGGCTTCGACTGAAACTCCGGGTGGAACTGCACCGCGACGAACCACGGATGCGACGGCAGCTCCGCGATCTCCACAAACTTGCCGTCCGGCGATCGGCCCGATACGCGCATGCCGTGCTGCGCCAGCGCGGACTCGTAGAGGCAGTTGAACTCGAACCGGTGGCGATGGCGCTCGTAGATCAGGCTCTTCCCGTAGATCTTCTCCGCCACCGATCCGGGCACCAGCTCGCACGCGTAACGGCCAAGCCGCATCGTCCCACCGAGCTCGTCGACGCCGAGCAGATCGCGCAGCTTGTAGATCACCTTGTGCGGCGCGTTCTCGTCGACCTCGGTTGAATCGGCCCCGTCGAGGCCGCACACGTGCCGCGCGAATTCCACCGTGGCCCACTGGAAGCCGTAGCAGATGCCGAAGAACGGGATGCCGCGCGCGCGCGCGTACTCGGCGGCTTTCATCATGCCGCGCGTGCCGCGCGACCCGAATCCGCCCGGCACGAGGATCCCGTGCGCGTCGTCGAGCGCACGAACGCCGCCCTCCTTCTCGAGCGCCTCGGCCTCGACCCAGTTCAGCCGCACTTTCAGCTTGTTCGCGAACCCGCCGTGATAGACCGCCTCGTTGAGGCTCTTGTACGAATCCTCGTACCCGGTGTACTTGCCGACGACGTGAATCGTGAGGTCGTCGATCGGGTTCTTGATGCGGTGGACCAGCTCCTGCCACGCCTCGGTCTTCGCTTCGGTCTGCGGCAGGTGGAGCAGCTTCAGGATGATGCGGTCGAGACCTTCCGCGGCGAGCACGAGCGGCACTTCGTAGATCGTCGAGACGTCCTTCGCGGTAATGACCGCTTCTTCGGGGACGTCGCAGAAGAGCGCGATCTTGCGCTTGATGTCGGCGTCGAGGAACCGGTCGGTGCGGCAGAGCAGGATGTCCGGCTGGATGCCGATCGATCGCAGGTCGCGGACGCTGTGCTGCGTCGGCTTCGTCTTCAGCTCGCCGGCGGTGCCGATGAACGGCACGAGCGTCAGGTGGATGTAGATCGTGTTCTCGCGGCCGACATCGAGCCGGACCTGGCGGATCGCTTCCAGGAACGGCATGCTCTCGATGTCGCCCACCGTGCCGCCGATTTCCACGAGCACGACGTCGACGTCGCGCGCCGCAATGCGGATCGCGTCCTTGATCTCGTTCGTGATGTGCGGAATGACCTGGACGGTGCGCCCCAGGTAGTCGCCGCGACGCTCCTTCTGAATGACGGACAGATAGATCTTGCCCGTCGTCCAGTTGCTGTTGCGCGACGCCACCATGCTCGTGAAGCGCTCGTAGTGGCCGAGATCGAGGTCGGTCTCGGCGCCATCGTCGGTGACGTAGACCTCGCCGTGCTGGTACGGGCTCATCGTGCCCGGGTCGACGTTGATGTACGGGTCGAACTTCTGAAGCGCCACCTTGTAGCCGTGGTCTTCAAGGAGCCGGCCGATCGACGCGGCCGCCAGGCCTTTGCCGAGTGACGACACCACACCGCCGGTCACGAAGATGAATTTCACTGGCCGTCCGTCAGGTCGTTGCGTCATGCCGCCTCATGTACGTGCCGGGACCGCCAGGAGTTGGCGGCGCGCGCGCTCCAAGTCCTCGGGCGTGTCCACGCCGATGGAGTCGTACTGCGTTTCGACAGTGTGAATGCGATACCCGTGCTCGAGCGCACGCAGCTGCTCGAGCGATTCGGACACTTCCAGCGGCGTCGGCGGGAGAGCGGCGAACGTCAGCAGGAACGTGCGGCGGTAGCCATACAGGCCAATATGTTTGAAGGGCCGGCTAAAGCCGGCCCCCACGTACGGCTGCGGTACGTAGGGGCCGGCTTTAGCCGGCCCTTCAGAACGCATGTGAGGGATCGGCGATCGCGAGAAATACAGCGCGTGCCCGCGGCGATCGCGCACCACCTTGACCACGTTCGGGTTCGTGTAGTCCAGCGGGTCCTTCACCGCGCAGCACACCGTCGACATGTCCAGCGTCGCGTCGGCCACGAGCGGCGCGATGACCTGCTCGATCATCGCCGGCTCGATGAGCGGCTCGTCTCCCTGCACGTTCAGGACGATGTCGCACGCGAGATCGGCAGCCACTTCCGCGATGCGGTCGGTCCCCGTGCGATGCGTGCCGCGCGTCATCCGCGCGATCCCGCCGAATCGCCCGACCGCCGCCGCGATCCGCTGGTCGTCGGTCGCGACGACCACGCCGTCCACGCCTCGCGCCGCGGCGGCGCGCCGATAGACGTGCTCGATCATCGGCCGGCCCGCGATGTCGGCCAGCGGTTTTCCCGGCAGACGGGTCGCGTCGTATCGAGCGGGGATGACGGCGACGATGTGTGGAGGGGAGAGCGTGCTGTCGAAGGGATTCCGGAACTCGACAGGGTGCACAGCGAATAGTAACACGTCGAATCGGGACGCACCGTTCACCCCTCTTCGTTCTCGCTTCCCGGTTTCTGTTCAAGTTCGGCGCTCGAGCCGAAATGATAGGATAGCCGTGTCTTTTGCGATGAACTGGAAGTCGACCGCGGTGATTTCGGGCGTTGGCGTCCTGGCCACGTGGGTGGGCCTGACGCCGGTCGTGCATTCGCCGGTGGCGAACAACACGAGCCAACCTGCGCTTCAGGCTCCGGAGACGACTGGCGCCGCGGTGGACATTCAGCAGGAGGCCGCGCGCTTGACCGTGCGGCTGCATCAGACGGCGGCATTCAGCGAGCCGTCGCGCAACCCGTTCCGTTTCGGCCAGCGCCCCGCCCCGGCCGCGCGTCCATCAGGCGGCGCGCCGGTGCAGCCGGCGGCGGTCGTCCCGCCGCCCGCGCCACCCATCACGCTCGATGGGATTGCGTCCGACATGGTAGGCGACCAGGAGCAGCGCACCGCGATTCTCAAGACGGAGTCGGGTGTCGTGCTCGTCCGCGAGGGCGAACAAGTGGCAGGCTACCAGGTCGCGAAGATCGGCACCGACGCCGTCGAGCTCCTGAAGCTCGACGACGGGTCCAGCCTGCGAATCGCTCTGCGCTAATCGACCACGAAGGCACGAGAACCTTCCTTCGTGTCTTCGTGGTTTCTTATACGCGAACGATTCGAACTTCCCGCACTCCCTTCACTTTCCGGACCTCATCGAGCACGGCCTGCGGGATTTCCGAGGTCTCGTCGACGTTCACGACGCCGACGGCGTGATCGCCGTGCCGTCCCAGGGCAAAGTTGGCGATGTTCACCCGGTGCCGGCCGAGGACCGTGCCCACGTCCCCGATGACGCCAGGTTGATCGGTGTTGCGAATGACGATCATCGTTCCCTCGAGCGGCGCTTCGACGGCGATGCCGTCCACCAGCACGAGCCGCGGCGCCGTCCGCTCGAAGACAGCGCCTTCGGCCCACCGCTCGCCGTCGGGCGTGTGCAGCTTTACCGACAGCAGGCTCGTGTAATTGCGCGGGCGCGTGCTGCGCGACTCGATGATTTCGATCCCGCGCTCAGCGGCCACGGTTCTCGCGTTCACGGGCGTGATGCCCGACGAGAGAATCGGCTTGAACAGGCCGACGAGCACGGCGTTGACGATCATGTCGTTCCGCCCGGCGGCCAGGTCGCCGTAGTAGCGGACGCCGAGCGCTTTCGCGCGGCTGTCGTTCATCTGCGCGAGAAACGCGCCGAGCCGCTCGCCAAGCTCGATGAACGGCTGCAGCCGGCTGAACTCCTCGGCCGACACCGAGGGGAAGTTCACGGCGTTCCGGATGATGCCGTCGCGCAGGAAGTCGCGCAGCGCCGCCATCGTTTCCATCCCGACCAGCTCCTGCCCCTCGCGGGTGGACGCGGCGATGTGCGGCGTCGCCACGACCTGCGGCAGCATCTGCAGCCGGTGGTCGACGGTCGGCTCCTTCTCGAAGACATCGAGCGCCGCGCCGCCAACCTGCCCTGCGTCAATGGCATCGGCCAGCGCCTTCTCGTCGATCAGATCCCCGCGCGCCGTGTTGACGATGCGGATGCCTTTCTTCGCCCGCGCCAGGCGGTCGGCGTTGACGAAGTTCTTCGTAGTTGGCGTCGACGGCATGTGGAGCGACACGTAATCCGCCCGTGCGAACAGATCGTCAAGCGAGACGAGCTCCACGCCCAGGTCGCCCGCAACTTCCTCGGAGATGAAGGGATCGTGCGCGACAATGCGCATACCGAAGCTGGCGGCGCGCCGCGCGACCTCCTGGCCGATGCGCCCGAGTCCGGCGAGGCCGAGCGTCTTCTCCCGGACCTCTTCGCCGAGAAACTTGTTTTTCTCCCATTTGCCCTGCTTCATCGCGGCGTCGGCGGCTGGAAGATGACGCGCCAGGGCCAGGATCAGGCCAACCGCCAGCTCAGCCACGCTGACGCTATTCGCGCCAGGCGCATTCATGACGACAATGCCGCGGGCGCTGGCGGCCGCCACGTCGACGTTGTCGACGCCGGTGCCGGCGCGCGCGATGACGCGAAGCTTCGGGGCGGCGTTGATGATGGCCGCGGTGACTTTGGTTGCGCTGCGGACGGCGATGGCATCGGCATCCGCGACGTCACCGGCGAGTTGATCGGGCGCCCGGCCGGCGCGGGCATCGACGTTCCAGCCTTCCGCGCGCAGCAGGTCCAGCGCGGATGCGGGAATGTCGTCAGCGACTACGATTTTCAATATTGGTGTTCCGGAATGAGGCGTCCGAGAAGACGCGTTGACGACGCAAGTATAATCTGCGGTTGGCATCGACGCGTACGACGGGCGATGCCTCCGTGTCTCCGGCGGGTCTGATGTGACGGGCGCACTACGATAGTGCAAACCGCTAAAATGCTCGGAATCGCGCGGCGATCGCGCGCCCCACGGAACTTTTTCAACAGGGTTTTCAACAGAAACTGTGAGTAACCCGCCGCGTACCTGCGGGACTCTGACCTAACACCGCAGGCCGACCTAACGGTCGGCCTCTACGAAGCACCGCAGGCCGACCTAAAGGCCGGCCTCTACGAATAGGTGGTCGACACTGTAGGGGCGGGTCTTCACCCCTCGACCAAGCTCGGGGTGCCCTGAGCGATAGTCGAAGGGCAGACCCACCCAAAAGGAGATCAATGAACCGCAAAGTGACAGTTGTTGGCGGCGCCGGAAACGTGGGCGCCACGGTCGCGCGTGCGATCGCCGGAAAGGAACTGGCCGATGTCGTCATCATCGACATCGCGGAGACGAAGGCGGCGGGCATCGCGCTCGATATCTACGAGACGTGCCCAATCATCGGATCCGATTCCCGCGTGATTGGCGGCGCCGACTGGGGTGCAGCCGCCGGGTCCGACATCGTCGTCATCACCTCGGGCCGGCCGCGCGGGCCGGATATGAGCCGCGATGACCTCGTGCGCGTCAACTTCGAGATCATGAAGAGCATTGCGCCCAAGCTCGTCGAGCACTGCCCGAACGCCATCATCATTCCCGTGGCGAATCCGCTCGACGCGATGGCCCAGGCGCTCTACCGGCTCACCGGGTTCCCCAGGGAGCGCATTATCGGCATGGCGGGCGTGCTCGATTCGGCGCGCATGAGCACGTTTATCGCCAAGGAGCTGAACGTCTCGGTCGAGAACGTGAGCTCGTTCGTGCTGGGCGGCCACGGCGACACGATGGTGCCGCTGCCGCGCTACTCGACCGTCGCCGGCATCCCGATCACCGATCTGCTCTCGAAGGAGAAGATCGACGCGATCGTGAAGCGCACGGCGGGTGGCGGATTGGAGCTCGTAAAGCTGCTCGGGACGAGCGCCTGGTACGCGCCGGGCCAGGCGGCCACCGAGATGGTCGAAGCGATCCTGAAGGACAAGAAGAAGATCCTGCCCTGCTCGGTGTTCCTCCAGGGCGAATACGGCATCACGGATGTGTTTGTCGGCGTGCCGGTGAAGCTCGGCGCGCACGGCCTGGACGAGATCATCCAGATTCAGCTGACGGCGGAGGAAGACGCGGCGCTCAAGAAGTCCGCCGCCTCGGTCAAAGAGCTCGTCGACGTGATCGGGATGTGATCAAGGTGCCAAAGGTGCGAAGGGTGCACGTCTCGCACCCCTTGCACTCCTCGCACTCCTCGCACCGACTAGTTGCTTAATTGTGCCGTGAGCCGCTTCAGCGAGCGGCTCACGGCGACGCGCGCGGCATCGACCGAGGCCATGCCGAAGCGATGCGCGATCTCCGAAAGGGTCCACTGCACTTCGACCCGCGCGACGACCATCTCGCGATCGCGCGGCCGCAGGCGGGTCAGCGCATCGCGGTACCGCTGGTACGCTTCCTCTCGAATCACCAGCTCCAGCTGTGACGTGGCATCCGACGGCTTCTCGTCCTTGAACTCGACCTCTTCGGGCCGGCGACCGACGCGGCGAATCTCGTCGCGAATCCGGTTGATGACCGACAGCCGCAGGTAGGCTTGCATGGCGCCGACATGGCGCGGCTCGAACTTGTCGAGCCGGGCAAGCACGTGCAGGGCCGCCTCCTGCACCAGATCGCCCGTGTCGAGCGATCCGCGGGCGTGGGCCGGCAGCCGCCCATGCGCCCAGCGCTTCAGGGGAGGCATGCAGCGCTCGAGAAGCGCTTCGAGCGCCATTCGATCGCCGGCGCGTGCCTGCAGTACGAGCTCGATGGTCGGCTCGTCGCTCAGGAGCGACGGGCCCTCGGCGCGCGGCGGAGGCTCGGATTCCTTCATGGTCGGTTGGAGCGCATTCGAAATCATAGCGAACCTCCCAGCTGATGGCCCTGTGGCGCCAGGTGACGGGGGCGCATAGACGGCCTTTGCTGGTAATAACGCCGGGGAGGGCCTTTTCGAACAGTAAGGTATCCTTTCGGCCGAAACCCTTGCAAACCACCAAGATACGAAGCACACGAAGAAAATCTCCACCATGATCGGCACGACCCTGTCGCACTACCGCGTCGTCGGAAAGCTGGGTGTGGGGGGCATGGGCGTCGTCTACGACGCCGAGGACATGCGCCTGCCGCGGCGGGTCGCCCTCAAGTTCCTGCCGCAGGAGCTGGCCGGCGACGCCGAGGCGTCACGCCGGCTCAAGCGCGAGGCGGAGACGATCGCGCTGCTGAATCACCCCAACATCTGCACGGTCTACGAGATCGACGAGCACGAGGGAAACTCCTTCATCGCAATGGAGCGCGTCGACGGGGTGAACCTCAAGATCCACATGGCCCGGACGGCGCTGGGCGACGCCGACATCGTCGACATCGCGCGACAGGTGGCGGAGGCGCTGGGCGCTGCGCACACCGCCGGCGTGGTGCACCGGGACATCAAGCCGGGCAACATCATGGTCAGTTCCGGCGGACAGGTGAAGGTGCTCGATTTCGGCCTCGCGCGGCGGTTCATGATCCCTGACACGGGTGAAGTCTTTCTGCACGGGTCGACCATCCCGGGGCGTCCGCTCGGGACCGCGAACTACATGGCGCCGGAGCGGATCTCGCAGGCGCCGCTCGACCCGCGCAGCGATCTCTTTTCGCTGGGAGTCGTGATTTACGAAATGGCGACGGGGAGGCTGCCATTTGGGGGAGCGTCCCCGTCGGAAACCGTGACAAATATCTTGGAGAAGGATCCCACGCCGATTACAAGACTTTCACCCGATCGATCCGTCGCACTGGAACGCATCGTGACGCGATTGCTAGCAAAACAACCCGACGAACGCTACCGGTCGGCTTCCGACCTGCATGACGCGCTTGAAGCCGTGCACGCGCCCCAGGGGTTTTTCCGGCGATTTCTCGGCTCCTAAAAATCTAGTTACCAGTCGTACCTGATCTCCCACGGCATGTTGTCGAAGGTCACGTCGTCGGTCGGCCAGGTCCGCCTCTCATCGATAGCCTTGACGTTGATCGCCATGACGATGGAATTCTTTTCCGCGACGACCCTAACATTCCTCGGCACTGCCTTCGGAGCGGCCGCAAACCAGTTCTGAATGGCCGCCGCGTCCTCACCGTCAAACCGCAAACGCACCAAGAAATATTTCGGCTCCTGAAACCCCTTCAGCTCCGGCACCAGGTCGGGAGCCTCGGTCTTACCGATGTCGCTGTGGCCCACTTCGTCGCGGCCCCAGATTTCCAACTTGTTTCCTCCTTTGCGAAGCTCGTCATGCTCAAGCTTGCCGCGTCCGTTCTTATCCTTGAACTTTTTTCCTGTCCCATTCAGGTGTTGGTTCTGCCACAGGACGCTTCCATTTTCGCCAACGTGTCCCATTTGACGCCTCCTCTAGGGGATGTCACCGAGTTACGCTTGTTGCGATTCACAGGGTTCGCCTACCGGAACAACGTTCGGGCGAGCCCGATCGATCCGCCGCGTCATTGGGCGATCACGCGGATGTCTGGTCGGTCCAGGAAACCGCGGCGATACGCGTCTGGCACTGACGCCGTGAGGCTGCTGAGCGCCGCCCGGGCGGCTTTCTCGTGTTGCGCGGCGCCGGCGGAATCACCCTTTCCAGACAACGCGCGGCTCCGCCAATACCGTTCTTCGGCGCGCAGCTCGTTGCCTATCGTGCGGCCCTGATCATCTGGCGGGATTTGGTCGAGCATGCCAATGGCGGCGTCGAAGCGCCGTTCTCCAACATCGAGC
The DNA here is from genome assembly GCA_023265015.1 of Acidobacteriota bacterium. Classification (GTDB taxonomy): domain Bacteria; phylum Acidobacteriota; class Vicinamibacteria; order Vicinamibacterales; family UBA2999; genus Gp6-AA40. Next base: position 2,549 of record JAHFUO010000061.1, on the reverse strand, counting down.
CTGGCGAGATACACGCGGCACTTGGCGGTCAGGGCGAGATAGCGCATCCGTACGGCCTGATCGAGCGCGGCGACCAGCAGCGCTCGGCCGCTCGCCCACTTACCGGTCGAGGCATCGACGAGGCCCAGGTACGCGCGCGCTTCCACGCTCGCGGGGTCGGGAAGGTCGTCGGCCCACAGCGCCGAGGCCTCGACGAACCGCTCGCGCGCCTCGGCCAGACGCCCCGACTCGTACGCCAGCTCGCCCATGACGAGCCGCAGCAGCGGCAGGGGTCCGGGGTCGTTGGCGGTTTGCAGCTCGGAGGCGACCATCGCGAGTTGTTCACCGGCCGCCGAACGATCACCCAGCCGTACGAGGGTGCGTGCGAGCAGGATCCGCGCATTCCTCGCGTCCCTTTGCGCCTTCGGCAACGCCTCGAGGAGGCGTTCGCGGGCCGCGGCGTAGTCGGCAATGTCGAAGCGCGATTTTGCCCGAATGAGCAGCGAGGCGGCGATCTGGTAGTCGAGGTCCCGCTCACCCGACAGCGCGATCGCGCGGTTCAATTCGCGCTCGGCATCGCCATGGCGGCCCGAATACCGGAAGTACTCGGCGGTGGTCTGGGCGCCCCAGACTTCCCAGTTCTTGCTTCCCAGTTGGCGAAACACCGCCAGAGCGTTCTGAACGTTGCGGAGACCCTCGTCGGGGGCGCCGCCGAATGCGATCAGGATGGCGCCGATGTCGAGTTGGACCTCCGCGGCTCTGGACTGATCGCCGAGGACTTCGTATCGCGCCTGGCTGTCCTTGTAGAACAAGAGGGCGCGGGCGCGGTTGCCTAATTCTTCGTACATCGCCCCCAGATTCATGAGCACCAGCGGCTCGAGGACGATGTTCCCGGCGTTCCTGGCCGCGGCGAGCGCCTGCTCCCACACGGAGGCCGCCTCGGGAAGGTTGCCCTGGGCCTCGGTGGCGAGCGCGACGTAGTTGTACGCGCGCGGGAGGTTGTACTGCTGGCCAAGCTCTCGAATGATGTCAAGTGCTGCGCGGGCGTCTTCCATCGCTTCGCGCTGTTGATCGGCCCCGCCGCGGCGCAGGGCGTCGGTGAGGCAGAACAGCGTCTGCGCTTCCCCTCCTCGCGCTCGAATCTGACGGTACTTCGACAGCGCCTGTTGACCGTGCTGCTTCGCTCGAGTGCCCTCGTTCAGCCTGTTGTACATGCGGCACAGGTCGAGCTCGGGGCCCGGCAGCCGCGCATCGATCTCGAGCGCGCGCTGGTACGCGACAATCGCGTCCTCGTTACGCGTACCGCGCCGATCCAGGAATGACGCGAGCTCCAGAACCATGCGTGGCTCGTCCGGGGCTGCCGCCACGAGGTCGCGATAACGCGCTTCAGACGCATCGAAATCGCGGCGCGATTCGGCGGCCACGGCTTCCACAAACAAACGATCGAGCGATGGGGTCCGGCTCGTGACGAGGCGCGCTGCCTGCTCGCCGGCTTCCGAGGCCTCGCTGTCGCGACGCATTAATTGCGCGCTCCGGCTCCGCCACGCGAGCAGGAGCGGATTCCTCGGATCCTGCTGCAGCGCCTCGGTAATCGCCTTCAGCGCCGAGGCGTATTCAAGCTGCTCGTATGCATCGAGGCCCCGCTCGAACGCCGCCGCCGCGTCGAGCGTGCGCATCCGCGACAACGGGGGTGTCGGAGCGCGCCCGACGGCGCGCTTGATGGCGTCAGCGAGGCGGGCTCGCGCGGGGCCCGACTGTCGGATCTGCTCGTCAATGCCAAGAGTCAGCGGGCCGACCAGAGCGTAGACGGTCTCTTTCATCAAGGACGACACGACACGAGTCGTCTCCTGTACTGCCGTGTTGGTTCCCGTCGCCGCGTTCTGGAACTCGACGCGCGCCCGCCACGCGCCGTTCTCATAGAGGAGCGTCGGCGCGATGATGACGCGCGCGCCGCTGTTGGCGGTCAGCGCCTCGATCGCTTCGCGGCTCGAGATGTCCTGGCCCGCGGCCCGGAAGCGGCCGAGGATCTGCAGCTCGCGATCGTACGGAAGCACGCGGACGACGGGCGAATCCGACAGCTCGGCGACGAGCTCCGCCGTCAGCGCGGGCCGATACGCATCGAGCTCCGCGTAGCCGGTCTGGTTCACCACGGGCGCGACGACGACCGGAACGCGCGCGACAGGCGCGAACAGCCAGAGGGGCACGCCCGCGGCCACAACGAGAAGCGCGGCCGTCGCGCGCGCCGCGCGCGAGCGCCACCATCGCCGCGGCGGCGCGATGTGCAATGCCGGCGCGTTGATGGGTGCCGTCAGCAGATCGAGGGGGATAGTGCGGCCCTGCAGCAGCCGCAGATCGCGCGCGAGCTCGCGCGCGATCTGAAACCGATCGGCCGGATCCTTTGCAAGCGCGCGCTCGATGACCCGGATCAGCTCGGCGGGCACCTCGCGCCCCGGCGCCTGCAGCGGCGGAACAGGATCGTTGCGGATGGCGTGCGAGATCGCTTCGGGGTACGCGCCCTTGAACGGCAGCGCGCCGGTGAGCATTTCGGACAGCACGACACCGACCGCCCA
>JAHFUO010000060.1 GCA_023265015.1 Acidobacteriota bacterium | reverse complement strand
GCTTCCGCGGCTCTGGCTGCGGCTCGCTAGAACCGCCGGTTTGTGGTGAAGACCTTTCGATAGCCTTGACTGAATCTAAAGCACTTAGCGGACTGTTGACCCTCGAACTGCGAAAGTCAGGCTAGGCTTTCGGCGAGCTCACGATCGCGGATCAGGAGCGACGCGAACCGGCCCTCCCTCACGAACGGGTGATCCAGCGGCACGATCACCGTGTCGTCGTCCACGACGTGAAAAGGATGGCCAAGCTCGCCGGAATAGCGGACACCGGTGACGTGCCGGAGATCGCCGCGGTGGCGCTGCAGGAATTCCACGAGCGACCGCGCCGTCTGATAGGAGAAGCCGAACACCATTTGGTGGTCGACGCGATGCTCGGCCGTGTTCTTGGCGATGCGTCGAAGAATCGGGAATCCGCCTGCTACAGCCGCGTCGAGCGCCAGAAGATCGCCCTGCTCCATATAAGACAGAATTCGCTTTCGTGCCGCGGCGAGCGGCACGAGGTGCCGCCGTACGTGCGCGTCGATGCCGAGCGCCAGATCAACAAACGGCTGACGGCCGCGCACCCGGGATTGAAGTCCCTTCAGCGTGGCCGACAGTTCCGGGGCCGCCGCCGCGAACCGCTCGGCGCGCTCGCGGGCGATATCAATGACTCGAGCGACCACCACGTCGACCGAGAGCGCCGCAAACATCTTGGGCCGTGTTGGCTGGATCTGAACCAGACCCAGGCGGGCAAGTTTCTCCATCGCCAGGTAGATCTTCGACGTCGGTACGCCACCTTCGCGACACAATGTCGCCGCATCAGCGACGCCACAGAGCATCAGGGCCATCAGGGCTTTTCGCTCATACAGCGAGAGCCCAATCTCTTCCAGCGGTGCGGAATCGGGCAGGTGCATCGTGCGGTCTATCTACTACCACGAGTAGTTGAATCCGTCTACCCGCGCGAGACACAGTACGCGCATCAAGCGGGTTCGACAGTTCATGGAAGGAGGCAGCCGTGAGCAATGCAGCAAGACAGGTCATGCCGATGATCGCCGTGGAATCGGTGGATGCGGTACGTGACTTCTACGTGGACAAGCTCGGGTTCAGCCATGTCATGGGCATGGTCGGGAAGGACGGGCAGCTGGATTTCGTGACGGTGGTCCTCGGCGGCGCGAGGCTCATGTTCTCGCGGGCACCTGGCGGCGAAGCTCACCGCCGATCGGGCAAGCAGCCGGTCGAAGTCTACTTCGAGGTCGAGAACGTCGAGGCGTATCACAACCGTGTGAACAAGAACGGCGTGAAGATCAGCGATCCCCTGACCGTGCAGTGGTGGGGCGATCGCACGTTCAAGGTCCTCGATCCGAATGGCTACGAGATTTGGTTCTACACCCACGTCGCCGAACCCAAGCCGCCCCAGGGTGCCAAGCTGGTGTGACAAGACGAGGGACGCCGCGCGATGGCGTATGACGAAAAGCTCGCCGGGCGGATTCGCGCACCACGCTCGTTCATCGTCGCCGGTCGAAGTGATTCCGCGAACGTCCTAACCGGCCGCCATATAATCCGCCTCGGAGATGTCTTCTGCACGGCCGCCCGACTGCGCCGCGGGCGACGAGGCGCTGTCGCGCGGCGCCTGGTCGAGCGCCCGCGAGGCGTTCGAGTCGGCGCTTCGCGAGCGTGAGAGCGCGGAAGCGCTCGAAGGCTTCGGGCTGGCGGCCTGGTGGCTCGATCTCGCCGACCTGGTCTTCGACGCACGTGAGCGCGCGTACCGGTTGTACATCGAGCGCGACGACCTGGCGGCAGCCGCGCGCGTCGCCGTCTGGCTCGCGTGGGACACGTGGGCGTTCCGCGGTGAGCACGCGGTGTCGAACGGCTGGCTGCAGCGCGCGAAGCCTTCTGTCCGGCCTGCCGGATTGCTCCGAGCGCGCATGGCTCGAGGTGCGCGAAGGGTCGCTCTGCCTGCTGGAGGACGGCGATCCCGATCGCGCGCATGCGCTGGCCGCCGAGGGCATCCGCATCGCGCGGGCCGCGCGCAACATCGATCTCGAGATGCTCGGCCTCTCGGTGCAGGGCGCGGCGGCGAACAAGACGCTCGCGCCGGGCGGCTATGCGTTGATGCCGGCCAACATGAATCACTTCGCCTACACGGCGCGCGAGACCACGATCGTGCTGTACGGGCAGGGCCCGGTGGAATTCAAGTACGTCAACCCCGCCGACGATCCGCGGAACGCGAGGACGGCGACGAAGTAGAAGCCTACGGCTGCATCACCGATCGATTGAGCCAGACGATGTTGTCCCAGCTCAACAATTTTTCGGTGCCGTCGAGCAGTTTGGCGTAGCTCCCGCCCGATCCTTTGAAGGAAAACTCCTTCACGCGATCGGGCGGGTTTGTCGTTGCATTACGCAGGATATCGAGCACCTGCTCCTGTCTGGAGATTTGAGCCAGGCTCGGGCCCTTTGCCGAATAGAACTTCGTGTCGGCCGGATTGCCTCGGTTGCCGACGCCGTGCTCGTACTTGATGTGCAGCTCGAGGTGCTCGCCGCTCGCCGCTTGAAAGACCCAGTCCTGGGAATCGATAACCGGTCCCGTGCCTGCGTTGCTCGTCGAACGCTGCATCGTGTGAGTGGTCGCGAGAAGGTACACGCCAAACGGTCCTGGCGCGTCCGCCGGATCCTCCGTCAGGCCGCCGATGACCAGTTGAGCGTTGGCTCCGCCTGGATCCTTCACGGGGGCCGCAAGGTAGACGAGGCGGTTCGATCCCGTCTTGCCAACCGGTTTGCCATCGGGACCGTTGATGGTCATGCGATCGACGAAGATCGCTCGGAGGTTTGCATCCTTGGCCGGCCCCTGCGCGGCCACATTGAGCGTGAACCCGGGGGGCAGCATCGCGGCCAGCGCCGCGTCGGGCACATGCAGATCGAGTTGGAAGCGAGCCTCGGCGCTCGACTCCACGAGTGTCTGGCTGTCGGCGGCCGGCGAGCCACCGATCAGAAAGGTCGCGACGAAGAGCGCACCGACCGTTGGCCGAGAAAGACGTAGTGCCATGCTGCCTCCTCTTGCGCAGTCAAGCAAGAAACGGGGAGCATCATATCGTTTCCCCGGCCTCAAGCTGCCTGCCGTCGAGAAGACCTCCGCCTACGCCGGTTCGACGAGAGGCATCTCTTCCTCGCAGTGTCTCACGGAAGCCAGCAACAGACCGGGGCCGCGGCACGGCCTCACGTGGAGGCCACGCCCGTGGCACCTGAGCCGCAGCCCGGCGCTCAGCTACGCGCTGCCTGGTGCGTACTTCGTCTCGCTCGGGCTGCCTCGTCTGGCCGCTCGCGCGTGTGCTTAATTAACTTTACCGAACCGCCGCGTGCGGACCCGCATGCACGGTGGTGTGACAGGGGAGGCGGGTGACCGCCCCCCTATGTCGATTGGGTTCAACAGGATGCCGACGATCACCACGGAACCTGGCAACGACGTCGCGGCCGCGCCGCGTCTCGATCACCTGCGCGCGCTCGAGGCCGAGAGCCTCCACATCCTCCGGGAAGTGGTGGCCGAGTTCGAGCGCCCGGTGATGCTCTACTCGATCGGCAAGGACTCGTCGTGCCTCCTGCGCCTCGCGCAGAAGGCGTTCTACCCGGGCCCGATCCCCTTCCCGCTCCTCCACGTCGACACCACCTACAAGTTCCAGGAGATGATCTCGTTCCGCGACGAGATGGCGAAAGCCGTCGGCGCGCGGCTGATCGTCCACACGAACGAGGAGGCGATCGGAGAAGGTACGCAACCGTTCAAGGTCGGCACGCAGCGCTGCTGCGGCCTGCTGAAGACCAAAGCCCTGCTCGACGCGTTGCAAGCCGGCAACTTCGACGCCGCGATCGGCGGCGCGCGGCGCGACGAGGAGCGATCGCGCGCGAAGGAGCGCATCTTCTCCGTGCGCGACACCAGCGGGCAGTGGGATCCGAAGCGCCAGCGCCCCGAACTGTGGAGCCTGCTGAACGGCAGGCTCCGCCCCGGAGAGAGCATCCGCGTCTTCCCGCTCTCGAACTGGACGGAGATCGACGTCTGGCAGTACATCCACGCCGAGAAGATTCCGATCGTCCCGATGTACTTCGCCAAGGAGCGCCAGGTCATCGTCCGCGGCGCATCGCTCATCGTCCAGGAACAGCCGTTCGTGGTGACGATGCCCGGTGAGAAGCCGCAGGCGGAAGTATTACTGGGTTCCGTGGAAGGTGTGGCTTTCAAAAAGTTTTACGATCGGCAGATTGGTAGTACCAATTCCGAATCTTAACCATGACGGCAGGCGAGGGGAGATGTCCGGAGCAAAACCGTAGACAAACGAAGACCAGCGGTTTTGCGGAGCGACATCGCACCGAGCCAGCCGTCGCTGGAACGTTGCGGAACGACTGGACGACTACGAGACTCGCCCTGAAGTGGTCGCGGATCAGAGCGCCTATCGCGCTTCTTTCGCCCGCGGCTCGGGCGGGCGCCAGGCTGAGGTCCAGGCGGCCCCGGCGATCTCCTGGTACGTTTTCCTGTCCGCGCTCATGGCCAGGCGGCGAACGAGCCAGTACGTCGGAAACGCCAGCACGTATGCCGCAATGGCTGCGACTGCGCTCGCGGCAATGAGGCTCGCGATCCCGGTGACCAATGACGTGCGGGCCGGGAGCTTCGCGTACGTCAGGAGCCAGTCGAGCGCGATCCCGATCCAACCGGACGTCAGGCCGCTCAGTACGTTCTTGATCCAGCTCTGCGCCAACTCCAGCGGCTGTGTGTACCGACCGAACAGCACGTACAAGGCGGCAATCCACGCCAGAGCCCAACCTCCGAACAACAGGCCAACGCGGCGCGGATATTTCCTGAGACTGCGCAGCAGGAAGACTTTTTGCGCGCCGACCTCGAGCTCTCGACGGACGCGATCGCGCTTCGCCGTGCTGTCGAGTGCCGCGGGTGCATGCAGCGGTGGCGCCGCCAGCGGGGGGGCGGCCGAGACGGGATACGCAAGCGTCAACGGCGGGCAGTATTGACGAATCTGCGCGTCGATCAAAGTGTACCCGTGATACATCAAGGCATCGCGTTCGACCAGGCTGAACTGGTCGAGGTCGGTTCGAATCCGCGCCACCGCCGGGATCATTTCCGCCGGCAGCCGCTCGGTCACGCCGCGGTCCTTGAGATTGAGGAACAAGTGCGTGAATGCGAAATACCGCTCGAGCGGGCAGTCCACCCTCCACTGCACCAGACGATCGATGAGTTTCGAGCGAACCTGAAACTGAAGGATGTCGTTGACTCTCGCAAAGACCGCTGATTCTCCCGCGCTGATGGTGTGGATGGCCTCCAGCTGGCCCGACGCGTCGCTGACCAGCAGAACCTGCTTGGCCGCGCCGGTTCCGCACGGGTCCATCGTGAGGAGCGCCTCGATGCCCTGGTTGTCTGCCACGCCGCCATCAACGAGCATGTCGCCGTAGATGTGCGTGGGCGGAAACAACACAGGAACTCCTGAGGACGCGCCGACGACTCGAGAGAGCGGCAGGCTGTTCTTGTTCGAGCGCTTCATTTCCGCTATCGCTGAATTCGAATCGCGGGAGAATGAGACGCGCTCGCCGGTGAGCAAGGAGGTGGTGTTCAGGACGATTTGGGGTCCGTGGAGCACTGGCCCGGTACCCTTGGACTGCTTGGGTGTCACGCTCGGAAATTGATCGATCGTGTCTCGATCGTAGAACCACTTGTCGTACTCGCGCTGAATCAGCTCGGAACGTGCGCCGGAGCGTTTGGCCTTCAAGATGAGAGTTTTCACGAACAGGATTGGATGGAAGAAGGGCGTGAACACGAGCGCGCGCGTGCGCAGGTTGTGGTCGACCGCCTTCAGGAAGTCCGCGGCAATGGCTTCGTAGACCGCGACCCGGGTTGGGGTGTCTTCCCACAGCCGGGGCTCGACCTGGCGCAGGCGTGTCTCCATTTCGCAGACGTAGTACGCCGCGATGATGGAGCCGCCCGACACCGCGGAGATGACGTCGACATCCTTCATGATGCCCAGTTCTTCCAGCCGGCGGATGACGCCAAGATGGAAGATGGAGGCCCGGAAGCCGCCGCCGGAGAGCGCCAGGCCGATACGGAACCTGCCGGCAATCGGATTGCCGGAGTCGTCCACGCCGTTGAGTTCAGGGGTCATGACGGGCCCACCTTTCTTCGAGCAGGCGATCAGGTAGTTTCTTCCACGCCCAGGCCCGCCGCGCCGACCGGAGTGGCCACAACTTCATCTGCCGGCGTCTCGACCGGACAGCCGGCCGGTGGGTTGTTGCAGCCAGGTCTCGGGGAAACTGAATGGTGGCATCGATCCGTGGCCTGGACGACGCGCTGCGGCGTGAGCAACGGCTTCAGTTTCGGCATCGTCGCAGGGTCCGGCGCGAGCTTCGCGATGTCGCCGTCCGTGATGGGCAACCCGGCGGTCTTCGCCTTGCTCATCATCCACTTCAACCCGATGTCGTTCAGCCCTTTGTTGCCGTTGCCGCCGCCGACGTCCGAATGCACGCCCCTGAACCACACTTCGTGCGCACCGTTGACACGCGTAACCGAAAACGACGGCCGGCGTTCGTCGAGCGCCATCGCGTGAAAACAGAACGTCACCATGTCCGCGGGCAGGACGAGACGGTGACCGACGTTGAGCTCCTGGATCGGCACCACCGCGGCCGCGCCGAACGCGGCCACCACGTCCCAGAGACCGACGAACCGGATCTTCGGACGTGGCTCGACGACGTTGCGCTTGTCGAGTTTCTGACCGAGCGTGCCCTTGAAGTGCGACAACAGGTCCAGACCAACCTCCTTGAAGATGTCGGCCAGCCCGTCGGTCGCCGTCGGCTTCCGAATACCGAGTGAGCTCAGCAGGTTGCAGAAGTCGAGCACGGTCGCTGAACCCCGGCTGAACCCCACGATGTCGATGACATGATCGTTGCCGTCAACATAGGTCGAGCACAGCTTGTGGTAGGTGTCGAACAGCCGCGAAAGCTCGCCCGCCCCGAATACGCCGCCAATGACACGCCCCGCAATCCCGAGCTTGGTGCCGATGCCCTTGACGTAGACGTCGCGCTGGGTATGGGAATTCTTACGATAGGCCTCGAAGAATCTGGCCACATTCGTATCGTCATCCACAGTGTCGTTTTGCGCTTCGTTGTTCCATGTTCCGTCAAAAGCATACAGAGCCATCTTCGAAGTCCTCCTTGATTGGTGTGGGCACGCCGTTCTTCCACGATCAACGGCAACGGCGATTGACGACACCATAGCCCGACGCGATCGCGTGGCTGCGGATGTTGGCGCATGACACCTCGGAACCGCGAATCTTAGCACCGGATAACTGTGCCGAGAGTCCGCTTGCACAGGCTTTTTGGGCCAACGTCACAAACAGGTGACGGGACATGAGCGGCGCGTATAGTGTGTGCTCGATCTCGACATTCGCCGGAGTCTGACCGGCGTCTTCAGGCGTCGACGCATCGACGCCGGGTTCTGGAGCGTTCCCATGCGAGCGACCTTGTTCGTCGTCGCGCTGTCGTTCGGGCTCGTCGCCCTCGCGTGCAATAACGACGAGCTCCAGGGTTGCGTCGAGGAGATCGCCGGTGGACCGCGGCCTCTGGCGACGTCGCGCGACCAGCGGTTCGAGGGCAAGGTTCCCCTGGGCACTGCGCAATGCCGTGGCGGCGAGTCAGCCGTGGCCTTCCTGAAGCAGCCGTGGGTGGATTGGGGGAACTACTTCGGCGCCCGCGACCAGACGTCGCCCAAGGACATGCGCGGCGTCGGCGGTGCTCTCATCGACCTCGAGTACGAGCGACTCGAGCTCATCGCGTTCAATCTCTTCGACAACAGCGGCACGTTCGAGCGCTACATCAAGGGGAGTGACGGCGTCGAGGGGCCGGCGCTTCGGACCTGGCCCGAGATGCGGCTGCCGCCGGACCATCCGCAGTACGCCGCGGTCGGTGGCGCACGCGTTGATCAGGTGTGTCAGGGCGCCCTGATTCGCGGGCGGACGCTGACAGGGATCTGCAATGACATCCGTAACCCGTTGATGGGCTCGACGGGCACATTGTTCGCGCGCAACGTCGACTTCGAGAACACGTTTCCCGACGCCGGCCTCGACGAGATCACCCGCAATCGGCACGACGGCCGCCTGTCACTCCTGGTGCCCGATCCGCAGGTGATCAGCCGCAAACTCTTCACGCGCGCCCAGTCGGATGCCGTGGCCTGTGCCGATGGCTACGGCCAGCCGGGTTTCTCGACGACGGCGAACTGCGACTACAAGAGCGCACCGTTTTTCAACGTGCTCGCCGGGTTCTGGATCCAGTTCATGACCCATGACTGGTTCTCGCACCTCGACGAGGGGCACAACGCGGCAGAGTACATGCCGGTCGGTTGTCGATCGCAGAAGGTGAACGGCGTCGAAACGCCTCTCTCACCCGAAGAGGCCGCCCGGCTGGGATGTCGGCCAGGCGATGCCATCGACGAGGCGTTCGTCGCTGAGAGCACGCCTCCGCCGACGTTCGCTGCCAACGGTCGTCGATACCTGGCTCGGGCCCCCAGGACGTTCCACAACACGAACACGGCCTGGTGGGATGCATCGCAAATCTACGGGTACGACGACACGTCGCACCGCCGAGTGAAGCGCGACCCGAAGGACCCTGCGCGGTTGCTGCTCGTCCCCATCGGCGGCCGGCGCGAAGCCGGCGACCGCCAGGGATATCTCCCGCTGTTGACCGACGGCGATCCCAAGCTGCCCGACTGGGCGGGACAGGAATCCGCGGCGTTTCCGGACAACTGGACGATCGGGATGAGCTTCTTCCACACGCTGTTTTCGCGTGAGCACAATCAGTTCGTCGACGAGTTCCGGCGTCGGGCGGCCGCGACGCCGAATGCCGACTCGGGGCTGCGCGATCCCGCCAACCCGACGCGGGTGATCCGTTATGCCGGCGTGACCGCCGACGAGCTCTTCGACGCGGCGAGGCTGGTGGTCTCGGCAGAGATCGCGAAGATCCACACGACCGAGTGGACGACCCAGCTGCTCTACGACGAGCCGCTCTTCACAGGGATGAACGGCAATTGGAACGGACTCCTCGGCAACCAGGGCCCGGCCGTGCTCCCCGACGCCTTCCGACGCAAGATCGACGAGCTTCGGCAGTCGCCGGCGGCGCATCGCGCCAACGAGCTGTACTCGACCCTGGCTTCCGTGCCCGGGATCGTGGGCCTCGGGAGCCGCAAGCGCGGGTGGAGTCTCACGAATCCTGACGACGTCAACGGCGGAGTGAATCACTTCGGGTCGCCGTTCAATTTCCCTGAGGAGTTCGTCAGCGTCTACCGCCTCCACCCGCTGCTGCCCGATCTCATCGAGTACCGCGAGGTGAGTGCCCCCAACGCGATTCACGCAAAGATTCCGATCGTTGAAACGTTCCGAGGCAGGGCGACGCCGGTCATGCGCGAGCGCGGGCTGGCGAACCTGGCGCTCAGTCTCGGCCGGCAGCGGGTCGGACAGCTGGCGTTGCAGAACCATCCGCGGTTCATGCAGAACCTGCGCATCGATCGGCTGCAGACATCCACCAGGCAGATCGACCTGGCCGCGCTCGACCTGATTCGCGATCGCGAACGAGGCGTGCCGCGATTCAACGAGTTCCGCAGGCAGTACGGCCTGCGGCAGCTGACGAGCTTCGATGACTTCGTCGATCAGCACCTCGAGGAGCCGGGCGCCGTGAGGGCCCAGCAGCAGCTGGTGGCCACGCTCCGCGAGGTCTACGGACAGCACCGGTGCGACGCCTCGAAAGTCATCACGCGTGCCCAGCGCAATGAGGATGGCTCCGCTATCGACGACTGTCTCGGTCACCCCGACGGCGCGATGGTCGACAACGTCGAGGACCTCGACACCGTGGTCGGCTACCTGGCCGAGACGACCCGTCCTCACGGCTTCGCGATCTCCGAGACGCAGTTCGTCGTGTTCATCCTGAACGCGTCGCGTCGTCTGTTCAGCGATCGTTTCCTTACGTCGAGCTTTCGTCCGGAGTTCTACACGTCGCTCGGCATCGAGTGGGTCGACAACAACGGTCCGAGCGCCCTGTTCGAGCCGGCGCCCGTCAACGGCCACGCGCACCAACCCGTGTCTCCGCTGAAGCGCGTGCTTCTGCGCACCCTTCCCGAGCTCGAGAACGAGCTCGACCACGTCGTCAATGCGTTCGATCCGTGGGCGCGCGATCGAGGCGCCTACTACAGCCTGCAGTGGAAGCCCAGGAAAGGCGCCGAGGCCGACGAGGCGTTCCGCGCTTCGCGCTAGCGCGTGTGAGCCAGCCCTACGCCCACTTCTTGCCTAGGGCATCAAGACCCGCCCGGCCGAGATCTTCCGGGCTCATCACGATGTGGAACGTGACGTCGGCGTTGAAGGACAGGAACCACGGCTCGGCCAGAGCCGGAACTTTTGACGGATCCGCCACATCGACGATCATGATGGCTCCGCGCCGACCGTCGTATTCGGTGAAGTAAACCGCCTCAGGCTTCGTTTCCGCGAGAATGCGTTCGATCGTTTCGTATGATGGGGACGTCGTACCCGTGCGCAAACCCCAACCTGCGGTTGTCGAACACGTCATGCGCTCGCTCGCCCAGGCAATCACCGGTCTCGAGCTTCCGGCCGTCGAGAAGATCTCCGAAGAGCAGGCGGAAGAGCCATTTCAAATTCTGATCGCCACGCTCCTCTCCGCGCGCACGCAGGACGCGACGACCCACGCCGCCTCCACGCGTCTCTTCCGCAGAGCGCGCACGCCGCGGTCGATGGCGAAGCTGGACGTGAAGGAGATCGAGAAGCTGATTTACCCGGTCAGCTTCTACCGCACCAAGGCGCGGCACGTGAAAGCCTGTTGCCAGATGCTCATCGGTCCCTTCGGTGGCCGCGTGCCGCAGACGATGGAGGAGCTGATGATGTTGCCGGGTGTGGGCCGCAAGACCGCGAACCTGGTGATGATTCTCGGCTTCAAGAGCCTGCAGAACATCTGCGTCGACACGCACGTCCACCGGATCTCGAACCGTCTCGGGTGGGTGAAGACGAAACTGCCCGAGGAAACCGAGCAGGCCTTGTATCGCGCGACCGACGCGCGGTGGTGGCCCTACATCAACCTGTATCTGGTCACGTGGGGGCAAAACGTCTGCCGTCCGATCGGCCCGCGCTGCGGGGATTGCGTGATCGCCGGCGATTGTCCAAGAATGGGTGTGGTCAAACCGAGGAGATGAACATGCGCCACCTGATGGTTGTCCTCGTCGCGCTCACGTTATCGTCGACCGCTGCGCAGGCCCAGACCGCGACGCCCGCGCCCAAGCCCACCGCGCCAAGAGGCACCGCGCCAAGAGGCGCTGCGCCCAAGGCTGCGGCGGCGCCGACGCCCGCCGCGCCGGCGGCGCGGAAGTCGCCCGGGGCGGGGCCGGTGTTCGTGGTCGAAACGGTGAAGGGCACCTTCGAGGTCGAGACCTACCCGAACGAGGCGCCGAAGACAGTCGACCACGTCCTCGCGCTCATCAAGCGCAACTTCTACAACGGCCATCGCATCCATCGCATCGTTCCCGGCCAGCTCGTGCAGTTCGGCGACCCGCAGACGCGCGACATGACCAAGCAGGCGTCGTGGGGCCGCGGCTTCGACGCCGGCAGCGGCAAGTCGGTCGGCGTGGCGGAATTCAGCAAGAAGCGCCTGCACAAGGTGGGCTCCGTGTCGATGGCGCATCCCGGCGACGCGCGCGCCGCAGACAGCCAGATGTTCATCTCGCTGTCGGCGCAGCCGAAGTGGAACGGTCAGTACGCCGTGCTCGGCCAGGTCATTTCTGGTATGGACGTCGTGCGGAAGCTGGCGGTGACGGATCGGATCGTCAGAGTAACTTTGAAACCGGAATCGTAGGGGCCGGCGAAGGGGCCGGCGTAGGGGCCGCCTTTAGGCGGCCCATGACGAGCTCCGCGATCTCCGGATAACGCTCCACGAGCTCGGGCGGATACTCGCCCTCGATCGGCTGTCCGAGCTGCGCTTTCAGCATCACCGCGTTCACCACCGATTTCGACGAGAAGTGATTGTTGGTGTAGAGATACGATTTCTTCACGAGCTCCGTTGCGGCGCCCGCCGTCTCCGAGAACTCGCGCAGCTCGCCGGCCGTGTAGAGGTAGTTGTAGCGATCCTCGCTCTTGTCGTGGCGCCACCACTGGGCCGCGTTCCGGCCGTGCAGCCGCATGTAGTAGAAGCCGGTGACGTTCGGCAGATAGTTCTGGCGGATCGAGAAGCGGAATTTCGGCTCGTCGATCTGCACCCACGCGGCCTCGAACGCGTTGAGGAGCGACAGCGTCTCGCCGATCGCGTCGCTCCAGCTTCGATGCCGCAGCTCCACCGCCACCGGGTACGCCGCGAACGCGCGCAGCAGCTGCGCGAGGTAGCCGCGGGCGGGTGGCGAATCCTTGAAGCTTGGAGGAAACTGCGCGAGCAGCGCGCCGAGCTTGCCGGCCGAGGCGAGCGGGTCAATTCCCGTCCGGAAGTCGTCGATGTCCGCCTGCGTGACCTGCGCCAGGAGATCCAGCAGCGGACCCTCGGAGCCGGGCGCCGTCCTGAGCGCCGCCTCCTTGAACATCTTCGGGTGCGTGAACTTCTGATAGAGCTTCAGCGAGAAATCGAACCCAGGCGGCGTGCGCTGCGCCCAGCCGCGCGTGATGTCCGCCCGTGGCTGCCCGTAGAACGTCGAGTTGACCTCGACGGTGTCGAAATGCTCCGCGTAGAAGCGCAGCTCGTCGAACTGGTCCGTGCCGGCACGCTTCGAGCGGGTCTTTGGGTAGAAGAGCCCGTTCCAGGTCCCCGCTCCCGACGGATAGCTCCAGCCCGATGTGCCGATGCGCGCGGCGCCCATGCGGGCATCTTACAATCGGGGATTAGGGATTAGGGATTAGGGATTGGGGATTGGGGATTGGGGATTCGGGATTCGGGATTCGGGATTAGGGATTAGGAGGGATTAGGGGCGGAGGAACCAATCTCTAATCCCCGATCCCCAATCCCTGAAGGCATGTTGACGATTAACGAGATCTTCTACTCAGTGCAGGGTGAGTCCACCTACGCGGGCCGCCCGTGCGTGTTCGTCCGCCTCACGGCGTGCGATCTCCGCTGCTCGTGGTGCGACACGCCGTACGCGTTTTACGAGGGGCAGAAGAGGCCGGTCGAGACGATTCTTGCCGAGGTCGACGCGTTTGCCTGCCCGCTCGTGGAGGTCACGGGAGGGGAGCCGCTGCTGCAGGAGGATGTGTATCCGCTGATGGAGGGGCTCCTCGATCGCGGCCGCACGGTGCTCCTCGAGACGGGCGGACATCGCAGCACGGCGCGCGTGCCCGCGGGGGTCGTCACGATCCTCGACGTGAAGTGTCCCGGCAGCGGCGAATCGAATCGCAATGACTGGACGAACCTCGATCGTCTGCGGCCGCACGACGAGGTGAAGTTCGTGATCACGGATCGCGGCGATTACGACTACGCGCGTGACGTCCTCGCCCGCCACGACCTTGCGCGCCGCGCCGCGGCCATTCACCTGTCGCCGGTGCACGGCGTGCTGCATCCACGGACGTTGTCGGAGTGGGTGCTTGCCGACAGCCTGCCGGTCCGCGTGCAGCTGCAGCTTCACAAGTACATCTGGGATCCAGGCACGCGAGGTGTCTGACGCCGTCGTCCTGCTGAGCGGCGGCCTGGATTCGTACACCGCGGCGGCCATCGCGCGACGCGACGGCTTCCGGCTCTTTGCGCTGACAATCCGTTACGGCCAGCGTCACGCCCGCGAGATCGAGGCCGCGCGCGAGGTGGCGCGCGCACTCGGCGTCGCCCGGCACATCGAGCTGGACGTCGATCTCTCCGCCTTTGGCGGCGGCTCGTCGCTCACGAGCGATGCGCCGGTGCCGAAGGATCGCCCGATCGATCCCGGCGAGATCCCTTCGACGTATGTTCCCGCGCGCAACACGGTGTTCCTGTCCCTGGCGCTTGGATGGGCGGAGGTGCTTGGCGCCCGCGATATCTTCATAGGCGTCAACGCGCTCGACTATTCGGGCTACCCGGATTGCCGGCCTGAGTTCATTGCCGCGTTCGAGCGGCTGGCGTCGCTTGCCACCGCGCAAGGCGTCCGGGGCGCAGCCTTCCGCATTCATGCCCCGCTGCAGGCGCTCACGAAAGCCGACATCATCCGCAGGGGGCAGGAACTTGGCCTGGACTACGGGCTGACCCACAGTTGCTATGACCCCGGCCCCCGGGGACGCCCGTGCGGCCGCTGCGACAGTTGCACCCTTCGTGCAGCGGGGTTTGCCCAGGCCGGTATGGCCGATCCTGCACTCGGCCGATAGAGGACATAGCGAGGACCGTTACCATTCCCCCGTTCCGCCCCACGCGATCGTTCTGGTCCCAGACCCTGCAGTGGCAGCTGTTGTTCGCCATCGTGCTGCTGCTCGTGCCGGTGCTGGTCGCGGCCGTCTGGTCGGGCATGACGACGTTCCGCGAGCGCGCAAACGAGCTTGGCGATCAGGCGCGCGTCATTGCGTACACCACCGCTGCGTACGTGAACCGCGACCTCACGAATCTCGACGGCACCGTGGCCGGCCTGCAATCGAATCCCGACATTCAGTCGCTGAGCCCCGTGCTTGGCGAAGAGCTGCTGCGCGGTATCACGCAGGCGCGTCCGATCCTCGCCTCCACCATCATGATCCGCCGGTCGGGGGAAACCGTTGCGCGTGCCACCGTGCTCCAGGACATCGCGGGCGAAAGCAACGATTGGGCGGCCGACGTGTTCAAGACAGGGATGCGGGTCGTGTCGCCTGCCCGCATGAGCCGGGTCGGCAACATCTACTACGTCGTCGTGGCATATCCGATCGAGGACGGGTCAACGCACGTCATCGCCGCGCTTGGGCTTTTCGTCAACCTCCAGACGATTCAAGACTCGTTCACGGGCATACCGATACCGGACGGCTCGGTCGTGAATATCGTCGACAGCGAGGGACACATCCTCGCGCGGAACCGTGAGCCGGAACGGTTCGTGGGGCAGGTGGTGCCCCCGGACCAGCGTCCGCTCGCTGAGCCGCGAGAACCGCTCGAGCGTGTCGGTCTCGATGGCGTGCGGCGGATGTACGGCGAGGCACGTCTCGACGGGGCGCCATGGATCGTCAGCGTCGGCCTTCCGCTGTCGATCGCGCTCAGCCGCGCGGCGTCGCTCTGGACGCGCACCTTCGCGATTCTTGCGTTCGGCCTGGCGGGATGGCTCATCGTCGCGTTCGGCCTGTCGCGGCGGCTGGCCCGCTCCGTGAGCCATCTCGAGACCGCCGCGCAGCGGATTGCGTCAGGAGACTTCACGCCCGTCGAGCGCCGACGGATGCCGACGCGTGAGTTCGACAAGCTGCAGGAGGCGTTCGACTCGATGCTGCAGCGCTTCAACGATACGCGCACCGCGATCGACGTGAAGATGGGCGAGGAGCGCCGCATCCGCGAGGAGCTGCAGTCGCTGCAGCGGCAGGTGATCCGGCAGGAGCGCCTGGCGGCTGTCGGTCAGCTCGTGTCCGGCGTCGCGCACGAGATCAACAACCCGCTTCAGGCGATCCTCGGCTTCGCCGAGCTGCTGCAGATGCAGGCCGACGTCCCCGAGTCGGTCAAGACCGATCTGAGCCTGATTCAGAAGGAGAGCGCACGCGCCTGCAACATCATCCGCAACCTGGCGATGTTCGCGCGCCAGCAGCCGGGCGAGGCCGAGCCCGTGCGGCTCACCGATGTCATCACGTCGGTCGCCGAGCTGCGCCAGCGCCGGCTCGAGTCGCAGGACATCGAGCTGCGCGTGGAGGACACGTCGGCCCAGTATGTCTCCGCGGTGCTCACCGAGCTGCAGCAGGTGCTGCTGAACTTCGTGGTCAACGCGGAGCAGTCGATCGTCTTGTCCGGCCGCCTGCCCGGGCGCATCACGATCCGCTCCTGGGATCGCGACGGTCGCGTGCTCCTCGAGGTCGAGGATACGGGACCCGGCATCTCGCCCGACAACGAGGCAAAGCTGTTTCAGCCGTTCTTCACGACGAAGCCGGTCGGGCAGGGCACCGGCCTTGGCCTGTCGATCAGCTACGGGATTGTCGATTCGCTCGGCGGCCGCATCGGCTATCGCAGCTCGCCCGAGGGCGGCGCCATCTTCTATGTCGACCTGCCCGCCGCCGACGCCGAGGCGGCGTGACCGCCCGGATCTACGACACCGATCCCTGTTGCCGGCGCTTCGAGGCTGTGGTGACGCGCCCGCGCGCGAAAATTGCTCGAAGCGGCGCTTTCAGATCCGTAAGATCCTCCTCGAAATCGTCAGACAAATTCTGTCCGTCGTGACAGTTAAAGCCATTGGCTGGCACGTTTGGCGGCACACGCCTTGCCACCACTAGTAGACCGCCCATATGAGCCTGGTGTTAGCGATCGAGCCGGATTCGTCGCAAGCGGATCCGCTCAGTTCCCTTGTGCGTGCACGCCTCGGCGCGGACCTCGTCCACGTCACCTCTTCGTACGCCGCGATGGTCTCGCTCAACCAGCAGCTGCCCGACGTCGTGTTGCTCGGACGCTCTCTTTCAAATGATCAGCGGGGCAAGATCGAGCTGCGCCTGCGCGAGCTCGCCGGCGCCACCGTCGTACCGACGCTCGTCATTCCACACCTGCGGAGCGACGCGCCGACCAAGCGGCCCAGATTCCAGACCCGCTTCCGCAAGAAGCAACAGGCAGCAGACGGCGACGACGAAGCGGCGTTCGTGACGCGGGTCGTCGCGTACCTGGCGGCGGCCGGAAAGGCGCGTGCCGAGCACGCTGCAGCCGCCGCCAATGACGGCGCCGGGTCCGACGTGACCGCCGAAGTCGTCGAAGCCGAGTCCCCTGACGTTGAACACGCCGAGAAGGCGCGTGCCGAGCACGCTGCAGGCGCCGCCAATGACGGCGCCTGGTCCGACGTGGCCGTCGAAGCCGTCGAAGCCGAGTCCGGTGACGTTGAGAGCGCCGATGTCGCGCTCATCGAAGCCGAGGTCGAGTTCCGGTTGAACGCCGAGCTCGAGCGCGTGCGGGCAGAGGCCGCGAAAGAGCAGGCGCGCGAGCTGGCGCGTGTCGAGGCTGAAGGAGTGGAACAGCGGGCACGCGATCTCGCCCGCATCGAGCAGGAAACAGCGGCGCATCGGAAATCCGCCGTCATCGAGGCGCGCGCCGCCGCCGAAGCCGCCGCTCGCGAAGCGCTGGCCGCGGTGGAGAAGGTCCGCCGCGAGGGCGAGCAACGGCTCGAATTGGAGATCTCCCGTGTGCGCGCCGAAGCAGAGCAGACGCTCGCCGAGCAGCGCGGGCACCTGAAGGCGCAGGCGCAACAGGAGCACGAAGCTCGGCTCGCCCAGCAGGAGCGCGAGGCGCAGCGCACGCAAGAGGAGCGCGAGGCGCAGCGCACGCAGCAGGAGCGCGAGGCGCAGCGCATGCAAGAGGAGCGCGAGGCGCAGCGCGTGCAAGGGGAACGTGAGGCGCAGCGCATGCAAGAGGAGCGCGAGGCGCAGCGCGCGCAGCAGGAGCGCGAGGCGCAGCGCGTGCAAGAGGAACGTGAGGCGCGGTTGACGCGTGCGCTCGCGGATTCCGAGGCGGCTCGCGCCGCCGAGTCGGCCGCTACTCAGGCACTCGAAGCGGAGGTCGCGCGCGTCAGGGCGGACACCGCGTCACGGCTTGACGAAGAAGTCGCACGCGCCACCGCCGAGACCTCGGCGCGCCTCGAGGCGGAAGTGGCGCGCGTCCGCGAGGAGGCCGAGCGCGCTCGACAGGCGCACAGGCAAGCGGAGCTCGAGACCGAGAACGTGCGCGAAGCTGCGACCCGCGAGCTGCGCGCCGCCGCCGGGGAAGCCACCCTTCGCGCCCTCGAAGAGGAAACGGTGCGTCTTCGCAAGGTGGCGGAAGCGGAGTTGCTGGCCGAAACAGAGCGCGTCCGCACCGAGGCAAACGCCCGGCTCGCGGCCGAAGTTGAGAGGCTGCAGGCCAACGCCGAGCGCGAGCAGGCGATGGCGCTCGCGCAGCTTCGCGCGCAGGCCGCGCAGGCCGCGCAGGCCGCGCAGCCGGCGCCTGTGCAGC
>JAHFUO010000154.1:2269-4303 GCA_023265015.1 Acidobacteriota bacterium | reverse complement strand
GCGACACTCGGCGGCCGCGCGGCGGATGGCGCCGGGGCGGCACTCGGCGGCCGCGCGGCGGATGGCGCCGGCGGAACATTCGACCGCGACGCTGGAGGTGTCGTGGACCGCGCGGGCGCGGGTGCGGCAACAGGTGGCGCGGATTCGGGCGTCTGCCGAGCCCTCTGATCGACGACGCGCTGCGAAGGCGGCGGCGCGGGCGGCGCGAGCAGCGTGATCAGCAGCGACAGCCCGACAAAGCCGATCGCCAAGGCCGCGCCGCCATAGACGACCAGCATCTTCGACGACACGCCGCGTGGCTCCTGAGGTCGCGGATAGCCCAATGTCGCCAGTACGGCGTCGGCCTGCGCTGTGCGGCCGGTGTCATCGTCTGCCGCGCGCTCGGACGACTTGCGTCTGAGCGCGTCCAAAATGAGGCTCATGGCTCCGTTCCCGAGCGGCCGACGACACTGTCGGGCTCGTAGGCAGCGGTCGCGACGAGGCTGGTCGCCACACTGGCGGCGATCACACGGGCCTCGACGCCGGGCGCGGCGCTCTTCAGCCGCTCGGCGTCGAAACGGGCCGCCTCCACATCAGTGTATGCCCCGGCGAGCACGCGTTGCCAGCGGCCGCGCGATCCGAGGTCGACCTCGGCGTAATAGACCCTGAATCCTGACGCCTCCAGCCACTCGGTGATCGAACGAATGTCGGCCTCGGGCGCACCGCTCGACACCGGGTACGATCGGACGAGAATGGTGAGCGCGGCGTCTGCCGGTAAACGTCGATCGATCCGACCGGGCGGCGGCAGGGCTCGATCCCTCGCCGCCGAAGTGCTCGCGTGGACGGCTTCGCGCTCGAACCGTTCATACAGATAGGCGGCCGCACCGACGGCGGACGCGGAGGCGAGCAGCGCGACGGCCGTGCCTGCCAGCAGCGACGCGCGCCACCGGCTCCATCCAAATCGCGGCTGTGTCGATCGCTGGAGATCGAGACTCTCGGCGGCGTGCGACACCATCTCCGGAGTGATGCGATTGGCGCGCGCCGAGAATCCCGCCAGCAGCGCTCGATCGCAAATCAGATTGATCAGCCGTGGGATGCCGCTCGACAACCGATGCACCAGGTCGAGCGCCCTGGGCGCGAACGTGATCGCCGCCGATCCGCCCGCAATCGTCAGCCGGTGCGCGACATAGGCGGCCACCGCTTCGCGATCGAGCGGCTTCAGCTCGTAGCGAATCGACACGCGCTGGTCGAGCTGCCGCATCTCGGGCGACCGCAGCAAGGGCTGCAGGTTCAACTGGCCGACAAGGATGATCTGCAGGAGCTTCTCCTTGTCGGTTTCGAGGTTCGACAGGATGCGGATCTGCTCGAGCACCGGCAGCGGCAGATTCTGCGCCTCGTCGATGATGAGCACGGCGCCGGCGTTCAGCGGGATGAGTCCGAGCAGAAAGTCGTAGAGCGCGTCGATCAGCTCCTGCTTGCTGATGCGCGCCAGCCGGCCCGCTTTGAGCTCTTCGCGCGACATGACGCCGAAGTCCCGCAGGATGCGCTTGAGCAGATCCTCCTCGGAGAGGAACGGGTTCAGCACCAGTGCGGTGAACGTCGTTCGATCGATCTGCTCGAGGAGCGCCCGGCACAGGGTCGTCTTGCCGGTCCCGATGTCGCCGGTCACGACGACGAAGCCTTCGCGTCGGCGGATGGCGTACTGCAGCAGATCGAACGCGTTGGCGTGCGACTGACTCCGGTAGAGATACTTCGGATCCGGTGTCAGGCTGAATGGCTTCTCGCTGAACCCGTAATAGTTTTCGTACATTTATTACTCTGTCGCGGGGCCCCACCCCCGCGACCTGTGCCTTCGCGGCTCACGCCGCTCGGCATTGGTTATAGCGACTATCCGCTTAGTCAACTTCTACTCCGCGGCCCCACCCCAGGCGCTCTCGCTCGCGCCTTCGCGCTCACTCGGGCTCAAGGCTGTCGCGCCCTGTCGCGGCTTGAACCGCTCGGCCTTGCTACTAACGACTTTCCGCTTTCACAACGATTCCGTCGGGGCCTAAGCCC
>JAHFUO010000154.1:0-2169 GCA_023265015.1 Acidobacteriota bacterium | reverse complement strand
CACGAAGAAAACAAACGTTTTCTTTTTCGTGTCTTCGTGTTTTCGTGGTTGCATTTGCGTCATCTCATCATTGTGACGGCACGCTGCTCAAGATCTTGGGCGTCAGCAGAATCAACAGCTCGACCCGCTTCTTCGTCACTACCGTCGACCGGCCGAACCAGCCGCCCCTGATGCCGGCGTTCCTGCGCTCGCGGACCTCGCGATCCCGGCCGAAGCCGGCCACGACGATCGTCTCGCCGTCGGCCACGCGCGCCAGCGTGTCGGCCTCGCGGATGGACACGTCCTCCGGACGGTTCGCGTCCTGGCCGGCCGACGGCACGGCCACGATCGGGCTCAGGCTCAACATCACGATCCCGTCGGGAGCGATTTGCGGCGTGACGCTGAGCGTCACCGCTGGTCGAACGGCGGGCTCGTCATCCTTCTTGTCACGCGGCCGAGGCTCCGTCGTCGCGCGGACAATCGCCGGCTCGTTATTGAGCGCCAGCAGCTGCGGGTTGGCGATGAGGGACACGCGTCCCTGGTCCGCCAGCGCGGCCAAAAACCTTGACACGTCTGTCACGCGCAGGCCGGTCAGCGACCTCCGTACCGGCGTCTGGACGCCGGCGACCGCCGTCGGCGAGCCGGCTTGCGCCAGTGCCGTCCAGTCGAGCGTCTGCGCCTTGTCGTCGTTCAGCTCGACTTCGACGAAGCGCGCGTCAATCTGCACCTGGCGGTGCACGCGGTCCTGCACCGTGTCGAGGTAGACGGCCACGCGATCGAGCCGCTCCGGAAAATCGGTCACCTGCAGCAGCCCGGCCTTGCGATCGACGTTGAACGTCGCGCGATCCGACAGCAGCGTCTGCACCCCTTTGGTCAGCTCGTCAAAGACATCCACTTTGGTTGTGCTGGCCACACGCGCGTAACTCCCGTCGGCCCGCGCGGTCGCGTCGCCGCCGAGACGCGACTCGCCGGTCCGCGCGGTGGCGATGTAATTGATGTCGAAGAGCCGCGTCTCGGGCTCGCGCCTGAACACGCGGATGAACCCGCCCTCCACGGTGTAGGCGAGGCCGAGCGGTTGGACAATCAGGCCGAGCGCCTGGCGGACCGTGACGTTCTTCAGCTCACCGATGAACGAGCCGCCAATGCTCGGATCGGGAATCATGCTCAGGCTCGTGCCGCGCACCAGCAGCAGCAGCAGGTCGTTGACCGGCACCGCTTGGGCGAAGGAGAGCGTAAAGGTGCGGTTGTCGAAATCGGCCGCCAGCACGCGTTCGTCGAGCGCGGTCAGCGGCAGCAGCGGCATCCGCCCCGGCTGCTGCGGCACAGCGGGACGAGCCGGCGTCTGAGCGGACGTGGCGCTCGCGGCCGCAAGCGCGGCGCCGAGGAGCGCCGCGCGGGCGAGGCTCGAGCCTCGAGGCTGGGGACTCGGGGGAGACACACAGTCCACGTCAGAGCTTTTCGGCAGGTTGCCGGGATGGCAATAGCGGGCGGTGGTGATTCGACCCGCGCAGTTTTGTGCAGCGCCGAGCAACCGCACTACAATGAGCGCCTCTACCCCGCGAGCAGTAAGCAATGAAGGGAGCCTCGCCTCGTGCCGTTAGCGAGCGGCTTTCGACTCGGTCCGTATGAAATCCTCTCGCCGCTCGGCAGCGGCGGCATGGGCGAAGTCTATCGCGCGCGCGATACCAAGCTGAATCGCGACGTTGCGCTCAAGGTCCTCCCTGAAGCCTTCGCTCTTGATCCCGACCGCCTCGCGCGTTTCAAGCGCGAAGCACAGGTGCTGGCCTCACTGAATCATCCCCACATCGGCGCGATCTACGGGCTCGAAGAGTCCGACGGCGTTCGCGCGCTCGTCCTCGAGCTGGTTGAAGGACAGACCCTGGCCGACCTGATCGCACGCGGCCCGATGCCGCTCAACGAAGTGCTCCCCATCGCCCACCAGATCGCCGAAGCCCTGGAGGCGGCGCACCAGCACGGGGTGACGCACCGCGACCTGAAACCCGCGAATATCAAGGTGCGGCCCGACGGGAACGTCAAGGTGCTCGACTTTGGCCTGGCGAGGGTGTTTGCGGGCGAGGCGGCCGGCAGCGATCCGTTCGACTCGCCCACCATGAGTGCGGCGGCGACGGGCGCGGGCGTTGTTCTCAGTACCGCCGCCTATATGAGCCCGGAGCAGGCGCGCGGCAAGCC
>JAHFUO010000153.1 GCA_023265015.1 Acidobacteriota bacterium | reverse complement strand
ACCTGCGACCGCGCACGGCGGGCATCGATTGTGCGTCCGCCGGCAAGTCCATCCACGCCATTCGTTTCGCCCGACAGCTTCGTACTCCGATCGTCGGCGAGGCGTTTGCTCTTGTTCGACGCGCCTGCTTATGGAGACGGAGGACGCCGTGGTCGTCAAAATCACACCGAATGACAAGAACAACCCGCCCGGCAAGCTGGCCGATGCGGAACTGCATTTCAGCGATGGCGTGCTCGACGGGCTGAAGCTGATTGGCTTCGGCATCTGGGAGCGCCGCACGGG
Source organism: Acidobacteriota bacterium (assembly GCA_023265015.1). GTDB lineage: Bacteria > Acidobacteriota > Vicinamibacteria > Vicinamibacterales > UBA2999 > Gp6-AA40. The sequence continues at coordinate 4,036 of JAHFUO010000153.1, read as the reverse complement.
CGGCGGACGCAACGTCACGTTTCCCGCGCGCCAGTACTCAGTCAACGGCGAGCGCCGCAGCTTCGCGCTGCTGCGACCGATTGGAGACACCACGGCGCAGGACCGTGTGCGTGAGCTGATCCTCGAGGCGTACGCCGAGTACGAAGAGAAGGCCGCGGTCGCGACGTAGCGGAGGCCTTCCGCCTTCGCGTGAAGCTTCGGCGGACCGTCGTAGCCTTGGCGGAGGCGGTCAGGCCGCCGGGACTTAATGCACGCGGTCGGTGATCACGCGCGCCTGCGTGGAACGATCCGCCGGATCGAACAGGAGCACGCGCCTCTCGTCACCAATATCGGCGCGAGGCGTCCAGTCGAGCCTGGCGATCGGCCATTGCGGAAATCGTGCGCGGAGATCAGTGGCCTCCCAATCCTCGACGACGAGGTAGGGCCGGCGGCCGAGCGTGCGCAGCCGCGCGAGGGCGGCATCCGGATCGACCCGCAGGAGATCCCAGCGCACGATGGGCACCTGCGCGTAATGCCGAACGCTGCCGCTCTGCTGGACGGAGAACACGACCGCGTTCGCCGGCAGGATCGCGTCGAAGTACTTCCCGGCCGTGCGGTAGCGCGCTTCGTAGCGCTGCATGTTGAACGCCTCCTGGCGCGACGCCTCGAGGATGTTGAACGAACAGGCCGCCGCCAGGACCACAAGCATGGCGAGGCCGCTAACCGCGGGGTGTAAACGCCGGGAGGCATTCGTGAGCAGCGCGCCAACCAGCACGAAGGCAAACGGCAGCGCGGGAAGGAGGAAGCGGAGATACCACCACTCGGCGAAGACCGCGTACGGCAGGTAGCACGCGAGTACGGCGATAGCCACGAGCAGCGCGGTCAGGGCCGCTTGCCTCACGCTCGCCGCGCCTCCGGACCGGCGGAACGCGAGAAGCAGCAGTGACAGCGCTGCAAGCACCACGGCCGGCTTCTCGCCGACCAGCAGCCGCGTCGAGTAATCGCGCAGGTTCTGTCCGATGTTGGCGGCGGAGAACAGATCGCCGACAGCGCCGTACCCGGTGGTGAATGGATTTCCGTACCATCGCCACTGCATGAGCAGCAGAACAGCAATCGCGGGTGCGAGGCCGGACGCGAAGGCCAGAAGTATGCGCGGTGCGGAGCGCTCGCGTCGAACACCCAGCCATCCCGCCGATGCCAGCGCGATGGGGATCGCGAGCGGAAAAAGATTCGGCCGCGTGAGAAGGGCGATGCCGGCAGTGGCACCCGCAGCCAATGGTCCCGCTGGCACGGGGGAGACGGCGAAGAGCATCGCGACCATCCACCATGCGGTGACTGGCACGTCGCTCATCGGCTGAACGATCTGGAAGACAGAGATCGGGCTGGTCGTCACAAGGGCTGCCGCGATGATCCCCGCTGGGCGCGAGTGAAGCAGTGCGCCGAGCGCCAGAGTGGAAAGCACGACGACGGCACCGAGGAGCGGCACCACGAGATACGGACCGACTTCGCCGGCGATGACTTGTGCGCCCGCCATCGCCAGCGGAAGTCCCGATGGGTAGGTCGGAGCCAGCTCGCCGGGCGTGCGGCCCGGGCGGTACCCGAGCGGCGTAAACGCCCACTCGCGGTCGGGCCACGCGACCTGTCTCGCGAGCGGCTCCTCCATGACGCTGCGGCCGGTCGCGAGGAGCTGTGCCTGGCTGACGTAACCGGAGGCGTCGGCGCCGGACGCTGAATACGTTCCGTACGCGACGCCGACGGCGGCGGCTGACGCGGCGAGGACGAGCCCGATCGCGGTGGCGTGTCGATCGAGAAAGCCGTCGATCGCTGCCGCGGATTCGAGAAGCTCTGCGCGTCCGATTGCGCCAGCGGCGATCCACGCGAGCAGCGTGACGACGAGCGGAGCGGCGATTCGGCGTGCGGACAGGTGGAGGGGGCCGGCGTCGATGACGAATCCGCCGGTGATGGCAACGATGACGAGAACGATCAGCGCGCAGGTGCCGATCGCGACGAGGGTTCGGCTACTGAAGGACCGGAAGGAGGAGGGCATTCTCCTTCTGCCGCTTGGGCGGCAGCGTCCACTCGGCGTTCAACGCCTTGTCGAATTCGGCGCGGAAGAAGCTGCTCTTCATGCCGCCGTCGATGATGTCCCAGGGCAGCACCGAATCCTTCGAGCGATCGCGGAACACGAAGAAGTCGGCGTCGACGCCCGACTCGGCGACCGCGGCGCGCCAGTTGCCGCCGTTGCGCTCGGCGGCTTCGATCGCCGGCGCCACTCGGCGATCGCCGAGCGAGAGCAGCGCCTGATAGAACGAGTGCCGCTCCGACTTGATGCTGAAGTAGACGTTCTCGATTCCCGCAATCAGGCCGCGGACGCGCTTGATCTTGCGGTCGATCGATGCATCGCCTTCCATCGGCAGCCACTGATAAGCGGTGCCCGGTTTGGGGACGAGCGGATTGACGCTGCCGACAATCCGGCCCACGTGCCCCCGCCCCCGCGCGTGCGACATCATGATGGCGCGCAGCTGCAGCGTGAGATCGCACATCGCCACGAGGTCGTCATCGGTCTCTGTCGGCAGCCCGATCATGAAATAGAGCTTCAGGTTCTCGATCCCGCTGGCGAAAATCATTTCCGCTGCCGCCAGGATTTCATCGTTGGTCACTGTCTTGTTGATCACACGGCGCAGGCGGTCCGAGCCGACCTCGGGGGCGATGGTGATCGTCCGCTCGCCGCTTTCCCGCAGCAAACGCACGATTGTCGGCGTCAGATCGTCGAGCCTGAGCGAGGCGGGGCTGATCGAGTAACCCATGGCGGCCAGCCTGGTCAGGATCTCTTCAATCTCAGGGTGATCGCACAGCGCGATCGACACGAGACCCACACGACTGGAATGCGGGCGCGCCGCTTCCGCGAGCTGCAGGATGCGCTCCTTCGGAAACGCGCGCACCGGCAGGTAGTTGTACCCCGCCCAGCAGAATCGGCACAGGTTGGCGCAGCCGCGGACGACTTCGACGAGGAATCGCGAACCGAACTCGGTCTCGGGTGTGAAGATCGTCGTGGCGGGCGGATCGACGGCGTCCGTCGTTTTCAGCGCGGCCTTCTTGACCGTCGGCGGCGCGCCCGTGCCCTCTCGCGGGCTGAAGCCCGCGATGGTGCCGTCGTCCGCATAGTCGACGTCGTAGAACGACGGGATGTAGAAGCCACGCTCGCCCGCGAGCCGGCGCAGCAGATCGTCACGGTCCGAGGCCGCCTGGAATCCTCGAAGCAGCGACGGAATGAGCACTTCGCCCTCCCCCGCAGCGATCGCATCCGCAAACGGCGCGAGCGGTTCGGGGTTCACGAACGTCACCGCCCCGCCGATCACCACCAGCGGATCGCGATGCGTGCGTTGCCCGGCGCGCAGCGGAATGCCCGCAAGACGCAGCAGCGTGAGGATGTTGGTGTAGTCCCACTCAAACGAGACGGAAAACGCGAGGACGTCGAAGTCGCGCACCGGCGTCTGCGATTCAAGCGTCAGCAGCGGCGCGCCGGAGGCCACCTGCGCGGCGAGCTCGGACTTCGGCGGCAGGAACACGCGCTCGCAGACGATGTCGTCCTCGGCGTTGAACAGCTTGTAGACGGTCTGAAACCCGAGGTTCGACATCCCGACGAAGTACGTATTCGGGAAGGCCAGCGCGACGCGCAGCCGGCCGCCATGCGGCTTGCGGACGTACCCCACCTCCTTCGAGAGGAGCTCGAGGGCCCGTTCGCGCTGCTGCCAGTGCTTCATGAAAATCGAACCAGCTGAGCCGGAACCGAACGCCGACGCCTTCGGCGAAGGCTGGGTACGCGAGCCCCTGCTGAGGCGCAGGCGCTCGCGCGTGCCAGGAATCTATCTAGTGTATGTCGTCAGTTCGGTCGCCGCAGAAACGCCGGAATATCCAGTGGAGACGACGTGCCGCCGGGATCGATCTCGGCTGAACCGGCGATATCGGGGGCTCCCGCGGTCAGCGGTAATGACAATTCCAGTCCCGGACGACGATGCAGCGTGAGCTGGGGCGCGGCTGTCGCGGTCTGTGCCGC
>JAHFUO010000152.1 GCA_023265015.1 Acidobacteriota bacterium | reverse complement strand
CATTACTGGTCATATGAAGATGACCGCCACGGAATTCAAGGCTCGGTGCCTGGCCCTCATCGACCAGGTCCGCGAGCGGGACGAACCGATCGTCATCACCAAGCGGGGTCGGGTCATCGCCACGTTGGAGCCGGCGGGGGCATTCGACGATCGGCCGTGGCTTCGAGTTCGCGGCACCGCGCGCTGGCGTGGGGATCCGACGGCGCCCGCCATCAGAGAAGGGGACATTCAGGCAGTTTGCGTGACCTCCACGATCGGCTACGGAGGCGGGGACCGGGCCCGAAAACTGACACGCGTCGAAAACGCCTGACAAAACTGGCATCTGGCTGTTTGTCGTGACCTCGTTGGTGGGTCTGGGCGTAGAATGAGCGAAATTCGAGCGAGAGGACGCGGCTACGTTTTTTCGGGGGTCTGAGCGTCGAGGAAACCGCCGAGGCGTTGCACGTGTCGCCCGACACGGTGATGCGCGATTGGAAGCTGGCCAACGTGTGGTTGGTGCGAGAGCTGGGCGCGGAGTCACGCCATGACGCCTGAACGCTGGCAGCAGATCGAGGAGATCTATCACGCCGCGCTGACGCGCGACGAGCGTGAGCGCGCGGCGTATCTGCGCGAGGCGTGCGCGGGCGATGACGCCTTGCGGCAGGAAGTGGAGTCGCTGCTGGCGCATCAGGGTACGGCCGAGGGATTTCTGGGAACGCCAGCGCTGGAGGTGGCCGCGGCGGCCGTCACCGCCGGCGCGCCCTCGGCGATGATCGGGCGGCGGATTGGCTCGTACCAGATTCTGTCGGTGCTGGGTGTGGGCGGGATGGGCGAGGTGTATCGGGCGCGCGATGCGGAGTTAGGGCGCGAGGTGGCGATCAAGGTGCTGCCGCGGGCGTTTCTGGCGGACCCGGAGCGGCGGGCGCGGTTCGAGCGCGAGGCGCGGGTGCTGGCCGCGCTCAATCATCCGCACATCGGCGCGATCTACGGCGTGGAACCGGTCGACGGTGGGCGCGCGCTGGTGCTCGAACTCGTCGAGGGCGAGACCCTGGCCGAGCGGATCCATGCCGTGGCGTCCGGCCAGTACGTGGCGTCCGACTTTAGGCGGACCAGGGGTGGTCCGGCTGAAGCCGGACGCCACGTACAAGCGGGATTCGGCCTGCGTGTAGCCGACGCGTTGACGATTGCGCGGCAGATCGCCGACGCGCTCGAAGCGGCGCACGAGAAGGGGATCGTTCATCGCGACCTAAAACCGGCGAATATCAAATTCACGGCGCGCGGGACCCCACCCCCGCGCGCTGAAGACCGCCGCCTCGAGCGTAGACTCTCGGCGGCGGATGTCACAGATGTCACCGTCAAGGTCCTCGACTTTGGTCTGGCGTCGATAAACGTTGGCGCGGCGAACGATTTGTCGCAGGCGCCGACTGTCACCGCGGGCGCGACACAGGACGGGGTGATTCTGGGCACCGCGGCGTACATGAGCCCGGAGCAGGCCCGGGGCCAGGCGCTCGATAAACGCAGCGACATCTGGTCGTTCGGCTGCGTGCTCTACGAGATGCTCACCGGCACGCGCGCGTTCGGCGGCCACGGGATCTCCGACACCCTGGCGTTCGTCATCACGAAGGAGCCCGACTGGACCGCGCTGCCGGCTGACACGCCCGCGTCGATCAGCAAGCTGCTGCGCCGTTGCCTGGAAAAGGACCGTCGCGAACGTTTGCATGACATCGCGGATGCGCGCATCGAGTTGAAGGAGGCGCAGGGCGGACCACAATCGTCCACGCCCGTCGCGCCGAGCGCATCACCGACGCGGGAGCGGCCTCCTGTCGTGCCGCGCGTCGTACCATGGGCTGTCGCAGGCGCGCTCGGCGTGGGATTGACGCTGGTGCTCGTGCGGGGGGTGCCGTGGCGCAACGTGCCGCCATCCGCGCCGCCTGTGCCGCTGCGCCTGAGCGCCGAGCTGGGTGCGGACGCCTCGCTGGTCACCGACCAGGGGGCCGCCGCGATCCTCTCGCCGGACGGCGCGGTGCTCGCGTTCGTCGCGCAAAAGAGTACGGGTGGAACTTCTCAGCTCTACCTTCGGCGGCTCGATCAGCTGCAAGCCACCGCGCTGTCGGGGACCGACGAGGCCCGTAGCCCGTTCTTCTCGCCCGACGGGCAGTGGATCGCATTCTTCGCGGGCGGTAGGCTGAAGAAGATCTCGGTGACGGGGGGCGCCGCCGTCGCGCTCTGTGACGCCCCGAACGGCCGCGGCGGCACCTGGGCCGAGGACGGCACGATCACGTTCTCGGCCTACGCCGCCGCTGGGGTCGGTTTGTCGCGCGTGTCATCGGTGGGCGGCACACCAGAAGTGCTGACGAAAGCCGTCGAGGGGGAGCCTATTCAGCGCTGGCCGCAGGTACTGCCCGGCGACAAAGCGGTCCTCTACACCAGTCAAGCCGGCAACTTCGACAGCGCGAACATCGTCGTTCAGCCGCTGCCGAACGGGCCGCGCAAAGTTCTACTGCGGAGCGGCTATTGTTGCGGGCGGTACCTGCCGAGTGGTCATCTGGTCTACCTGCACGATGGCACGCTGTTCGCCGCGCCCTTCGATCTCAACCGGCTCGAGCTGGCCGGCCAGCCGGTGCCCGCGCTCGAAGGCGTCGCGGGCAACCCCACGACGGGCGTCCAGCTTGCGATGGCGGCCAACGGCACGCTGGTGTACTTGCCGGCCGTCAGCGACGACGTGCCCATCTCCTGGATAGATCGGGCGGGGAAGACGACGCCGCTGCGATCCGCGCCGGCGAACTGGAGCAATCCCTTCTTCGCGCCCGACGGTCGCCGCATCGCGATGGATATCTTCGATGGCACGCAAGTGGACGTGTGGATCTATGACTGGGCGCGCGACGCGCTCTCCCGGCTGACGTTCGACCCGAGCGACGACCGGGAGCCAGTGTGGACGCCGGACGGTCGATGGATTGTCTTTGGCTCAACGCGCGACGCCAAGTCGGCGTTCAACCTCTATTGGCAGCGCGCCGACGGGGCCGGCGAGGCGCAGCGCTTGACGGACAGCAAGAACAGCCAGTATCCCGCGTCGTGGCATCCGAGCGGCAAGTTCCTGGTGTTCGTGGAGGCGAGCTCGCAGTCCGGCAACGACCTGATGTTCCTGCCGGTGGAGGGAGACGAGGCCTCAGGGCGGAAGCCCGGGAAGCCTACCGTCTTCCTGAACAGCCCCTTCAACGAAACGTATCCCATGTTCTCGCCGGACGGGCGGTGGCTGGCGTACGTTTCTGATGAGTCGGGGCGACGCGAAATGTACGTACGGCCATTTCCTGGCCCGGGCGGCAAGCGGCAAATCTCGACCGGCGGCGCGTGGTTTGAACCCCGCTGGTCCCGAACCCGGCGCGAGCTGTTCTTGACCACGCCCGACCAGCGGATCATGGTCGCGCCGTACACCGTAGACGGTGACGTGTTCCGCGCCGACCAACCGCGGCCCTGGTCGGAGGCGCGTTTCATGCGGCGTCCCAGACAGGTGAGCATCGACCTGCACCCGGACGGCGACCGGTTCGCGCTGGCGCCGGTCGTGGAGACGGAGACCGCGGCCAAGCAGGACAAGGTCGTCTTCATCTTCAATTTCTTCGACGAGCTGCGACGCGTCGCGCCCGTGGGGAAATGATGGGTAGCTATCAGCTGTCAGCTATCAGCTGTCAGCTAGGCTGTCAGCTCTCAGCTCTCAGCTAACAGCTATCAGCTTGAAGCACCGAAAGCTGACAGCTGAAAGCTTGAATGACTCTCGTCTTCTACATCTCCGGTCATGGATTCGGCCATGCCTCGCGCGACATAGAAGTCATCAACACGATCGCGGCGCGATGCCCGGACGCTCGATTCATCATCCGCACCGCGGCTGCGCGCTGGATGTTCGATCACACCGCGCGCGCAACCATCGACATTCAGCCGCTCGAGGCCGACACCGGCGTCGCGCAGATCGACAGCCTGCGTCTGGACGAAGAAGAGACGGCGCGCGAGGCCGCCGCGTTCTATCGCGACTTCGATCGGCGCGTCGACGCCGAATCCACCTTCCTGCGCGAGACACACGCTGGCGTTGTCGTCGGCGACATCGCGCCGCTCGCATTTGCTGCCGCGGCCCGTGCCGGCGTTCCCTCGATCGCAATAGGCAACTTTACGTGGGACTGGATTTACCGCGGCTATCCGGCGTTCGACAAGGCCGCCCCGGGAGTCATCGACGTCATCCGCGACGCGTACGGGCAGGCGACATGCGCCCTGCGACTGCCGATGCACGGTGGCTTCGAACCGATGGCCAAGGTTACCCGCGATATCCCCTTCGTCGCGCGCCGTTCGGTTCGCAACC
>JAHFUO010000059.1 GCA_023265015.1 Acidobacteriota bacterium | reverse complement strand
TCACGGTGGTCGAGTTCGCGGGTCGGCGCATCAGCGGTCGAACTGTGTTCAGCCACGGCGATAGTGTGCGATCCACTGTTCTTCCCGATTTCTGCCACGCACTGGATCGGATCCTCGCCGCATAGCGCGGGCCGGCTCCCGACTTCGCTCGTCGAGCTTCGCCGGGCAGGAAAGCCGGCCCCCACGTACAAAAAACGGCCGGCGCTTCCACGCCGGCCCACTTCCCACTTACTTCGAACTTCGAACTTTGAACTTCGAACTTCGAACTTTAAACTTCGAACTTCGAACTTCGAACTTCGAACTTAGTACATCCCACCCATCCCGCCGCCGTGCGGCATCTGGGGCGAGTCCTTCTTCTCTTCAGGAATCTCGGACACCAGCGCCTCGGTCGTGAGGAGGAGCGAGGCGATCGATGAGGCGTTCTGCAGCGCGCTGCGGACCACCTTGGCCGGATCGATGACGCCCGCCTTCACGAGGTCCTCGTAGGTCTCGGTCGCGGCGTTGAAGCCTTCGTCCTGCTTCATCTCCTTGACCTTCGACACGACGATCGATCCTTCCGCGCCGGCGTTGCTCGCGATGTAGCGCATCGGCTCCTCGATCGCGCGCCGGATGATCTGCAGGCCGACGAGCTGATCGCCCGTGAGCTTGAGTCCTTCGAGCGCCTTGGCCGCACGGAGCAGCGCCACGCCGCCGCCGGGGACAATGCCCTCCTCGACCGCAGCCTTCGTCGCGTGCATCGCGTCCTCGACGCGCGCCTTTTTCTCCTTCATCTCGGTCTCGGTGGCCGCACCGACCTTGATGACGGCGACGCCGCCGACCAGCTTCGCCAGCCGCTCCTGCAGCTTCTCACGATCGTAGTCGGAGGTCGTGTCCTCGACCTGCTTACGGAGCTGCTTCACGCGGCCCTCGATGGCGGCCGACGTGCCGGCGCCCTCGACGATCGTCGTGTTGTCCTTGTCGATGGTGACTTTCTTGGCCTTGCCGAGATCCTCGATCTTGATGTTCTCGAGCTTGATCCCGAGGTCCTCGGTAATCGCGCGTCCACCCGTGATGGTGGCGATGTCCTCGAGCATCGCCTTGCGGCGATCACCGAAGCCCGGCGCCTTCACCGCTGCGGCCTGCAGCGTGCCGCGCAGCTTGTTGACCACGAGCGTGGCGAGCGCTTCGCCTTCGACGTCCTCGGCGATGATGAGCAGCGGCCGGCTCATCCGGGCCACCTGCTCCAGCACCGGCAGCAGATCCTTCATCGAGCCGATCTTCTTCTCGTGAATCAGAATCACCGGGTTCTCGAGGACCACTTCCATCCGCTCCGGGTCGGTCACGAAGTAGGGGGAGAGATACCCGCGGTCGAACTGCATGCCTTCCACGACGTCCAGCGTCGTCTCGAGCGTCTTGGCTTCCTCGACGGTGATGACGCCGTCCTTGCCGACCTTTTCCATCGCCTCGGCGATGATCTTGCCGATCGTCAGGTCGCTGTTGGCGGAGATCATCCCGACCTGCGCCACCATGTTGCCCGACACCGGGCGGGACATCTTCTTGATCTGTTCGACGATGGCTTCGACGGCCTGCTCGATGCCGCGTTTGAGCTCCATCGGGTTGGCGCCGGCGACGACGTTCTTCGCGCCCTCGCGGTAGATCGCCTGCGCGAGCACCGTGGCGGTGGTGGTGCCGTCACCCGCCGTATCGGACGTCTTGCTCGCCACCTCGCGGACCATCTGCGCGCCCATGTTCTCGAGCGGGTCCTTGAGATCGATTTCCTTGGCGACGGTGACGCCGTCCTTGGTAATGGTGGGGGAACCGAACTTCCTGTCGAGGACGACGTTGCGTCCCTTTGGTCCGAGCGTGACCTTGACCGCGTCGGCCAGCTGGTTCACGCCGCGAAGGATCGCCTGGCGCGACTGCTCGCCGTAAATGATTTGCTTTGCCATGTTCCTTGACTCCGTTATCTATGCCTTTGCGGCCTTCAGGCCTTCGAGAGGCTTGGACGATGAGCTGTCGTCGATGACCGCGAGCACTTCGTCCTCGCGCATGATGAGGTATTCCTCACCATCCAGCTTGATGTCCTGTCCCGAGTACTTCCCGAAGAGGATCGTGTCGCCGGCCTTGACGTCGAGCGGCACGCGCTCGGTCTTCTCCCGTTTGCCGAGGCCCACAGCGATGACTTTTCCCTGCTGCGGCTTTTCCTTCGCGCTGTCGGGAATGATGATGCCCCCGACTTTCTGTTCGCCCTCGTCGATACGCTGGACGATGATGCGGTCGTGTAGCGGTCTGACTTTCATGTGAGTCGACTCCAACTGTCTGGATCTGGCGCCGGGCCGGCAGGCCCTGCGCAATTCCTTTGGAATTGATGCTGTTACCCACGGTGAGTTGGCACTCACCGTTGACAACTGCCAATTCTAGCTGGGAGCAAAACGCCGTGTCAAGGCGCGAAGGGATGTCAGGCGATCCGCCGCAGGCGGTACTCGGCGATTTTCCGCGCCAGGGTGTTGCGGTGGATGCCGAGCAGATCGGCGGCTTTGCAGAGGTTCCCGTCGGCCTTGAGGAGGACGTGCGAGATGAACTTCTTCTCGAACTCCCGCTGCGCCTCGTCGTAGCGGATGCCCTTGCTCACCATTTCGTCGACCAGGCGCTCGAGTTGATCACGCATCGCCATTCCACGAACCTTTCCCGCTCATTACAGCCCGCGTCCGGTGAGGCGCTGGAAGGCCTCGAGGTATTTCTCCCGCGTCCGCGCCACGACCTCGTCCGGCAGCGAGGGTACGGGCGGTTGCTTGTTCCACTTGATCTGCTCGAGGTAGTCGCGCACGTACTGCTTGTCGAAGCTCGGCAGTGGCCCGCCGGGTTTGTACTGATCTTTCGGCCAGTAGCGCGACGAGTCGGGCGTCATCACCTCGTCGATGAGCATGACGCCGCCGTCCTCCGTCAGCCCGAACTCGAACTTGGTGTCTGCCAGGATGATGCCGCGCGATTCGGCGTGCGCCGTGCCGAACGCGTAGAGCTGCAGCGTGAGATCGCGGAGCTGTGTTACCAGCGCGTCGCCGACGATGCGGCCCGCTTCGGCTTCGCTGATGTTCACGTCATGGCCGCTCGTGGCTTTCGTCGCCGGCGTGAAGATCGGATGGGGGAGACGATCTGATTCGCGCAGGCCGGGCGGGAGCGCCACGCCGCACACCGTTCCCGTGGCCGCGTAGTCCTTCCAGCCGGACCCTGAGAGATACCCGCGCGCCACGCATTCGATCGGCACCGGGTTCGTCTTCCGCACCAGCATCGACCGCCCCGCGAGCATGTCGGCGTGCGCGCGCAATCCTGCCGGGAACGCCGCCACATCGGTCGTGATCAAGTGATTCGGGACGATGCCGTGCGTCTGCTCGAACCAGAAGGCCGAGAGCTGCGTGAGGACTTTTCCCTTGTCGGGAATGCCGGAGCCGAGCACGTAGTCAAAGGCCGAGATGCGATCGGTCGCGATCATCAGGAGGCGGTCGTCGACTTCGTAAATGTCGCGGACCTTCCCCTGGCGATGAGGCGAGAGTCCGTTCAAGCGTGTGTGGAGTACGGGTTCAGCGAGCGGCAACGGGTGTCCTTGCGGGAAACCGGCATCTTATCGGGATGACGGGAAGCCCGCAAGAGTACGCAACAGCACCGGCCATCGCACGAGGGGAGCCTGATATATTGTGTAGGTTCCCTGAACCCGCGAATGAGGATCCGTACAGCGCTGGTGACGCTTCTGGCGATCGCCCTTTTCGCGTGGTTCCTGAGTCGTGCGAATTTGTCGGCGGTCGCGGGGGCGATCAGGCACGCGCGCGGCGACCTGATTCTCTGGTCGGTGCTGATCGCGGGCGTGATGCCGCTGGTGCGCGCCATCCGGTGGCGGTATCTGCTGGATCCCATCGGCCCGACACGGTTTGGTCCGGTGCTGCGCGCGACGATTCTCGGGTTCGCGGCGCTGGCGCTCCTCCCGGCGCGCGCCGGCGACGTGATCCGGCCGTACCTGGTGGCGCGGTCGGAGGGGCTGAACGCGGCCTCGGTGTTCGCGACGATCGTGATGGAGCGCGCGCTCGATCTCGTCGCGGTGCTGACGCTGCTGGCCGCCTTCGTCTGGGTGTTCGACGGGCGCGCGATTCTGCCGCCCGCCTTGCTGGGTCCGATCCAGGTGTCCGCGGCCATGGCGGCCGCCGCCGTCGTCGTGCTGATCGCCGTCATGTGGACGCTGGCCACGCATCCAGAGCGGATTGGCCGGCTCGTGATGCGCAGCGATCGGCTGCTGCCGCACCGCGTCGCGCACGGCCTGGCGAAGCTGGCGCGGACGTTCAGCGAGGGTTTTGCCGTCGCGCGCGAGCCGCGGGATCTCGCCATTGCGTTCGCCTGGTCGTTTCCGATCTGGGTGAGCATCGCGTTCCAGGTCTGGCTGGTCACGCGCGCGTTTGGAATCATGATCCCGGTGTCCGCGAGCTTTCTGCTGCAGGCGATGCTCGTCATCGGGGTAGCGGTTCCGACGCCCGGCGCGATCGGCAGCTTTCACGAGGCGTATCGGATCGCGGTGACGACGTTTTTCCGCGCGCCGAACAACGCCGCCGTCAGCGCCGCGCTCGTGTTGCACGCGGTGTCGTTTGTCACGAGCCTGGTGCCCGGTGTGGTCATCATGGTTCGCGACGGGTTGAGCGTCGCCGGCCTTGGCAAGCTCGCGGGCGCGGCACAGCAGGAGGAGAGGGCCGGAACCGATGAAATGCCCGTTCTGCGGCCATCTGGGCGATAAGGTCGTCGACTCGCGCGAAAGCAAGGAGGGCGAGGTGATCCGCCGTCGGCGCGAGTGCCTCGATTGCGGTCGCCGGTTCACCAGCTACGAGCGGATCGACGAGATCCCCTACATGGTGATCAAGAAGGACGGCACGCGCGAGCGCTTCGAGCGGCAGAAACTGATTGCCGGGCTGCTGAAGGCCTGCGAGAAGCGGCCGGTCAGCGTGGCGGCGCTCGAGGGCGTGGCCGACAAGATCGAGGCGACGCTGCAGGAGCGCCCGGAGAAGGAGATGGGGACCGACGAGGTCGGCCGGCTGGTGATGGACGAGCTGAAGCGTCTCGACAAGGTCGCCTACGTCCGCTTCGCATCGGTCTACCGCCACTTCCGCGACATCAGCGAGTTCATGAGCGAGCTGAAAGATCTGTTGAACGCCAAGGATTAGCCAAGGCAGAGGTGGCTACCAACGTCCGTCCCGCTCCGTCGCCGCAGCGTCCGGTGGCCGCGCCACCGCGGCGCAGCTCTCCACCGCAGGGACGCAAGCCGTTCCGTGACAACACACGCCTCATCCTCCTCGGCATCCTGGTTCTGCTCGCGGCACTGGCAGGCCTGCTCACGCTGGCCTCGCGCTCGGCGCGCCTCGCGCCCGACTTCCTGACCGAGTTCGTTCTCTACGCGCTCTCCGCCACCAACCTCACGATTCTCGTGGCGCTGGTCTTCGTGCTCGCGCGCAACATCGTCAAGCTGGTCGTCGAGCGCAGGCGTGGGCTGCCGTTCGCGCGCTTCCGCGCGAAGCTGGTCACGGTGCTGCTGGGGATGACGATCATCCCTGCCGTGCTCGTGCTGCTCGTCGGCAGCGAAGTGATCCGCAACAGCGTCGATCGCTGGTTCAACGCGCCGATGAACGACGTGTTGTCGTCGGCGAACGCCATCGCCGGCGACTACTACCAGGAGCAGCAGCGGCTCGTGTCGACGCAGGCAGGGCGTATGGCGAAGGCGCTCGCACCGGTCGACCTGACCGCGTCTCCCGCCGCGGTCCGCGACGTGATCGCGGCCGACGTGCTGCAGGGGCGCGTGGCGCTGGCGGAGGTCTATCGCGTGACGGGCGTCGGCGGCTCGCGACAAGTGGCGCCGGTGGCCGACATCTCCGCATCGACGTTGCCGCGCGAGTACTCGCGCGCCTCGGCCGATGCGCTGGCGCAACGCACCGCCATAGCCGGCGCTGAGGCGCGCGTCGTCGAGCAGCTGCCAAACGGCGGCAACCTGATTCGCTCGGCGGTGCCGATCCGCTCAGGCGCGGATGGCCCCGTGCGCGGCGTCGTGATCGCGAGCGAGTACCTGACCAGCCAGTTTGCGTCGCGTGCGCGGCGGCTGACCGCGGCGTACGAGGACTACCAGCAGCTCCAGGTGCTGAAGCAGCCGCTCGCCAGCGTCTATCTCTCGTTCTTCCTGATGCTGACGCTGATGATCCTGATCGGCTCCACGTGGATGGGGTTGTACCTGGCGAAGCGCATCACGCGCCCGATCCAGCTGCTGGCGACCGCCGCGAAGGAGATCGGCGCGGGTCATCTCGATCATCGCGTCGTTCCGGAAACTCAGGATGAATTCGGCTCGTTGATCGAAGCGTTCAACAGCATGGCGGGCGACCTGGCTGCCAGCCGGCGGCGCCTCGAGCGGTCGTCGGTCGAGCTCGAGCGCAAACACGTCGACGTCGAAGGGCGGCGCCGGTACGTCGAGACGATCCTCGATCGTATTGCGGCGGGCGTGATCGCGGTCGACGCGGCGGGACGCATCCGCACGGCGAACTCCGCGGCCGCGCGGCTCCTCGGCGTGGACGCATCGGCCGCCGGGCTGCCCGCGGGGGCCGTCTTCGCGAATTCCGAGCTGCAGCCGCTGGCCGACGTCATCGAAGAGGCGCTGCGCAGCCGCGACGACGTGCTGCCCCGCGATGTGTCGATCACCCGCGGCGGCCGCGAGCTGCACCTGGCCATCATGGCGACGCCGCTCCGGCGAGACGACGGCGGCTCGGACGGCGTCGTGATCGTGCTCGACGACGTCACGCCGCTCATCCGGGTGCAGAAGGTGGCCGCGTGGCGCGAGGTGGCGCGGCGCCTCGCGCATGAAATCAAGAATCCGCTCACGCCCATTCAACTGTCGGCCGAGCGAATGCGGCGTCACTTTGCGGGCGCGCAGGAGCCGACGCGGGCCTTGGTCGAGGAGTGCACCGGGACGATCGTCAGCGAGGTGGAATCGCTGAAAGCGCTGGTGGCCGAGTTCTCGGACTTCGCGCGGATGCCGGCGCCGCGCGCGGTGTCGACCGACCTTCATGCGCTCCTCAACGACGTGCTGAGCCTCTACCAGGGCATCCTCACCGACGTCAACATCCGGCCGCGCTTCGCCGAGACACTGCCGATGGTGTCGGTCGACCCCGAGCAGATCCGCCGCGTGATGATCAACCTGATCGACAATGCGGTCGAGGCGATGGAGCGCCGCGGGACGATCGAGATCGAGACGCAGCACGATCCGTCCAACACCCTCGTTCGCATCATCGTCGCCGACGATGGTCCCGGGATCCCGGCCTCCGAGCGCGACAAGCTGTTCCTCCCGTACTACTCGACGAAGCGGCGCGGCAGCGGCCTCGGTCTCGCCATTGTCAGGCGCATCGTTGCCGAGCATGGCGGCAGCATCGATCTGACGGACAACGTCCCGCGCGGGACGCGCTTTGCGATTGAGCTGCCTTGCTGAACACGAACACGGAACGCGAACACAGAACGTGTCGTTCACGCTTCTCGGTGATCACTTCTCTGTTCGTGTTCACGTTCCGTACGGGTTCGCGGTTCTGAACACGAACCGAGAAGAGAGAAGATAGAAGAGTGAACAACCGCACTCGACCTGATGCCATCCATCCTTCTCGTTGACGACGAGCCGGGGGTTCGCAGCGCGCTGAGCGGTGTGCTGCGTGACGAGGGCTACGAGGTCGACGCCGTCGACAGCGGCGAGGCCTGTCTCGAGCGGCTCGGCCGGCAGGCGTACGACGTCGTCGTGCTGGACATCTGGCTGCCCGGGATGGACGGCCTGGCCACGTTCGCGCGGATGCGCGAGCGGCAGATCGAGTCCCAGGTCGTGATGATCTCCGGCCACGGCAACATCGAGTCGGCGGTGCGCGCGATCAAGATGGGCGCGTTCGATTTCGTGGAGAAACCGTTGTCGCTCGAGAAGACGGTGCTCGTCGTGCGCAACGCCCTGCGGCAGCGGCGGCTCGAGGCGGAGAACCAGGCGCTGCGCGCCAAGGTCGGCGCCCAGCACACGATGGTGGGCGAGAGCCACGCGATGGTGCACCTCCGCGAGCAGGTGGCGATGGCCGCACCGACCAACGGGCGCGTGCTGATCTACGGCGAGAACGGCACGGGCAAGGAGCTGGTGGCGCGCAACATCCACGAGATGAGCCGCCGCCGCAGCGGCCCGTTCATCGAGGTGAACTGCGCGGCGATTCCCGAGGAATTGATCGAGAGCGAGCTGTTCGGGCACGTGCGCGGCGCCTTTACCGGAGCGGTGGCCGACCGGCGCGGAAAGTTCGAGCTCTCGCACGGCGGCACGATCTTCCTGGACGAGATCGGCGACATGACGCTGAAGACGCAGGCCAAGGTGCTGCGCGTGCTCCAGGAGCAGGTGATGGAACCGGTGGGCGGATCGACGCGCATCCGGGTCGACGCGCGCGTCCTCGCCGCCACCAACAAGGATCTTCCCGCCGAGATCCGCAGCGGGCGGTTCCGCGAAGATCTGTATTTCCGCCTCAACGTCGTCCCGATCTTCGTGCCGGCGCTGCGCGATCGCCAGGAAGACATCCCGCTGCTGGCGGATCATTTCATGGCGATGCTCGCGCGCGAGTACGGCCGGAGGCCGAAAACGTTCGAGCCCGACGCGCTGACCGCGCTGCAGCGCTATCCCTGGCCCGGCAACGTGCGGGAGCTGGCGAACCTGGTCGAGCGGCTGATGATCATGGTGCCCGGCGAGCGCATCACCGCCCGCGACCTGGCGTTCCTCGATCACGGAATCGTTGGCGGCATCGAGGCCTCGACGCCGATGCCCGCCGCGATGACGCAGCTCCACGACGCGCGCGATCGCTTCGAGCGCGACTACATCCTGCGCGCGCTGGCCGCGCAGCAGGGCAACATCTCGCGCACGGCCGACGCGCTCGGCATCGAGCGCAGTAATCTCTACCGGAAGATGCGGGCGTTCGGCATCATGCCCGCCCGCAAGTCTGAAGACGAGGAAGCTGTTTAAACCACGAAGACTCGAAGGACTCGAAGAAATGTCTTTTACTTCGTGTTCTTCGTGACCTTCGTGGTTCCATCTGATTCTCGTAGTCTCGTTTCAAGAACCTGACTCCGATTGAAATTCTCGAGCTGCAGCATGCACTCCGCAGGGCCGACGAGCGCGGCCGCGGGAACTAATCCAACAATCTCGCTCTCGAGTACCTGCACGCCATACCGCTCCGCTTCGCGCCTTACTGCTTCGAATACACGGTGCATCGGTGTCTGCTCGTAGTTCGTCAGGTTCATCGACACCTGGACGATGCCGCGATCGGCGAGCGTGACGCCCATGGCCTTCACGTACGGGAGTCCGCCGCTGCTGCAGCGGATGGCCGCGGCGATCTTCTTCGCGATGTCGATGCGATCGGTGGCGAGGTTGATGTTGTACGCGATGAGCGGCATGCGCGCGCCAATCACCGTGGCGCCAGCGCTCGGATGCGGCAGGGAGGGCCCGTAATCGGGCGCCCAGCCTCTCGTGGCCATCTTCGCCGCGAGGCCCTCGAATTCACCGCGCCGGATGTCCTCGAGATTCTTGCGCGCGGGATTCGACGAGGCCTCCTCGTACAAATACACCGGGAGGCGGAATCGCTCCGCCACCGCCGCCGCCGTGTCCTTCGCCAGCGCCACGCATTCGTCCATCGTCACCCCTTCGATCGGGACGAACGGCACGACGTCGACCGCGCCGAGCCTGGGATGCTCGCCCGTGTGCCTCCGGAGATCGATGGTGGCGAGCGCGGCTTCGAAGAGGGCCAGCACCGCCGACTCGAGCGGCGCCGCATCGCCGGCCATGGTGATGACGGAGCGGTTGTGGGACCGATCGGACGAGAAGTCGAGCAGGCGCGCGCCCGGGACGCGTCGCGTGGCGTCGACGATGGCGGCGACCACGTCAGGCCGCCGCCCCTCGCTGACGTTGGGGACGCATTCGATGATCGCCATCGCTGGTTTTGTATCACGGGCGGACCTGAAGGTCCGCCCCTGCACCGCGCTAATTCGTTGACGGATCGAGGCTTTTGCCCCATAATCGCTTCGGCCTAACCCAGACACCTTATCGCCTGATGACGGAGCCGCAGCGAACCGATACCGCCCGGACGCCAGCACCATCCGACGACGCCGATCGCGCGACGCGAATCGAAGAACTCCTCGTCTCCGGCCTCGACCACTATTTCGCCGCTGAATACGAACAGGCCATCAATATCTGGACGCGCGTGGTGTTTCTCGAGCGCGACCATGACCGCGCGAGGGCCTACATCGAGCGCGCGCGCGGCGCGATTGCCGAACGGCAGCGGGAGTCCGAGGAGCTGCTGCACCGCGGTGTCGACGCGTACAAGTCGGGAGATGTCGAGAACGCGCGGGATCTGCTGACGCGCGCCGTCGATCAAGGGGCGCCAAGCGACGAAGCGCTCGTGCTGCTGGATCGACTCGATCGCTTCGAGGGCACCGGTTTTGACGCGCCGCTCTACCACCACGCATCAACGACGAGGCCGTCCGCCGCATCCACGCCGCCGGCCGCAACCCGCCGGCCGTTGCGCTGGCTGGCGGCGGGTGTGCTGGTCGTGGCGGTTGGCGCGGCCGTCGTGCTCGGCGGCGCTCCTGCGCTGTCGTGGATGCTAGAGGTCCCGGCAGTCGCTCCGCAGACCGTACAGCCGGCGGCGGACCCGCTGCCCATCGTCCGGACGGCAGATACGCTGCTGGATCGCGCTCGCGGACTCTACGCGGGCGGACATCTCCACGACGCGTTACGTCTCCTCGACCGCGTCGACCTGGCCGACCCGGCGCGCGCGGATGCCGATCGCCTTCGCGCCAGCATTCAGCGCGATCTGCTGAGCGCGGCGGAGACCGGGACGGCAACACTTCCTGACGCGGGGACCGCACGGTGAAGTGCCCCAAGTGCTCCTATCTTGGATTCGAGACCGGCGATCGCTGCAAGAACTGCGGGTACGATTTCTCGTTGCTCTCTGTCGCGGGGGATTCCGATCCCTCCGACTTCGCTTCTGGAGCTTCGTGGGGCGAGGACGTCTATGTCGTCGATGGCGAGGAGCATCCCGCCGACCTGTGGCTGGACAATCCCCGTGATCCGCTGCGCGGAAGGGACGGACCCGAGGAGAACCCGCGCGACAGCGTCGACGATGCGCTGACGATCTCGCTGACGCCCGATTCAGCGCTGTTGGAAGAGTGCCTGACGTCGCCCATCGAATTCGACCATGAGGAGCTCGCGGCGCGTTCGGACTCCCCGGACGCCCTGGACGCGGCGCGAGATGAGCCGTTCGTCGTGACTCCGCAGATCGCCCCGGTCGTGCCGTTCGCACCGGCGGCCGCGGAATCGGCGCTGCCGCTGTTCACTCCCGAGGACGACGACGACGAGCCGTTGGTCAGGCTGCCGGCCGCGCCGCGCGCCCCGCTTGCCGTGCGACGCACGCCCGACACGCCGCGTCTGCGTTCTGTGCCGAGACCGACATCTCGTCCCTCGCCGGCGCCGGTGCTTCAGTTTTTAGAGGAGCCGCTCGCGGAGCCCGCACCAGCCGTGGAGGCGCCTCCGCGCCCATGGCGTGCTCGGGCCGGCGCCACTTCGGAGGACGCGAGCCGGCCTGGCGCCCGTCTCGGTGCGGCGGCGATTGATTACAGCATCCTGGTCGGCATCGATGTCTGCGTGTGGTATTTCACGGTGCGCATGGCGGACTTGTCGACATCCGAGTGGCGCCTGGTTCCAGTGGCCCCGATGCTGACCTTTTTCGCCCTGCTGGCGGTCTCCTACTTCTTCGCGCTCACTGCCGTCGGCGGCCAGACGATCGGGAAGATGGTGGTCGGCACCTGCGTGGTTGCCGATGACGGCGAGCTCGTGGACGCTGCATGCGCGATGCGACGCACCTGTGCCGGCGCGCTTTCGTTTCTCACCCTCGGGCTCGGCTTCCTTCCCGCCCTGTTCGGCGATCACCGCGCGCTCCACGATCGCCTGGCCGGAACGCGCGTTGTCCGTCTTCGGTCCGTCTGACCGGGTTTCCCGGTATGCGTCTTCGTCGCATCGGGGTATTCATCGCAACGTGCGCGTATGTGGGCTACGCTCCGTTCGCGCCGGGCACGTGTGGCTCCGCCATCGGACTGGCGGTGTTCTATGTCGTCCGCCGCAGCGGATCGATGACCGGCGAGATCGCCACGATCATCGTGCTCCTGGCGGTTGGCATCTGGAGCGCCACGGAAGCGGAGCATTATTTCGGCCGCAGAGATCCCGGGCCGGTCATTATCGACGAGGTCGTCGGCATGTTGATCACGCTCGCGCTGATCCCGGTCAGCATCGCGGGAGCGATGACCGGCTTCGTCGTGTTCCGGGTCCTTGACGTGGTGAAGCCGTGGCCGGCCCGCCGGCTCGAATCGCTTCCCCGCGGCTTCGGCGTGGTCACTGACGACGTGATGGCGGCGATGTACGGGAACCTCGCGATGCGCGCGCTCGTGTGGCTGCTGCCGGCGTGGCTCACATGACAGCCGGCAGCCGGCAGCGGGCAGCGGGCAGGAACGTGCTCTCGCGCGCCGCCATCATCGCGGTGGGGAGCGAGATGCTGACGCCGTCGCGCATCGACACGAACTCGCTGTTCATCACCGAGCAGTTGAACCTGCTCGGCATCGAGGTCGCCTTCAAGAGCATCATCGGCGATGATCGCGCCGAGCTGGAGCACGCCGTGCGCAGCGGGCTGGCGCGCGTCGATCTCCTGGTCTGCTGCGGCGGTCTTGGGCCCACCGACGACGACCTGACGCGGCCGGTCGTGGCGGAGGTGCTGAACCGCCCCCTCGTGGAAGACGAGACGATCACGGCGCGGATCCGTGCGCGCTTCCAGGGTCGAGGTCTCGAGATGCCGGCCATCAACCGCCGTCAGGCGATGGTGCCGGTTGGCGCGCGCCTGCTGGAGAACAGCAACGGGACGGCGCCCGGCCTGTGGATCGAAGAGGGCGAGCGGATTGTCCTGCTGCTGCCCGGCCCTCCGCGCGAGCTGAAGCCGATGATGACGAGCGTGGCGGACGGAGCGCTGCGCGAGCGGTCGCCGGGACTGTCGCTCGTGCGGCGCGTCATCAAGATCACGGGCCGGAGCGAATCGCACACCGAGGAGGCGGTACAGCCGCTCTACGCGGAGTGGTCGCGCGCCGCGATTCCGATCTCGGCCACGATTCTCGCATCGCTCGGGCAGATCGAGTTGCACCTGTCCGCGCGCGCGGCCTCGCGCGAGGCCGCGGAGGCCGCGCTCGAGACGGCCGTCGAACACGTGAGGGCCGTGATGGGGATGCATGCCTACAGCACGGACGGCCGCGCGCTCGAGGAAGTCCTCGGCGCGATGCTGACCGAGCGTGGCTTGACGATTGGCGTGGCCGAGTCGTGCACCGGCGGGCTGATCACGTCGCGGCTGACGGACGTGCCCGGCAGCTCCCGCTACGTCGAGCGGGGCGTCGTCTCGTACAGCAACGACGCGAAGATCGAGCTGCTCGGTGTGCTGCCGGAGCTGATCGCGGCGCATGGCGCCGTCAGCGATCCGGTCGCGAGCGCGATGGCCGAAGGCATCAGAACGGCGGCGCGCGTCGACATCGGCGTGGGGGTCACCGGCATCGCCGGGCCCGGTGGCGGCACGCCAGAAAAGCCGGTGGGCACTGTGTCGGTCGCGGCGGTGTCGCCCGCCGGCAGCCGCGTGCGCACGTTCCGTTTTGTCGGCGGCCGCGAGATGGTGAAGTTCCAGGCGTCGCAGGCGGCGCTCGACATGGTGCGGCGGATGCTGCTGGAACCTTGAGAAGCCGTCGTTCACGCTTCTGGCGTTCTCGCTTCTCGGTTCGTGTTCAGGTTCGGTTCTGGGTTCTGGGTGTGGAGTTCACTGTTCGCCGCAGGCGTGGTTCGCGCTAGAATCCGGCGTTCTCCTTCAACAGATGGCCCTCGGTCCAGGAACGCGTGTCGGTCCGTACGAGATCCAGTCCGCCATCGGCGCCGGCGGGATGGGCGAGGTGTATCGCGCGCGGGACACGCGGCTGCAGCGCGATGTGGCGATCAAGGTCCTGCCCGATCACTTCGCCGCCGATCCCGAACGCCTCGCGCGCTTCGAACGTGAGGCGCAGATTCTCGCCTCGCTGAATCACCCTCATATCGCTGCGATCTATGGACTGGAAGAGGCACCCCCGGACGTGGGGACCGGCTTTCCTGCCCGACGAAGCTCGCAGAGCGAAGTCGGGAGCCGGCCCACCCGAGCGCTCATCCTCGAACTTGTCGAGGGCGACACGCTGGCGGATCGTATCGCGCGCGGAGCGATTCCGCTGGATGAAGCCTTGCCCATCGCGCGGCAGATCGCCGAAGCGCTCGAAGCCGCGCACGAGCAGGGCATCACCCATCGGGATCTGAAGCCCGCGAACATCAAGATCACGCCGTCCGGCGTTGTGAAGGTTCTGGATTTCGGGCTCGCCAAGCTCACGGAGTCAGCTGGCAGCGCGCAGCCGGCAGCGGGCCGTGTCCCTGTGTCGATGTCGCCGACGATCACCTCTCCGGCACTGATGACAGGCGCCGGAGTTCTCCTTGGAACGGCCGCGTACATGGCGCCCGAGCAGGCCCGAGGCCAGGCGGTCGACAAGCGTGGAGACATCTGGGCGTTCGGCTGCGTACTCTTCGAAATGCTCACGGGCGCGCGTGCATTCCCCGGCGACGATGTGACCGACACCATCGCTGCTGTCGTCCGAGCGGAGCCACTGTGGAGTGGGCTGCCGCCCGGCACACCAGCAAGTGTTCGACGGCTGTTGCGTCGTGCACTGATGAAGAACCGCCGCGACCGGTTGCCTGATATCGCCGTCGCCCGCCTCGAAATTGACGACGCGCTGACATCTCCTCACGTGGCGGAGGTGGCTGAGGCCGCGAAGATCATGGCTGCAAGCAAATCGCCTCTGCGGTTGATCACCGCGATTCTTGCGGTGCTTTGTGGGATTGCTGTCGCCGTAGCGGCGATTGAGTTCGTGTACTTCAGGTCGCCTGCAGCAGACACCAATGTGTACCGCGCCACTGTGCTGATGAGCGGTGTGAACTCCGGGATCGGTCGCTTTGGCGCTGGACTCGCCGCCCAACACATTCTCGCTGTCTCGCCCGATGGGAGGCGCCTCGCCTTCATCGCCGCAGGCCCTAACGGAAACAGCCAACTGTGGGTTCGTCCGCTGGATGGAGCGATCGCCCAACCCCTTTCTGGCACCGAGAACGCAGACTCTCCATTCTGGTCTCCCGACAGCCGCTTCATAGGTTTCTTCGTCAACGGGACAATGAAGAGGATAGAGGCAGGCGGCGGAGCCGCCGTGACGATTTGCAGTTTCTTGGCTAACGCTGGATCAATAACCGGTGCCGGCGCCACGTGGAATAGCAACGGCGTCATCGTGTTTTCCGATTTCGTCGCGTTGTACAGCGTATCGGCGGCTGGCGGCACGCCGTCTCTTTTGCTGGCCGCTCCGTCGGCAAAGCAGGGATCCGTACTGCCGAGATCGCAAGTCGCCACATATTCGTGGCCGTTCTTCCTGCCCGACGGTCGTCATTTCTTGTACCGCGGCGCAGACCTGAAAACATACGTTGGAACTCTGGATTCGAATGACACGCGCGTGCTCGGCGGCGGCGGAAACGCGCAATACGCACAAGGGCATTTGATCTTCTGGCGCGACGGCGCCGTCATGGCTCAGCCCCTGGATCTATCTGCGCAGCGATTGACTGGTGAGCCTGTGCCGCTTGCGGAATCGGTACAGGGAGCCGCCACGGGAGGATCATTCAGTGTGTCGGCAACCGGCGTGCTGGTGTACGAAGCCGCCGGGTCGTCGTATGCGCAGCTTGTCTGGCTCGATCGGACAGGTAAAGAGCTTGGGTCCGTTGGCGCGCCTGGGGCATACGAGACGATGCAGCTCTCGCCTGACGAGCAGTTGATTGGCGTGGGGCGGTCGGATCGAACAGGTGGCGTCGTGAATCTGTGGATCATCGATCCGCGGCGGACTGTTTCCTCACGACTCACGTTCGGCAGCGAGCGCGAGTCGAACCCGGCGTGGTCGCCGGATGGACGACGAATTGCGTTCAACTCGACGCGCAAGGGAATCAAGAGCCTTTACGACATGGCTTCCACTGGCGGCGACGAGAAGCTGCTGATGCAAGGTGGATCGCTGTCGGTTTCCGATCGGTCGAAGGACGGTCGGTTCCTCCTGTTCAACGACGATGTGACGCGGGATTTGTGGGTGCTGCCGTTATCGGGTGATCGAAAACCGCTTCGCGTCGTGCATCCGACATCAGGCCGCGTGGACCAGCCGAATTTTTCGCCCGACGGAAAGTGGATCGCGTACGACGCTGAGGAGTCTGGCAGAGCTGAGGTCTATATCACGCCTTTTCCGCCGACCAATGACAAGTGGCAGATCTCGTCTGCCGGCGGCGTCCAGCCGCGGTGGCGCGGCGACGGCGGCGAGCTCTTCTACCTTGCGCCAGACGGGGCAATGATGTCAGTCGATCTGAAGATGGGCGCGAGGGTTGAGGCTGGCGCGCCGCGCGCCCTATTTCGAACAACTCTCGTCCCCTCCGTGTCCTCGGAGCAATTCGCCGCCACTCGCGATGGGCAACGATTTCTAGTCATGAAGCCGATTGCCGATGCCCAAGGTCCCGCGGCGAGTCTTGTCATCAACTGGCCCGCGCTGTTGAAGAAGTGATTTCAGCGGCGTCGACCGCGCTGGTCGCGGCGATACCCGATGGTGTCGATGATCACAAATACCGTCGCCCAAAGGACGATGCCGCCGAGCAGCACGAAAAGGCCTGCCATCGTTATGCTTTCCTTGCGCGCAGAAAAACGGCGTATGACATGAGCACCATCCAGATCGCGACCCCAGCGGAAGCGACAAGCACCGAGAATGGCCGCTCGCCGAGGAACTGACCGAACACCATTCCTCCAACCGCGAGGTTTGCCACGTCGCGAAGTCCCTCCGCAACGAAGGCGCGCACGTCCTTGGAAAATCTTACCTGATCGTCATCAGGGCAAATCGGTGCAGGATCTGCGTACTTCGGTCGATCCGGCACGGTTGCCACCGTGATGAGGCAAACTGAGTGCCGTGAGGCTGTTTGTTGCCGCGGAGATCGGCGACACGCTTGCCGCCCGGGCGGCCGATCTGATCAGCGACCTTCAGCAGCGGGTGTCAGCCTCTGCGCCGCGTGCGCGGCTGACGTGGGCCGCCTCCGACCGTCTTCACATCACCATCAGGTTCATCGGAGAAGTTGACGAGGGTCGCGCCGCGGCGATTCGCACGGCGCTGGAGCCGCGGCTCGATGTCGAGCCGTTCGAGCTGGTCCTCGCGGGAGCCGGCGCGTTTCCAGGGAGCGGCCCGCCCCGGGTCGTGTGGGCCGGCATCGAGAAGGGGAGGGACGGGCTGATAGCCGTGGAGCGCGAGATCGGCGCGCGGCTCGCGGCGCTCGGCTTGCCGGCTGACACTCGGCCATACAGTCCTCATCTGACGCTCGCGCGCGTGAAGAAGGCGGAGGGACTGCGATCGGCCCGCCTGTTCGAGGGGCTCGCGGATCGACAGACCGGCACGACGCGCATCGACGCGATTACACTGTTTCAGAGCCGGTTGTCGCCGAAGGGGTCGCAATACGCGGCCCTGCTTCGAACACTCTTGAAGGGTCGATGATTGGTCCTCGAAGTGCACGGGTTCACGGGTGCACGGGTTCGGTTCGCGGGTTCGGGTTCAGAGGTGCTCAGGTGGTTCGCTCGTTCCGCCGAACCGGCGAACCACCCGTGAACCCGCGAACCAGAACCTGAGCACCGAACCTGTGCACCTGAGCACCTGAGCACTCGAGAACCAGTGAGCTTCATGAATACCGTTCTTGCTGTCGTGTTCGCGTATCTCGTCGGGTCCGTGCCGTTCGCGTTTCTGCTGACGCGCCGGCGAGGGATCGATCTGCGCTACGCTGGCAGCGGCAATGTCGGCGCGGCGAACGTCTTGCGCACGTCGGGCATAACACCGGCGGTGATCGCGATGCTGCTGGATGCGCTCAAGGGGTCGGTGGCCGTCCTGGTGGCGCGGGCGATCGCCGCAGGTCCCGTGGCGCCGGTTGCGGCCGGGCTCGCGTCGATCATCGGTCACATCTACCCGGTGTGGCTGGGATTCCGAGGCGGCAAAGGCGTCGCCACGGCGGCGGGCGTCTTTGCCGTGCTCACGCCGGTCACGCTTGCGGCTGCGAGCGCGGAGTTCCTGATCACGATCTGGGCGACCCGTTTCATCTCGGCCGGATCGCTTGCGGCGGCAGTCG
>JAHFUO010000151.1 GCA_023265015.1 Acidobacteriota bacterium | reverse complement strand
ATACCTCAGCCAGGCGGCAGGCATACCCACTCGCCACCGGTCCGGCTAAAGCCGGACACCACGCCTGTCACGGTCCGGCTGACCTGTCCGCCGAAGCTTTACGCGAAGGCGGAAGCCGGACACTACGTACCGAAAGTCGTACCCGTGACGGCCCGGACGCTGATGCTATCATGAGAAATCGATCCCACAGATGAGCGTGATCAGACTACACAAGACCGTTGGCGTGAAGGTCGGAGACCTCCAGGTCGGCGGCGGCGCGCCGATTGTCGTTCAGTCGATGACCTTGACGAATACGGCCGACCCGCGCGCGACGGCGCAACAGTGCCTCGAGCTCGCCGAGGCCGGATCGGAAATGGTGCGCGTCACGGTGAACCTCCCCGAAGCGGCCGCGGCGGTCCCCGAGATCAAACAGCGCATGCTCGACGCCGGCTGCACCGCGCCGCTCATCGGCGATTTCCATTACAACGGCCACCTCCTGCTGACCAGGTTCCCCGATTGCGCGCGTGCGCTCGACAAGTACCGCATCAACCCGGGCAACGTCGGCACGGGGAAGCGCCGCGACGAGCAGTTCGCGACCATCTGCAAAGTCGCGAGCGAGCACCAGAAGCCGGTGCGCATCGGGGTCAATGGCGGTTCGCTCAACCAGGAGCTTGTCGTCGCGAAGATGCAGGAGAACACCGATCGCGACCTTGGCAAGGCCTCGGAAGAGATCATCAACGAGTGCATGGTGCTCTCGGCGATCGAATCGACAGCGCTCGCAATCGAAAGCGGCCTCCGCAAAGATCAAATCATCATCTCGTGCAAGACGTCGCGGCCGCGGGATCTCATCGCCGTGTATCGCGCGCTCGCGCGGCAGACCGATCAACCGCTGCATCTCGGGCTCACCGAAGCCGGCATGGGAGTAAAAGGCCTCGTCTGGTCCGCGTCCGCCATGAGCGTGCTGCTCGCGGAAGGCATCGGCGACACCGTCCGCGTGTCGCTCACGCCGCGTCCCGGCGGCGACCGCCGCGAAGAAGTGTACGCGGCGTGCGAGCTGCTGCAGGCGCTCGGTCTCCGGTCGTTCTCTCCGAGCGTGACCGCCTGTCCCGGTTGCGGGAGGACGACCAGCACGACGTTCCAGGAATTGGCCGAACGGATTCAGAATTACGTTCGCGATCAGATGCCCGCGTGGAGGATCCGGTACGAAGGCGTCGAGTCGATGACGCTCGCCGTGATGGGCTGTGTCGTCAACGGTCCAGGCGAATCGAAGGCGGCCAACATCGGCATCAGCCTGCCAGGGACGGGCGAAGCGCCCAACTGTCCCATCTTCATCGACGGCCGGCACGTGACGACGCTGCGCGGAACCTACGAGGAGCTCGCGGCGGAGTTTCAGCGGCTGGTCGATGAGTACATCGAGCACACCTACGCACGACGATAGCCACCATTGCAGGGCTAAAGTCCTGCGCCACGAAGAAATCGCAGGGCTAAGGTCCTGCGCCACGAAGAAATCGCAGGGCTAAAGTCCTGCGCCACGAGCTCTCAGAACACTATAATTCTTGCGTGCCCTGTACCTCACGGTCCGCCTCAAGGCGGACACTACGTACGACGATCTACGCAGGATCGATCATCGCCGCAGTTGCCTTTGGACTGACGGCGGCAGAAGCCGCGAACGATGTGCCGGAGATCCTGCTGTCGCGCCAACTGATGGAGCAGGCCAACGTGCATGTCGGCGATCTCGTGACGCTGGCCGCCGAGCCCGACGGGACTCGCGCCGGCCAGTTTCGCGTGGTCGGCACTTATGAACCGACTCCAGATCCGATGAAGTTTTCGGCGAAGCGGCTTGAAGCCCGC
The DNA here is from genome assembly GCA_023265015.1 of Acidobacteriota bacterium. GTDB lineage: Bacteria > Acidobacteriota > Vicinamibacteria > Vicinamibacterales > UBA2999 > Gp6-AA40. The sequence goes on along the minus strand of JAHFUO010000151.1, from coordinate 2,567 downwards.
CTCCACCTGCCGGACCTGATCGCCCTCTCGGCCGACCTCACCGATCCGCTGTCGACTGAATCGGTCAACGTCCTCAACGTCGCGCTGGTCAATCCGCAGGAGGCCGGCGCCATCATCTCCACGCTCGCGGCCCGCGCGCGCGGCCTCATGGTGCGATCGACGGCACGCCAGGATAACAGCGGCGGTCCCTTCGCCGTTCTGGACCGGTTTCATTGGGCGATCGCCATCGTGACCGTCATCGGCAGCACCGCGTTCCTCCTCGCGCTGATGATGATGCGCGCCGAAGAGCGACGCGACATCATCGGGATCCTCCGTTTGATGGGGATTCCAGCGCGCTCGATCCTGGTCGAAGTACTGCTCGAGGGGCTGCTCATCGCGATCGTCGGCGCCGTGTTCGGGATTCTGGTCGCGCGGGCCGGGCAGGGCGTGGTCAACCGGTTCTTTCAGTGGCGCTACGACACCACCCTGGTGTTCGTGCGCGTCACGTTTCCGATCGCGTGGCAGTCGGTCGCCTTCGCCGTCCCGCTCGGCGTGATTGCCGGTCTGGCGGCGTCCTGGACGCTGCTCCGACGCGAGGTGGTTTCCCTCGTCCGCCGATGACTTCGCGAGCGCTGGCGTGGCGAACCGTGGCGGCGAGTCCGGCGCGCGCCCTGCTTGCCGTCGCCGGCGTCGCGGTGATCGGCGCCCTGCTGTTCGACATGCTCTTGCTGTCGCACGGCCTGCTGATTTCGTTCCGCGATCTCCTGGACTCCGCCGGCTACGACGTGCGAGTGATCGCCAGCGACGACCCGCCGGCGGCGCGGATCCCAATCACGCACGCGGACGCGCTCATTGCCGACATCTCGCGGCTGCCGGAAGTGCAGGAGATCGCGGCCGTCCGCTGGGACCGTGCGCTGGCGATCGTATCCGGCCGGCCGGCTGAAGGGGTGACGCTCATCAGCGCCACCGTGGGAGCGGAACGCAAGGCGTGGCGCATCATCAACGGCGAGAATCTCGTGGCGGCCGGAGGCACGCGGGAGCCGCCGCCGCTCGTTGTCAGCATGCGCTTCGCCGAGGCGCTGGGGCTGAAGGTGGGGTCGGCCCTCGGCATGCGAACCACGATGTTTGGCGCAGCGTCCGCCATTCCGCCCGTGATGTTTCGCGTTGTCGGGGTGGCCGAGTTCGACTTCGAGCCGCCTGGCGACCTCATGGCCGCGACCACGATCGACGCCTTCCGGCGGGTGCACGCGGGCAGGGGGCAAGATAATGCCGACGTCGTCGTCATTGCTTCGCGGCCGCCGTTCGGACCCGATGACGCCGTGACGGCCATCAACCACCTGCGGCCCGATCTGCACGCCTACTCGAACGCGCAGCTCGTCACGCACTTCGACCAGAACGGGTTCGCCTATTTCCGTCAGATCTCGTTTGTGCTGTCCTCGGTCACGCTCGGCTTTGCGTTTCTGTTGATTGCGACGCTGCTCACCATGTCGGTCAACCAGCGGCTGAGCGAGATGGCCGCGCTTCGCGCGCTCGGCTTCCCACGGCGACGGATCGTCGCCACGCTCCTCTGGGAGTCCACGATGCTGGTCGGCGTGGGCGGGCTGCTCGCACTGCCGCTCGGCGGCCTCCTGGCGTTCGAGCTCGATCACATCCTGCGCGCGATGCCGGGCATCCCCGAGCGGCTTCATTTTTTTGTTCTCGAGCCGAGGGCCGTCGTGCTGCACGTCGGGCTGCTCGCCGCCACCGGACTCGGCGCGGCCGCGTACCCCATCTGGGTGGCCGCGCGGCTGCCGATTGCCGCCACGCTCCGGCGCGAGACCGTCTCATGACGACCATCGTCGAGGGGCGTCATCTCACGCGCGAGTTTCCGATGCCGGCCGGTCCCGTGGTGGCGCTGCGCGACGTGTCGATCGAGATCAACCCCGGCGCCTATGTCGCCGTCACGGGTCCATCGGGCTGCGGCAAGTCGACGCTGTTGCATCTGCTCGGGTGTGTCGATGCGCCGACCGACGGATCGCTGCTGTTCGAAGGGCGGGATGTCGCACGACTGACCGACAGCGAGCGGAGCCGGATTCGACTGACGCGGATCGGCTTCGTGTTCCAGCGCTTCTTCTTGATGCCGATGCTCAGCGCGTGGGAGAACGTGGAGTTGCCGCAGGCGGAAATCGGAATCCGGCCCGCGGACCGTCGGGCCCGCACGCGCGAGTTGCTCGAGTACGTCGACTTGATCGACCGCGGTCATCACCGGCCGTCGCAGCTTTCTGGTGGCGAGATGCAGCGCGTGGCCATCGCCCGCGCGCTCGCGAATCGCCCGGCGCTGCTGCTCGCCGACGAGCCGACCGGTGAGCTTGACGAGGATACCGGGGAGCAGGTCGCCGACCTCTTCGACCGCGTGCACGCCGACGGCACGGCCATCGTCGTCGTGACGCACAATCCGGTGCTGGCCACGCGCGCCGAGCGGCGGCTGATGATGAAACGCGGCACGGTGGTGCACTCATGATGCTCCGGATCGCCTGGCGATCGCTCCTCACGCGCCCGGTGCGCGCGGCCGTGCTCGCGGGTGGATTTGGATTCGGCATCGCCGTCAT
>JAHFUO010000058.1:16977-18671 GCA_023265015.1 Acidobacteriota bacterium | reverse complement strand
GCCTCCAGGGCCGCCCGCGACAGATCCTCACCCTCTTCGGCAAGTTGCCTGACGGCCGTGTCCGGGAGATGCAACCAGATCTTCACAATTTCAGTATAGAGCAGCCATCCGAGGAACGCACGGCGTCCGACGGTTCCCGAAGACACGGGGCCGCTCGACCAAAGCCGATCAAGACGTTCGTCAAAGCGTTCAAGAGCGCGTGTCGCAAGGCGGGCTAACCGGATGGCGCCTGACGAGCGAAGTGCTACCGATCGAATGGCGTCATGTCGACTTCAAGGCCGGTGAGATCAGACTCGACCCAGGCAAGACGAAGAACCGCGAAGGCCGCGTTTTCAAAATGACGACACAGTTGCGCAAGCTGCTTGAGGAACAGCGAGATGAGCGCGATCGGCTAAAGAAGCTTGGGAAGATCTGCCCCTACGTGTTCTTTCGGATGGTCGCCGACAAGCGTGGGGGTGAGAAGTCACCTCGGAAGATCCTGTCGCTGAACAAGGCATGGGCGAACGCGTGTATTTCGGCCGGCTGTCCTGGGCGCATCCCTCACGATCTGCGGCGGACCGCCGTTCGCAACATGGTGAGGGCAGGCATTCCTGAGCGTGTCTCGATGAAGCTTACCGGACACAAAACGCGCTCTGTGTTCGAGCGCTACAACATCGTGAGTGACGGTGATTTGACAGACGCGGCAACTCGACTTGACACCGCGCAGGAACGCAAGGTACGCGTGTCGTCCTAAGGGTCCTCAGACTCGCTGCGGCGATTTTCAGTAGACCGTTGGGTCGTCCGTTCGCTCTTGCCAGGCGGGCGTGGCCCAGAACTCCCTGGCACAGGGAAGGAAAAATGATCCCCTTGGGTGGAGGTGCTCGATGTTTGAGACTGACGTTCGCGCACTTCGCGTAAAGCTTGCGCGGAACGTTCCAGGATCTCCTGCAGAGCATCTTGAGTCATTAGAGCCACCTACAACATCTTAACAAATCGGGAAGGTTTCGGTTCAGGTGACCATCCCGCGATAGAGCTGCACAACCTCCTCCACGTCTCGCATGACTGGCGTCAAGAGAGCAAAGAACTCCTCACGCCTCGCGACGGAGGCTTCCGGCCTGGCGGCTTCACGAACTCCGAGAAGATTTGGGAGATTGGAATGGAGATTCAGCACGCCGAGCCTCTCAGCGCCGCTCATTAGCCTTCGGCTCACGAAGCTTCTCGATGTAGCACCAGGGCCGGCGAAATATGCGGCTACTTCATCGCGTACCGACACAGGAAAGTCCGCCGACCTATCGAACCATTCGGCAATTGAGTTTGCGTCGGCATACCCATCTACTCCGTCGCCCACGAAAGCCAACGGAGCCCCCGGCAGTACCTTCCATCGGCCGCTTGCTGTTTTGATGTTCGTCGGTACCGGGAGGGCAATCGCCGGAATAACTGTGTCCTTGCCATTCTGAGCAGTCGAGTACGTAAGTTCAGGCACCAACTTGAGAACACCGACGAGTTGCTGAAGGTCGAACTCAGCAGGAACGAAGCGGAGAGCATTCTTGAGTTCGCCGTCGATAAACGGCGCAGTAGGCGATCGGGGAACAAACAGCATCACGTTTGCGGCGTATAGCGCAGGCTCGCCGGAAGCTAAACGAGGCCGTGCATCATAACGAACGGCCAGCGATGCGATCGAATTCAGCAACACTACGATCGCGCCTTCGACGTTG
>JAHFUO010000058.1:0-16967 GCA_023265015.1 Acidobacteriota bacterium | reverse complement strand
CCCCCGAGGCAGAACGGCGTGCAATGCGTCTGCAGCTACTCCGACCGCCAAAGCATAATCCTCACGCCAACCCTTTGGTGGCAGCGTCTGCACCAAGGTACTGACTTTTTCCGTTGCGTCGACAAGCTCTTTCCGCGCGTCATCATCCTCCATGTTTTGGATGGCGATCATGAGCGCGACAATGACAACGCCGATCCAGAAAACGATCGCGTGTATCGCAAGCCTGCCGGCGTACGGCCCCCAATAAAACGGAAAGGCTTCGCTGATTTCCGTTTGGTAAATGGAAGCCCAAAAAAACACAAGGGAGCCCAAAGTCGCAACCAGCATCCCGAACCAGTGCGTTCGGACTGCCCGCAGAATTTTTGTGGGCGCGGCTTTCGCCTTCTGAGCAGTCAATGGTTAGCGTTGCGGTCAGCGCACGCGGATCCTACCTGATGCGTTAGTCGGGGCATGCCCTGTTTCTTGGAAGAATTTGGAGGCGCCGCCCGGATTTGAACCGGGGATGGAGGTTTTGCAGACCTCTGCCTTACCACTTGGCTACGGCGCCGATCGCACTGTTCCGCGGGATGTCAGCACACCCGCGACCGCGGGCGGGAGAGAAGAAGTTGGAGCGGGAAACGGGATTCGAACCCGCGACTTCGACCTTGGCAAGGTCGCACTCTACCACTGAGTTATTCCCGCTCGCGGCGAAAACCCAGCGTACCACAGCGATCTTTCACCAATCAAGGCGGGCGGACCTGCTTGCCCGCCGAAGCTTTCAGCGAAGGCGGACAGGTCCGCCTCTACGAGCCGGCCCCCACGTACCAAGAAATCCTTCGTGAGCTTCGTGCCCTTCGTGGTTGCCCACGTCTTCGTGCCCTTCGTGGTTACCCGCGCGCGTCGCGCAGGACCTGCGCCGCTTCCTCGGGCGACGTGGGGTTCACGTAGAACCCGGTCGCCCACTCGAAGCCGGCCACCTTCGTGAGCTTCGGCATGATCTCCACGTGCCAGTGGAAATACTCGTCGGCCGGCTCCCCCAGCGGCGCGGTGTGGATGAGCAGGTTGTACGGCGGGGCGCCAAGCGTCTTGTTGATCCGCCGCAGGATGTCGCCCATCAGCCGCGCCAGCGACGCGTATTCGTGCCGCGGCGCGTTCTCGAAGTGCGCCTCGTGCCGGCGCGGCAGCAGCCAGGTCTCGAACGGAAAGCGCGGCGCATACGGCGCGATCGCGACGATGTCGCCGTTCTCCGCGATCAGGCGCTGCCCGTCGCGCGTCTCCTGGCGCAGGATGTCGCAGAACACGCAGCGCTCCTTCGCGTCGAAGTGCGCCTTGGCGCCCTCCACCTCGTCGTGCACCTCGCGCGGCACGATCGGCAGCGCGATGAGCTGCGAGTGCGAGTGGTCGAGCGATGAGCCCGCCGCCGATCCGTGATTCTTGAAGACGATGATGTAGCGGAAGCGGCGATCCTGCCGCAGGTCCTGCATCCGCTCGCGCGCCGCCCAGAGCACCCGCTCGATCGCCTCGTCGCTCATATCGGCCAGCATGTTCAGGTGACGCGGCGACTCGATGATCACCTCGTGCGCGCCGATGCCGTTCATCTTGTCGAAGAGCCCTTCGCCCTGGCGATCGAGCGTGCCCTCGACGCGCAGCACGGGAAACTGATTCGGGACGACGCGGAGATCCCAGCCGGGCGTGTTCGGCTTGCTACCGTCCCGCCGGATCGCGAGCAGTTCGGTCGGCGTCATCGACTCGTGCCCCTCGCAGAACGGACACGAGGGATCGGGCGCGATCTGCACCGGCTCGAGATGGAAGTCGGTCGGGCGCTTGCGCCGCTCGGTGGAGATAATCACCCAGCGGCCGGTGACGGGATCTTTGCGAAGCTCGCTCATGAAATCGAAGATGAAATCGAAGATCTCAGATTGGACGATTGATGACTGTTGCCGATTGTCGATTGGCGATTGGGCGAATTGATTGACGATTCAGAAAACCCCCGAATCATGAAATTGATTCCCGCAATCAACACTCGCAAATCATCAACAGTCGCCAATCGTCCGATCTCCACTCTCCAATCTCCGTTATACCGAGAACGCATCAGGGTACACCGTGATGCGCGGCGCCCCAGCCTCGAAATCCACCGTGACCACGTCGAAGCGGCACGGCCGGTCGTGAAGCCGGTGCCGCGAGAGATAGTCCACCGCCATCTGCGCGACACGGCGCTGCTTCCAGCCGGTAATCGCCGCCGCGCCGCCTCCGAAATCGTCGCTCACCCGCGCCTTGACCTCGACGAACACGATCGTCTCCTTGTCCCTCGCGATGATGTCGATTTCGCCGACCCGCGTGCGGTAGCGGCGCTCAAGAATTGCGTACCCGCGGCGCTCCAGCTCCGCGCACGCGAGATTTTCGCCCGATTTCCCGAGCTCCTGACGCCTGTCGATAGCCATGCGATCGCGGACCTACAAAATCCGCGCCGCCTGTGTCTAACCACGAAGAACACGAAAATCGCGAAGGGCACGAACCCACATTAGGTCTTCGTGACCTTCGTTCCCTTCGTGTCATCGTGGTAAAGACGCGAGCGCCTCGTCGAGGATCCGCAGCGCGATGTCCGCCTGCTCCTTCGTCAGCACCAGCGGCGGCGACAGCCGGATCGCGTTGCGCCCCGCGCCGAGCACGAGCAACCCGCGCCGGAAGCATTCCTTCACCAGCGCGTCGCGCTCGGTCGTCGCGCGCTCCTTCGTCCGCCGATCGCGCACGAACTCGAGCCCCACCATGAGCCCGCGCCCGCGGACGTCGCCAATCAGCGGATGCTTCTCCATCAACGCGCGCGCACCCGCAATCAGGTGCGCGCCGACCACCTCTGCGTTCTTCATCAGGCTCTCGCGCAGCAGCGCGATCGTCGCCACCGCAGCGGCGCACGCCACGGGGTTCCCGCCAAACGTGCTCGCATGCGTCCCCGGCGGCCACGACATGATCGATGCCGGCGCGGTCGCCACGCCAAGCGGCAGCCCCGACGCAATCCCCTTCGCCATCGTCACGATGTCCGGATCGACCCCGGAGTGCTCGATGGCGAACATCTTCCCGGTGCGTCCCATCCCCGACTGCACCTCGTCGACGATCAGCAGGATGCCGTGGCGCCGCGTCAGCTCGCGCAGCCGCTGCAGGAAGCTCTCCGGCGGAACGATGTAGCCGCCCTCGCCCTGGATCGGCTCGACCATCACCGCCGCAACTTCGTCCGGCGCGACGAGGTGGACGAAGAGCTGCTGCTCGATGAAGTCGATGCACTGCGCCGTCGTCGCGTCCGCCGAGAGTCCCGAGCGATACGTGTCCGGATACGGCGCGTGGTACGTCCCCGGCATGAGCGGACCGAATCCCTGGCGCTGCCGAACCTTGCTGGCCGTGAGCGAGAGCGACCCCATCGTCCGGCCGTGGAACGCGCCGAAGAACGCGATGATGTCGTGCCGCTTCGTGGAGTACTTCGCGAGCTTCAGCGCCGCTTCGTTGGCTTCCGTGCCGGAGTTGCCGAAAAACGATCGATGCGGCCCGGGCATCGGCGCGATTGCCGACAGCTCCTCGCCCAGGCGCGCCTGCAGCTCGTAGTAGAAATCGGTTCCCGACATGTGCAGGAATTTCTGCGCCTGATCGGTGATCGCCTTGACGACGTCCGGATGCGAATGCCCGGTGGAGGCGACGGCAATGCCCGCGGTGCAGTCGAGGAAGACGTTGCCGTCGACATCTTCGACGTGGGCGCCGGAGCCATGGGCGATGACCAGCGGGTAGTCACGCGTGTAGGACGTGGAGACAGACCTGGCGTCGCGCTCGATGATCGCGCGCGCCTTCGGCCCGGGCAGTTCCGTCCGGATATCGGGAGCGGTGGCGCCTATTTTCGCTTCCAGCGCGTGCCTCCCGCGTTGTCCTCCAACAGGATGCCACGCTCGGCGAGTGAATTGCGGATGCCGTCGGCGGCTGCAAAGTCCCGGCGTCCGCGCGCGGCGCGGCGCTCCTCGATGAGACGTTCGATCTCCTCCACCGGCACCGGCGGCTGGGCGTCCTCGGCTCGGCGCAGCGTCACCACGCCGAGCACGCAGTCGAAGTCGTCGATGGCGCGGCGCGCCGCATCTGCGTCGACGCGGCCGATCGCCTTCGCGTCGATCGCGGCGTTGATGTCGCGCACGAGGTCGAAGATCGCCGCCAGGCCCGCGGCGGTGTTCAGATCGCCGGTGAGCGCCCCGGCAAACGACGACCGCGCCTTCTCAATCGCCTCGACCGCCGCCGGATAGGTGCCGCCGGCCGACACGGTCTCGAGCCGCGCGAGGAAATCGCCGATGCGCCGGAGCGACTCCTCGGCCTGCTCCATCCCCGCCCAGGTGAAGTTGAGCTGCTTGCGGTAATGCGACGAGAGGAGCAGGTAGCGAAGCGCGGACGCGCGATACCCGCGCGCCAGCACCGCGGGCAGCGTGTAGAAGTTGTCGAGCGACTTCGACATCTTCTCGTTCTCGACGAGCAGGTGCTCGATGTGCATCCAGAAGCGCGCGAACGGCTCCTTGGTGGCGCCCTCGCTCTGCGCGATCTCGTTCTCGTGATGCGGGAAGATCAGATCGACGCCGCCGGCGTGGATGTCGATCGGCGGCCCGCCGAGCAGGCGCAGCGCCATCGCCGAGCACTCGAGATGCCAGCCGGGCCGCCCGGGCCCTGCGCCCACATCCCAGCTCGGCTCGTCTGGTTTACTGGCCTTCCATAGCACGAAATCGCGCGCATCGTCCTTGGAGTATTCGTCGTTGTCGACACGCGCGCCCGCCCTGATCCCTTCGGGATCAAGACGCGCGAGCCGGCCGTACTGCGGCAGCGTGGCGATCTTGAAATAGGTCGATCCGTCGCGGCGATAGGTGTGGCCGTTGCGCTCGAGCGCGAGAATCATGTCGCCCATCGCGCGGAGGTTGGCTTCGTCGGTAGCGCGCGGCGTCTCCTCGGGCGCTTCGATGCCGAGCTGCTCGGCGTCCTGGCGAAACAACCGGATCAATTCATCCGTGTAGTCGCGCAGCGACACGCCGGCGTTCTGCGCGCCCGCGATCGTCTTGTCGTCGACATCGGTGTAGTTGATCGCCTCGTGCATCTCGTAGCCGCAGAGGTGCTTCAGCGTGCGGCGCAGCACGTCGACGCAGACGAACGTGCGGAAATTCCCGATGTGCGCGCGCGCGTAGACGGTCGGGCCGCACGCGTACATGCGGACGGTGTTTCCGCGCGACGGCTCGAACGGCTCTTCGCTGCGCGACAGCGTGTTGTAGAGACGAAGCATATTCTCCGGCGGGTCCGCCTCCGGCGGCACCCGCCCTACTCCTTCGCCGGGTCCGCCTTCGGCGGTACCCGCCCTGCTCCTTCGCCGGGTCCGCTTCGCGGAACCCGGCCTACACGGATAACTGTGCGAACAAGCGCTCGGCGCGGCGGCGATCGGCCTCGATCTGCGCGCGGAGCGCGTCCACATCCTCGAAGCGCCGCTCGTCGCGCAGCCGCTGCACGAACCCGAGCCTCACCTGCTGACCGTATAGATCGCCGCTGTATCCAAGCACGTGCGCCTCGATCGTCGTCGCGGTCGTGTCGCCAAACGTGGGCCGCAATCCGATGTTCGTGATGCTCGGGTGCACGATGCCGTCGATGGTCATCGTCGTCGCGTACACGCCGTTGGGCGGAATCAGCTCGTTCTCGGTCCGCAGGTTGGCGGTCGGAAAGCCGAGCTCGCGCCCGCGCCGCTTCCCTTCGACGACGGTGCCATCGATGTAGAACTGGTGGCCGAGCAGCCCGCCGGCTTCATCCATGCGCCCTTCGGCGACCAGCCGCCGGATGCGCGTGCTGCTGACCACGAACTCCTTGTAGCGGACCGGATCGATCTTGTCGGCCCGAAAACCGTACCGCTGGCCCAGCGTCCGCAGGATCGTGAAGTTGCCGCTGCGCCCGTGCCCGAACAGAAAATTCGCGCCGACCCACACCTCCGAGACGCGTAGCCATTCCACCAGCACCGTGCGCACGAACGTCTCCGGATCCCAATGCGACAGCTCCGGCGTAAAGCGGACCACCGCCACGCAGCCGATGCCGGCGCGGTCCAGGGCCTCGAGCCGCTGCGCTTTCGTCATCAGCAGCGGCTGCGCCTTGTCGGGCCGGACCACGCGTGAGGGATGCGGATCGAAGGTCATCGCCATCGGCGTGCCACCATGCTCGGCGGCGCCGCGCCGGACGCGCTCCACGACTTTGAGATGTCCGCGGTGAAGGCCGTCGAAATTGCCGAGCGCGAGCACGGGATGCACGAGCCACGGCGGCCGCGGATCATCGGGAAAATGCAGAACCTCCACGAGTGTACGTGAGAGGCGGGTCCGCTTCGCCCCTCGACCAGCTCGGGACGCCCTGAGCGTGTCGAAGGGCGCGGAACCCGCCCTACGATGGGTCGACCTCGATGTCAAGCACGAGGCCATCATATGCCAGCTCCACGCCCCGGGGCAGGCGCGCGTTGGTCTGCGCGTGCGGCACGTCGTGCGTCATGTGCGTGAAGTAGGTGCGGCGCGGCCCGAGCCGCTCGACCACGGCGAGCGCCTGCGCGATCGTGAAGTGCGTCTCGTGCGGCGCATCCCGCAGCGCGTCGAGCACCAGAATCTCCGTGCCCTCGATGAGCAGCCACGAGTCGTCCGGGATCGCGTTGCAATCGGTGAGGTACGAGAAGTTGCCGAAGCGGAAGCCGAGGATGGGCAGCGTCCCGTGCCACAACGGCACCGGGACGATGCGGACGGCGGCAAGCGTGAAGGGGCCGGAAATCTCGTGGGGCACGAGCTGCGCGACGCCGCCGGCCCCGCGCTTCACGCCGTCGAACAGGTAATAGAACGTCTGGCGAATCGCCCTCCACGCGTCCGCGTTCGCGTAGCACGGAATCGGGCCGCCCTGGATCTCGTTGAACCGCCGCACATCGTCCAGGCCCAGGATGTGATCGGCGTGCGCGTGCGTGAAGAGCACCGCATCGACGCGCGTGATGTCGTGCGCCAGCATCTGCTGGCGCAGGTCGATGGCCGTGTCGACGAGGATGTGCGCGCGGCCCGGAACGTCGACATAGATCGATGGACGCAGCCGCCGATCGCGCGGGTCGGTGGATCGACAGGTCGCGCACGCGCAGGCGATCATCGGCACACCGTGCGACGTGCCGGTGCCGAGCAACGTGACACGACTTCGCAGGCTCATCCCCCGGCGAGGCTCGGGATGACCCTGAGCTTGTCGAAGGGTCAAGGCGTGATGATGCGGGACTGCGGCGTCCGGAGTTCCATGAACCGAAGGCGCAGCTCGTAGAGAAGCTGCTCGATCAGCTGCCGCTCCTCGGCGGTCAGGTTGCCGCGCGTCTTGGTCTCGATGAGCGACAGGATATCGATCATCTGCTGCGCCGCCGGCAGATTCGCCTCCGGCGTCGCGCCGCTGACGGGTTCGGGAATGTCGCCGAAGTGGACAGCCGCCGTGTGCGCCAGCGACAACACGAACGCGGCGAAGCTGATGCCGTCCGTACCGCTCTCCTGCCGCTCCGCGTGCCGGTGTTCAGTCATAGCGAAACTCGAATGCTAGCATACGGGCGCACGGGGAAGTTCGTGGTTGGTGGTTGGTGGTTCGTGGTTGGTGGTTCGTGGTTGGTGGTTCGTGGTTGGTGGTTCGGAGCTGGTTGATCTATGACTGAACGCGTCGGCGAGAAGTTCGAACGGCTGGTGGAGATCATGCGCGCGCTGCGCGCGCCGGGCGGGTGTCCCTGGGATCGCGAGCAGACGCACGCGTCGCTGCGCCCGTTCGTGCTCGAGGAAACCTACGAAGTGCTCGAAGCGATCGACACCGGCAACATGGCGGAGCTGCGCGAAGAGCTCGGCGATTACCTGTACGAAGCTGTGTTCCTTGCGCAGATCAGCGAGGAAGCCGGCGGGTTCACGATCGGCGACGCCGTCGAGGAGGCGAGCAGCAAGCTGGTGCGGCGCCATCCGCACGTCTTTGCGAAGGAGACCGGCGACGAGGGCATCACGAGCGGCCAGGTCATCGAGCGCTGGGAAACGATGAAGGCGCGCGAGCGCGCGGCGACGGGCCAGCCGGACACGCCGGCGACGAAGACGACGCTGAGCGGCGTGCCGAAGACGCTCCCCTCGCTCCTGCGGGCGTACGAGATCAGCGCGCGCGCCGCGGCTGTCGGATTCGACTGGGCGACGACCGGGGACGTGCTCGACAAGATCGAAGAAGAGGTCGCCGAGGTCCGGCGCGAGGTCGAATCGGGCGCGACCGGGCACCTGTCGCGCGCCGAAGAGGAGATGGGTGATCTGCTGTTTGCGATCACGAACCTGTCGCGCAAGCTCGGCATCGAGCCGGAGGCGGCGCTGCGGCGGGCCAACGAGAAGTTCACCACGCGGTTCGATGCGATGGAGCGGGCGTTCGTCGCGCGCGGCAAGCTGCTCAGCGACGCTACGCTCGATGAGATGGAAACGGAGTGGCAGAGGGTTAAGGCACGTGACGCTTAACCTCGACGTTTGCCGGATCGCCGGCATGTCGCTCCGCAAAACCGCTGGGCTTCGTTTGTCTACGGTTTTGCTAAGGACACGCCGGCGCTCCGGCTGCGCGTCCTCCCTCCGATATACGTCGTCACCAACACCGTTTCGCCATTCGTATCCACGGTGATCTCGCCGTCTCGATCGGTTCGATAAATTGAGGCACCGATCGCAGTCAGTCGATCGACAACTTCAGGTGCGGGGTGACCAAATGGATTGCCGCGGCCGCAGCTGATCACGGCGATCTGCGGGCGCCAGGCGTCGAGCAGCTCCTGCGACGTTGACGAGCGGCTGCCGTGATGCGCGACCTTGAGGATCCGCGTCTTCGCCTGCGCGAGCCGCGGCGCGATGTCGCGCTCGACCTCCGCGCTTATGTCGCCGGTCAGCAGGATCGCCACGTCGCCGTACACGACTTCCAGCACGACCGAGTCGTCATTCCTCACCCTCTGGCGCTCCCAGTCGGGTGGCGGCGGGTTCAGCACACGGATGCGCGCACGGCCGAGCGCGAATTCATCTCCTTGATGCCGCTCCTCGACCGGAACGTCTCTGTCGCGCGCATGCGCGAGCACCTCCTGCAACGCCGCTGCGCGCCGCACGGGCACTCCTTGCCAGACCGCGCGCGGATCGAAGTCGTGGACCAGCGCGGCGGCGCCGCCGATGTGATCGGGATCGCCGTGCGTGAGCAACACGGTCTGAAGCGTCCGGATGCCGCGCGCCCAGAGCGCCGGTTCGACGATGCGGACGCCGATATCGAAGCCGCCGTTGCCGAAGGGGCTGCCGCCGGTATCGATCATCAGCGTGGCGTCGTAGGGCGGGCCTTTGCGGCCCGCCACCTCCAACACCATCGCGTCGCCCTGGCCGACGTCGAACACGATCAGGCGAAGGCGATTGGGATCGCCGGCCGTGGTGAGCGAGGCGAACGGATTCGTGCCGGTGACGATGACCGTCGCGGTAGTCAACCACGAAGAAACGAAGGACACGAAGAGCCATGTTTCTCTTCGTGACCGTCGTGACCTTCGTGGTTGATCGATCTTCGTGATCTTCGTGGTTCCCAGGATGGCGGCGAGCCCGGCGTAGTACGCGAGGACGATCGCCGCGGAGGGCGCGGGGACGCGCCGCGTGAGCCACGGCGCCACCTCAACCAGGCGCGCGCTCTCCACGATGGCGGCGGCAGCGAGATGCGCGATCCAGCCGGATAGCCCTGCGAGCACATCGATCGAATCCATGCACGCCACCGCCATGCCGGCGATCTGCACGACCGCCATCAACGGGACCGCGGCAAGGTTGAGGAGGAGTCCGGCGGCGGTCACGCGCGAGAACGTGATTGCCATCACGGGAAGCAGAACAATCTCCACCGCGGCGGAAGCGGCAATCGAAGCGACCAGCCAGGCGATGACGCGAGACCGCGGACCTAAAGGTCCGCGCCGCATCAGCTCGAGCAGCGCGCCGGTAGCGCCGAACGTCAGGATGAATCCGGCGTCGCGCACGTCGAGCGGCTGCACGCACGCCAGGAGCGCGCCGGCAACCGCGATCGCCTGCCACGGCCCGGTTCGATGATCGAAGAGCCGCGCGATGAGATACACGAGCGCGACAAGCGTGGCGCGCCACACCGAAGGTCCTGCGGTCACGACCTGTGCGTACCCGATCAGCAGGAGGAGCGTGATGAGCGCCGCCGGGCGTCCCGCGGTGCCGGTGATCGCGAGCGCGACCAGGATGACCGCGGCAAGAATGGCGATGTTGCCGCCCGAGATCGCGATGACGTGGTACGTCCCCGCGGCCTGCAGGCGCGTGCGGATCTCGTCCGGCAGACCGCTCCGATCCCCGATCAGCACGGCGGCGACGATCGCCGCGGAGAGCGCGCTGTGCGGGGCGACGCGCCGCGTGACGGTCCGGCGCACGCGCTCGCGCACGCCGGCGGCCCATTCCGAGACGATCGTTCCGTGTTGAGCGACATCAACGAGCAGACCGCTCTTGATCGATCCGAGAAGCGTGACGCCCTGGAGCGCCGCCTGGCGCTCGAAATCGGCGACGCCGTCGTCCAGGTAGCGCGCGGGCCGTCGAAACGTCACCGGCGCGTCGATGATGCGGCCGCGCCGCCACCCGTCAGCCCGCGCAGGCGCGATGAGACCGCCGACGCTGAGCACCACGCCGCCGTCGACGGGGATCCACTCATCGTGGAGCCGGACTTCGCGCACCTGGGCACGCAGCGTCGTCACGTCATCGGCGCGCGACGCATCCTCAGTCAGGAGCGCGCGCGTCTGAACTGGACCGTGGCCTGCCGGGACGCCGAGCGCGTCGATCCGGAAGCCGCCGAATTCGCGGTCCAGCAGCAGCCGCAGCGGCGTGTCTATCGCCGCCTCGCGCGCGTGCGCGCCGAGCACGGCGCCCGCGGATGCGAAGCCGATGACGATGACGAGCGTGGTGAGGCGAGGAGAGCGAGCGCGCCAGGCGAGCGCCGCCCCCGCCGGCAGCAGCGGCAGCGGCCACAGCAAGAGACGCCAGGCGATCGGGAAGGCGATGCCGCCCGCCGCGCCGGCAATCAGCGCGAGCGCGGGCAGCAACGCAGCAGGAACCACGACGAGGCCCCTGCAATTTGCGATGCGTGATTAGCGATTCGTGATTCTTGAACCACGAAGGACACGAAGGACAGGAAGGTCACGAAAATCTGGCATTTTTTCGTGTCCTTCGCGATCTTCGAGTCTTCGTGGTTCAAGGAGGATCTTCGTGGTTGCTGTTTCTGCGTACCTCAGGCGCGCGGAACGGTGGCGAAATAGCCACGGCGCGAGCGCGCCAGGTAATCGTGGTTCTTGACGCGGACGCGGATTGACCGCCAGCTTCCGTCCTGCGGTCGCGTGGCCGCGTAGCCGAGCGTGTACTGCGAGTTCAGCTCCTCGGCGATCCGCTCGGTGGCGGGACCGATGTCGGCAGACGTCCGGACGACCTCGGTGTAGCCGCCGCTCGGACCGGTGATCTCGCGCAGCGCCTCCGGGTTCACGCGGGTGCTCACCCGCTGCTCCGCCGCCGAGTCGATCGCCACCGCATACACGAACGCGTCGCTGCGGCGCAGCGTTTCGCGCGCCTGCGCCAGCGAGTGATCGCTGGCCGTGTCGGCGCCGTCCGAGATGACGATCAGCGCCGCGCGTGTATGCTGGCGGCGCTGGAAGAGCGGCGTCGTGGCGAACAGCGCGTCATAGATCGCCGTGCCGCCCGACGGCCGCTCGTTGTTGAACCGCCCCGCAAGCCGCGACGGCGGCGCTGTCCATGGCGCCAGGATGCGAGGCATGTGATTGAACGCGGCGACGAACCCTTCGTCGCCCGGATCCAGCAGGTCCGCCGTGAAGCGGTCGAGCGCGCCGCGCGCGTCGACGATCGGCTGGCCGCGCATGCTGTCGCTGACGTCGAGGAGCACCCCGACGCTGACCGGCGTGCGCTTGTCGCTGAACTGCGTGACTGGCTGCGGATCGCCGTCCTCGAAGATCTCGAAGTCGTCCCTGGTGAGGCCGGTCATCAGCCGCCCGGTGTTGTCGGTGACGGTGACATAGACCTCAACGGTCGTGACCTCGCCGTGAAACGTCTGCGCGGAAATACCAACCACGAAGACCACGAAACACGCGAAGGCCACGAAAAACCAAAATCTCTTTTGGAATTCGTGTCCTTCGAGACTTTCGTGAGCTTCGTGGTTCATGTCAGGCGCCGGCTTCCACCCCCGCATAGTAGTCCTGAAGCGCCCGCACCGTCAGCGCCTGTGACCGGAGCGCCTTGATCGCGCTGACCGCCGCCGACGCCCCCGTGAGCGTCGTAATGCACGGCACCTGCGCCATCGTTGCCGCCCGGCGCACCGCGCGGTCGTCAAAAAACGACTCGCGGCCGAGCGGCGTGTTGATCACGAGGTCGATCTTGCCGTTCACGAGGTGGTCTGCGATGTTCGGCCGCCCCTCGTTCACCTTGTAGATCACCTCCACGTCGATGCCGTGCGCGCGCAGGAACGCCGCGGTCCCCCGGCTGGCCGTCAGCGTGAACCCGAGCGCGGCGAGGTCGCGCGCGATCGGCACGACCGTCTTTTTGTCGCTGTTGTTCACGCTGATGAAGACGCAGCCGCGTTCCGGCAGGCTCTGCCCCGCGCCCATCATCGCCTTGCCGAACGCCGCGCCGAAGTTGTCGGCGCCCCCCATCACTTCGCCCGTGGATTTCATCTCGGGGCCGAGAATCGTGTCGACACCGGGGAAACGCACGAACGGGAACACCGGGCTCTTCACGAACACGCCCGCCGCCTCGAGATCGTTGACGACGCCGAGCTCCGCGAGCGTGCGGCCCGCGGCGACACGCGCGGCCAGCTTCGCCATCGGGACGCCGGTCGCCTTCGAGATGTACGGCACGGTCCGCGATGAGCGTGGATTGACCTCCAGCACGTAGACCATGTCGTCCTTGATCGCGTACTGGGCGTTCATCAGGCCGACGACCTTGAGCGCGCGTGCGATGCGCCGCGTGTACTCGCGGATCGTGCCGAGGTGCTTCTCCGCCACCATGAACGGCGGCACCACGCACGAGCTGTCGCCCGAGTGAATGCCGGCTTCCTCGATGTGCTCCATGATGCCGCCGATGACGACGGCGCCCGAACCGTCCGCAATCGCATCGACATCGAACTCAAAGGCATCCTCGAGGAAGCGATCGATCAGCACGGGCCGGTCGTGCGACACGTCGACGGCGCCGGTCATGTAGCGGTCGAGCGCGCCCGAGTCGAACACGATCGCCATGCCGCGGCCGCCCAGCACGTACGACGGCCGCACGACAACCGGATAGCCGATGCGCTCGGCGACCCGGCGCGCCTCTGCGCGCGAGACGGCGGTGCCGCTCGCCGGCTGCGGCACGCCGAGATCCCACAGCAACTGCGAGAAGCGCTGGCGATCCTCGGCGAGATCGATCGAGTCGGGCGTCGTCCCGAGGATCTTCACGCCCGCGTCGAGCAGCGCGAGCGCGAGCTTCAGCGGCGTCTGCCCGCCGAACTGCACGACGCACGACACGTCGCCTCCCGCGCTGCGCTCGCGATCGACGATCCCCATCACGTCCTCGAACGTGAGCGGCTCGAAGTACAGCCGGTCCGAGGTGTCGTAGTCGGTGGAGACCGTCTCGGGGTTGCAATTCACCATGACGGTCTCGAAGCCTTCCTCGCGGAAGCCGAACACCGCGTGGCAGCAGCAGTAGTCGAACTCGATCCCCTGGCCGATCCGGTTGGGGCCGCTTCCGAGGATGATCACCTTCTTGTTGGGCGTCGGATCGGCTTCGCAGGCGTCTTCGTACGTCGCGTACATGTAGGGCGTGAACGACTCGAACTCGGCCGCGCACGTGTCGATGCGCTTGTAGGCCGGCACGAGGCCCTCGTCCAGCCGCCGCCGGCGCACGACGTCCTCGCCGATCCCGTAGATCCCGCCGATGTCCTCGTCACTGAAGCCGTTGCGCTTGAGCGTCCGCAGCAGATCGATCGACAGGTCGCGGAACTCGCCGAGCGCCGCCATGTCGCGCAGCGCGACGATCTCGGCAAACTGCTGCAGGAACCAGCGATCGATCTTCGTCAGCTCGTGGATCGTCTCGATCGTCCAGCCGCGGCGGAGCGCGCGGAACACCGCCCAGATCCGGCGGTCGCTCGGGACCACGAGCCGCGTGCGCAGCGCGGTCTCGTCCTCGTCCTTGTCCGCCACGTCGTCCGGCGTGTCGGGAAACAGGCGGCCGAACTTCCCCAGCTCCAGCGATCGCACCGACTTCAGAAACGCCTCCCTGAACGTGCGGCCGATGGCCATCGCCTCGCCAACCGATTTCATCTGCGTGGTCAGCGTGCGATCCGCCTGCGGGAACTTCTCGAAGTTCCACCGCGGGAACTTCACGACGATGTAGTCGATCGTCGGCTCGAAGGAGGCTGGCGTCAGCCGCGTGATGTCGTTGGGAATCTCGTCGAGGTGATAGCCGAGCGCGAGCTTCGCGGCGATCTTCGCGATCGGGAACCCGGTGGCCTTCGACGCGAGCGCGGACGAGCGCGACACGCGCGGGTTCATCTCGATCGCGACGATGCGCCCGTCGCCGGGGTTGACGGCGAACTGGATGTTCGAGCCGCCGGTCTCCACGCCGACGCGGCGGATGATGCGCCGCGCCATGTCGCGCATCCGCTGGTATTCCTTGTCGGTGAGCGTGAGGGCCGGCGCCACGGTGATGCTGTCACCGGTGTGAACGCCCATCGGATCGACATTCTCGATCGAGCAGATGACGACGAAGTTGTCCGCGGCGTCGCGCATCACCTCGAGCTCGAATTCCTTCCAGCCGATGACCGACTCCTCGACGAGGATCTCGTGCACCGGGCTGAATTCGAGGCCGCGGGCGGCCAGCTCGCGGAACTCCTCGATGTTGTAGGCGATGCCGCCGCCGACGCCGCCCATCGTGAACGAGGGGCGGATGATCGCCGGGAAGCCGGTCTCCTCGACGACCGCGAGCGCCTCCTCGAGCGTCTTCGCGGCGTCGCTCCGCGGGACCTCGACGCCGATTTCCCCCATCGCGTTGCGGAAGAGCAGCCGATCCTCGGCGACCTTGATCGCGTCGATCTGGGCGCCAATCAGCTTGACGTTGTACTTCTCGAGGACGCCGCGCTCGGCGAGCGCGACCGCCAGGTTCAGCGCCGTCTGGCCGCCGACGGTCGGCAGCACGGCATCCGGACGCTCCTTCTCGATGATCGCCTCGACGAGCTCGGGCGTGAGCGGCTCGACGTAGGTGCGGTCGGCCATCTCCGGGTCGGTCATGATCGTCGCCGGGTTGCTGTTGACGAGCACGACTTCGAGGCCCTCCGCGCGCAGCGCCTTGCACGCCTGGGTGCCCGAGTAGTCGAACTCGCAGGCCTGGCCGATCACGATCGGCCCCGAACCGATCACCAGGATGCGCTTCAGGTCAGTGCGTTTGGGCATCTGTATCAGCCGGCGGCCGGCAGCTGGCGGCTGGCAGGACAGCGAACGTGCCGCCCGCTGCCTGCTGCCCGCTGCCCGCCGTCCGCTGCCTGCTACCCTTTCTCCATCGCCTCCAAGAACTGGCGGAACAGGTAGTCGGCATCGTGCGGGCCGGGCGACGCTTCGGGATGGTACTGCACCGAGAAGACCGGCCTGGTCGTGTGGCGGAATCCTTCGACGGTGCCGTCGTAGAGATTCAGATGCGTCACCGTGATGTCGGCCGGCAACGAGCCGGGGTC
The DNA here is from genome assembly GCA_023265015.1 of Acidobacteriota bacterium. Lineage (GTDB taxonomy): Bacteria > Acidobacteriota > Vicinamibacteria > Vicinamibacterales > UBA2999 > Gp6-AA40. The sequence goes on along the minus strand of JAHFUO010000058.1, from coordinate 1,226 downwards.
GACGGCGAAGCCGTGGTTCTGCGACGTGATCTCCACCTTGCCCGAGCTCAACTCCTTGACCGGATGGTTCGCGCCGCGGTGACCGAACTTCAGCTTGAAGGTCTGGCCGCCGACAGCCAGCCCGAGGATCTGGTGGCCCAGGCAGATGCCGAACGTCGGGACGTCGCTCTTGACGATCTGGCGCACGTGCTCGACCGCGTACGGCAGCGCCGCGGGATCGCCCGGGCCGTTGCTGAGAAAGATGCCGTCCGGCTCGATGGCGAGAAGATCGCCGGCGGGCGCGCCGGCCGGGAAGACGCGCACGTCGCAGCCGTACGCGTCGAGCCGCCGCAGGATGTTCCACTTGATGCCGAAGTCGTACGCCGCCACGCGCAGGCGTTTCGACGCGCGGCGCTCCGGCGCGATGCCGAACTCGCGCTCGTCGGCGTCGCCCGCGGCGGGCGCGCGGTCGCTCCATTCGAACGGCTCGTCGCAGGTCACGCCGCGAACCAGGTCCGACCCTTCCATCTTCGGAATCTCGCGCGCCCTCTCCACCAGCTCGCCCGGATCGACCTGACCGGTCGCGATCACGCCGCGCATCACGCCGGCCGAGCGCAGCACGCGCGTGAGCGCGCGCGTATCGATGTCGGCAATGGCGACGATGTCGTGGCGGATGAGGTAGTCGCGCAGCGTCTCGTCGGCGCGCCAGTTGCTGGCCACCGGAGAGGCCTCGCGCATGATGAACCCCGCCACACGTGGCGCCTGCGACTCGGCATCGCCGGCGGCGACCCCGTAGTTGCCGATGAGCGGCGCCGTCATCGTGACGATCTGGCCGGCGTAGGACGGATCGGTGAGCACCTCCTGGTAGCCGGTCATGCTCGTGTTGAACACGACCTCGCCGCTCGTCTCGCCGGACGCGCCGGCGGCGACGCCGCGGTACCAGGTGCCGTCTTCAAGGGCGAGGAGTGCGTTCATGCGACTTGTCTCAAAAACCTTCGTGCTGTTCGTGCCCGTCGTGGTTGCATTTTCTGCGTGTGCATGATTATGTCGCCGGATGCATGATTATGCAAACGGCACGTCGCACCTCCGCACGTCGGACGCACGATTCGCACCGTCGCACCCGTCGCACCTTTCGCACCCGTCGCACCTTTCGCACCCCTCGCACCCCTCGCACCTCCCTCTTGCACCCCTCGCACCTTTTCTGCAACAGTACCGACCGGTGCCCTCCCAGCCAGGCCTGGCGACGA
>JAHFUO010000057.1 GCA_023265015.1 Acidobacteriota bacterium | reverse complement strand
TTTCACGTTCCTGCCGCGCACGAGCGGACCACTTGCGGAAGTGGCGGAATTGGCAGACGCGCTAGCCTCAGGAGCTAGTGGCCGCAAGGCCATCGGGGTTCGAGTCCCCGCTTCCGCACCAACCTTCGCTCGCCTGCGGCGAGCTTCGGCTGGCAAGCCAGCGAGCCGCTCACGCGAAGGCTGTCCACCGTAGCTGCGGCAGTGTCCTCGTGGCTGGCAGCGAAGGTGGACCTCAAATCTTGCGATCCACGCTCGCACTTCCGAGCGCAAGAGTCCTCACCACCTGCTGGAAATCTCGGAATTTCACGGGGTTTCGACGACGCTGTCGCTGGATCAGCGGTTGCTCCAGCGAGTGACCATGCTCGAAAAGAGAGTCGTCTACGTGATCGAAAGCGAGAGTGCCCCTGCGCGGCATTATGTTGGACTGACGTCGAACCTACCGACGCGGCTTGCGGCGCACAACGCCGGGGAATCACGTCATACACGCAAGTACCGCCCCTGGCGGATCGTTGTAGCGATCGAGTTTGCGACGGAGGAACGCGCCATCACGTTCGAGAAGTATCTGAAATCTGGTTCGGGAGCTGCGTTCCTCAAGCGTCATTTCCTATAGCTCGCCCCAACCTTCGCTCGCGCAAAGCCTCATGAGTGCGAGCTACGGTTGGCAAGCCATCGCTCGCGCGTTTGAATCACATGACTCTCCTCTTGGGGGGTCGGCGTGGAAAAGGTGAGGGGCATCCTACATGAGAGCGGAAGGTTCTCCTTGGGGGAATTCTTCGGAATCAACTACTCAGGGTAGGAAAGGCCGCCTCCTATCGTGTATAAGAGCAGGAGCAGACCACCGAGTGTCGGATGGAGGATGAATCATGCGCCTGAGTCGAGTCGTTTCGGTAGCCGTCGTCCTGTCCATATCGGGGACGGCCTTTGCGCAGGAATACGTCGAGTATTCCAGTCAGCAAGACCGTTTCACGGTCACGTTTCCTGTTGCGCCGAAAGTGACCGATTTCACCTTCAAGTCGCAGTTCAATTCGATGCTGCCGGCGCGCCTTTATAGCGCCGACTCCGGCCAGAGCCACTTCTCCGTGACCGTGGTGGACTACAACAACATCGAGGCAATTGCCACAGAGAAAGCCAAGCACTGCCCCGTGGGCGCCGAAACCTGCCTGGGAGGCGGGAGTTCCACCGGTGTGGGGTACTGGCGGGCCGACATCGAGGGCGCAATCCACTACGCGACCTGGGAGTTCGTGCAGCGGGATGCCAGGATTACGTATTACGGGTGGAACAACATCAACCTCGTTGAAGGCACGATGATGTACATCACCAACAACAAGGACAAGTCGCGTACCTCGGCCGGGATCTACATGCACGAAAACAAGCTGTACATCCTCGAGGGAACGGTGCCCGCGGGTTACCCGGACCCGGGGTTCTTCCAGCAGTCCGTGGGATGGCTGGATGAGAAGGGCAACAACATCCGTTATCAGACGGTGTACCACAACGGATTCCCGAAGCCTCCGATCCAGGGCCAGGGCCGCGGCGGGGCCGGACAGGGTCAAGGGCAGGGACAAGGCCAAGGGGGACGTGGCGGCAACGCAGGTCAAGCGGCTCCGCCGTATTGATTCGGAATGGAGGAGGATGAATCATGCGCGTGAGTCCAGTCGTGTCGGCAGCCCTCATCCTGTCCATTTCAGGAACGGTCCTTGCGCAGGAATACGTCGAGTTCAAGAGCCAGCAGGACCGTTTCTCGATCGTGTTCCCCGCGCAACCGAAGGTGACCGAGACCACCTACACGTCGGAGTTCGGGTCCGTCTTGCCGGCGCGCGACTATCGCGTCGATTCCGGCCAGAGCCACTTTTCGGTGAGGGTCGTCGATTACAACAACATCCAGGCCATTGCCACGGAGAAAGCCAAGGCCTGCCCTGACGGCGCCGAGACCTGCAAGGGAGGCCTGGGAGCCGGGAGTTCTACCGGCGCGGGGTACTGGAAGCCCGACATCGAGGGTGCGGTGATCCACGCGACCTGGGAATTCATGCAGAGAGACGCCAAGGTCGTATTTCTCGGGTGGGCCAACATGAACCTGGTCGAAGGGCACATGATTAACCTTGTCAACAACAAGGACAAGTCGCGCACGTCTGCTGCGATCTACATGCACGAAAACAAGCTGTACGTTCTGGAGGGAACGGTGCCGGCGGGGTACCCGGTGCCGGACTTCTTCCAGCAATCCGTGGGATGGCTCGATGAGAGCGGCAACGAGATTCGTTATCTGACCATCTACCACAATGGATATCCGAAGCCCGAGATCGCAAACCGCGGAGGGCAGGGGCAAGGGCGAGGGCAAGGTCCAGGGGGGCGTGGCGGCAACGCAGCTCCAGCAGGCCGTTAGAAATCACACAGGCGTGTCGAGCAGCACCCTCTGACTGGACACGCCCGGTTCTCCCGGTCGCGGGGCCACCCGCGAGTACCTGCCGTCGCTGCCGAGTTCTCTCGCGGACAACGTGTCCGCGAGGTAGATGCCCAGGATTCCATAGCGCACGCGGTGCGCCAGCGCCCGATCCTTCAGCGGCATCACGACCTCGATGCGGCGATCGAAATTTCTCGGCATCAGATCGGCGCTCCCGATGAACACTTCCTCGGTGCCGCCGTTCCGGAAGTACCACGCGCGGCTGTGCTCGAGGAAGCGTCCAACGATGCTCCTGACGCGAATCCGATCGCTGATGCCCGGTACGCCTGGCCGAAGGCAACAGACACCGCGCACAATCAGATCGACCTGGACGCCGGCCTGCGATGCGCGGTGCAGCAGCTCGATCTTCGCGCGATCGACGAGCGCGTTCATCTTGAGCACGATGTGGCCGGCCTCACCGCGCGCGGCCCACGCGATTTCCCGCTCGACCAGCGCAGTGAACCCCGCCCGGAGCGCGAACGGCGCGGCCAGCACCGTGCGCAGGATCGGGGTCTGGCGGTCGCTGGTCATGCACTCGAAGAGATCCGCGACGTCGGCCGCGATGGCTTCGTCGCACGTCAGCAGCGCCAGGTCTGTATAGACGGTTGACGTGAACGAACTGTAGTTGCCGGTCGACATGTGCACGTACCGGCGCGTGTCGTCGCCTTCGCGCCTGACGATCAATGTCGTCTTCGCATGCCCTTTGAGGCCTGCGGAAGGATGGAACACCCGCACGCCGGCCGCCTTCAGCGCGCGCGCCCATTCGGCATTTCGACGTTCGTCGAATCGCGCTGTCAGTTCGACGATCACGCACACCTGCTTGCCGCGGCGCGCCGCGTCGAGCAGCGCCTCAACGAAGGGCGACTCTCCGCGGTCCGTGCGGTAGAGCGTCGTCGAGATGCTCAGCACGTCCGGGTCATCAACGGCCTGGCGCAGCAGATCCACGACGGGCTGGAATGACTCATACGGGTGATGAAGAAGGATGTCGCCCGTCCGGATCGCGGCAAACATGCAGCCGCCGGCACGTCGCGGCGGAACGTGCGGCACGAGGGCCGGATACCGGAGATCCGGACGTGGTACGCGGGAGAAATCCCACAGACGCTTGAGATCGAGAACCGCGCGCGCCCGAACGATCGTCTCGGGTTGAATGGACAGCGCCTGCGCGAGCCGATCAATGACAGCCGCGCCCGCCGCGCCATCGATCACCATCATCATGATCGGATTGGTCTCGCGCTGGCGGACCGCTTCGATGATCCGGTCGGGCAGTTCGTCGGCGCTGGTGGGTGCAAGGACAACATCGGCGTCACGCACAATCCGGAACAGATGCGCCGACTCGACGCGCGCGCCCGGAAACACGCGATGCAGATTCGCCAGCAGCACCTGATCCAGCCAGACGAAGGCCTCGTGCTCGCACCGCGTCATCGCGGACCCCAAGGGTCCGCGCCGCATGGCGAGCCCAGTCATCGCGGACCCTAAGGGTCCGCGCCGCATGGCGGGCCTCGTGCCGGAGGGCGTGAACGGAACGAGCGAGGAGAGTTGGTCGGGAACTCGCACCAGAGCCAGGCGTGCCTCGTGGCGCTCATCATGTATGACGACGGCAAGGTTCAGCCCGAGGTTCGGCGCATCGGGTACGTGAGTGGTGTCGCAAAAGACGGGCGCGACGAGCGGAAGAACCGCCTCGGTGAATCGCCGATCGACATCCGCCCGCTCGTCGTCGGCGAGGGCGGCGTAGTCCACGAGATGGATGCCCGCCTCGGCGAGCGCCGGCACGAGATGCCGCTGAAATACCCGCTGCCCGTTTCGTAGCAGCGCGTGCAGCGCCCGAGTGAGCCTCGTTGCGCAGGGCGCGGCGATCCACGTGTTGCCGCGCACCATCACGAACTCATCGAGATTGCGACCGAGAATGGCAAGAAATTTGACGCGCTCGAGCAGCGGATTGCGTTGGTCGCGCGCTTCCTCGAGCACCCTGCGCTCGAATTCAATCAGGCTCAGGTCCCGGTCGATGAGCAACGAATCGTCCGGCCTGGCTTTGTGGGTCGGGCGGTTCACCACCGGCTCTCTCGCCCCCCGCGAAACAGACGCCAACCCTCGACCCGATTCGTCAAACATCCGTGATCCCTATCGGCATGTGACGTGAGAGAAGGGAGTGCATCGGCTGGCCACGGTCAACAACTCCGGAGCAAGGGCCGCAACATACTGGCGAATAACGTTGCCGCGCTCGCGCGCGAACTGTTCGATAAACGCAATCCCGTGCTCGAACTCGTCGTTCGAGAACGGCGTGAGCGGATCGGCATGCGCCGCGTCGCGAATCTGCACGTACTCGCGAAATACTTCCTGCTCGAGCCACCCGCACGGCGGTTCGCCCTCCGGCGCCGGACACCGCCGCGTCGACGGGTCGTCCACGCCGGGCGAGCCTGCGGCAGGGCCCATCAGGTCCGCAATCTCGATGAGCTTCTTCAGATACGCGTCGCGGTACTTCGGCTCGTCCCAGATTTTTGCCGCGAGCACGTTCGTGCTCATGTTGTGCCAGGGTGGTTCGTCCAGCGAGCCGAACGCCAGGTCCTGATCCCATGGGATCAGCTGCGACAGGTGCTTCCCCGCGAAGCGATAGAGGTAAAAGTTGCTCATGCCGAAGTCGCCGAGCAGCCCGTCGGTCTGCGCCAGGAAATTCTGGATCGCGATCTCGGTGACAAAGGTGTTGACGTTGAGATAATCGTCCACCTTGCCTTCGAGATCGGATTGCGGGGCGTCATTGACGGCTTCGACGAGGTCGCGAACGGGCATGTAGAGATCGGCGAGGGACTCGGTGTCGTGCGTCTTTGGCTCGAAGCGCACGCCGTACCATCGAAGGTCCGGCCCTGGATCCTGGAACCCCCAATTTTCCTGCCAGTGGTACTCGTACAAGTGCCCGCCATCCTCACCGAAGTTCTTATTCAGAAACTCTTTGTTCACTTCCTCCACGACCCCATACACGCCGGCGAACTCCCGATTGGCGCCGACGAACACGCGCGCGTGCGCTTCGCGAGGCGCCGCAATCCCCATGCCTCGAAAGAGGAGCATGGAGAGACGATCATGAAGCATGGACGGATCCTGGAGCTCGTTGTTGAGATCCAGCGCCTTCAAACCGAGGAAATCCTGTCCGGTTACGTAGCGATTGAAGTCCACGCGGAAGCTCGGCTTGCGATCGTTCCTGGTGAAGCGGCCGCGAACGCGCATCCCGGAGTTGCGCACGCGGATGCCGCGCCACTCGAAGTCGATCGGATAGTACGTGCCTTCCTTGTAGTTGGTGTGGATCTCCTCCCAGTCCCTGGCATTGATGTGGAGCCAGATGTCGTTGAGCACGCTTCCGTCGAGGAGCGTATCAGGGGTCGTCGGCGGTGCGTCGGATGACTGCGCGGCGACGGGTGCGACGGGACCACAGAGCCACACGAGTACGAGAACGATGCCGTACTTGACGTAGCGAGAGCGCATGGCGATTCCTACAACGCGAACTGGACCCGCAGGGTGCGACTCCACAGCCTTCCCTGGGCCGGAATGATGATACCGCCCGCTTCGCGCTGCTCGCGAATCAGATCGGCCTGCAGCTTGATGAATTCGTTCACGTACCAGTTCACGCCGGTGGTCCACACGTTGTCTGTCTTCCCCAGGATCCACGGGGCACGAGGTCCGGCGAATGACACGCCCGTCGAGCCCTTGTTGCCGGAACTGAGGCTTTCGACGCGCCCCGCCAGCTCCACCGCACCGATGCCGCCTTTCAGGAACGGCCTGGCGGGCTTGACCGTGTCCTTCTTGCGTTCTCCGGTGACGAGCCAGGTGCTGCTGACATACCAGCCACGCGCCACGGCGTCGGGCAAATTCTCGTTGTCGATTCCCTGGCCGTGACGCTGGTCGCGAGCGCGCATGACTTCGGCCTGCACCGACATCGGTCCGGGACGCCATTGGAATTCCGCGCCGACACGCTGCCTCCCGCCTTTCACGTAGACGGGCTCAAAGAACGCGTCGCCGGGGACGGTCTTGCCGCGCAGGCTGTTTCGTCCTTCGGGAAGACGACCATCAGTGAATGCGATCCCCGCGGCGAAGGAGCGCAGCGATCGACGCGTGCGCAATCCGCTCCACGGTTTGACCACGACGCGCGCGGCAACCGTACGATCGCTCTGGGCTTCGGTTCGCTCGGACGCGCGGACGTTTTCGCCACCCTGCCGGAACACACCGGCCTGGTACTTCACAACGTCAGTGAACAGCCGCCCGTGCGCCATCAACCCCACGTCCCGGCCGGGTGCCAGGTAGGTCCCGGCGAGCGAGCGGTAGCTGAAGTCGAGGTCCATGCCGCTGGTCAACTGGTCGAGGCCGAACGGGATCTTGAAATGCCCGCCCTGGATCTGAAGGTCGCGCAGCACGCGGGCGTCCATGTAGACATCGCGCCACGGCCGGGTCGTGTCATGAAACTCGCGCTCGATCTGATAGTCGAACCGCATCAGCAAGGTCCCCTCTATACCAACGCGCGCGCGATGGAGATCGAACACATTCTTGGGAACGGTTCCGGGCCCCGACGGAAAATCGCGCCAGTCGGTTTGAGACTTCACGCGGACGTCGAGCTCGAACAGCTTTCGGACGTGGATGGATGGATGCTTGTCGAACGTGAACCGGACGCGTGGACCGTCCGCCGGATCTCCGGGGTTAGCGCTCGAGCCGGAGCCGTCGGGCTGGGTCTGCGCGGCCACAGGGGCGGCAACAGACAGCAGGACTGCCGCCAGAGCGGCGGCCGCAACCCGGAGGGCGAGGTGCGCGCGATGCTGCACGTATCGGGGTAAACCGCCGGACACTACGCTGTCGTCATACGGGCGACCAGTTGAAGCGTGCCGCGTGAATCTTTCGTCCCGGGTGCCTGCACGCGCCACAGCCAGCCGTACAGCCCCGCCTGTTCCATCAGCTCGTCGTGCGTGCCGCGCTCGACGATCCGCCCCCGATCGACGACGACGATAAGGTCGGCGTCGCGAACGGTGGAGAGGCGATGGGCGATGACCAGCGTTGTCCGCCCGTTGCAGAGCGGCTCGAGCGCCTGCTGCACCTTGTGCTCGGAATCCGAGTCGAGCGAGCTGGTCGCCTCGTCGAGAATCAGAATGCGCGGGTTCTTCAGGATCGCCCTCGCGATCGCGAGACGCTGGCGCTCGCCTGCGGAGAAACGGTAGCCGCGTTCACCAACGACGGTCTCGTAGCCGTCCGGCAACGATGCGATGACGTTGTGGATCTGCGCGTGTTTCGCAGCGTCCTGCACCTCCGCCGCCGATGCGGACGGCTTCGCGTAACGCAGGTTCTCCAGGACCGTCGTATGGAACAGGAACGTTTCCTGCGTGACGACCGCGATGCTTTCATGCAGCGAGCTCGAGGTCACGTGTCGCAGGTCGATTCCGTCGATCGTGATCGATCCCTCGGTGGGGTCGTAGAGCCGCATGACCAGCGACGCGATGGTGCTCTTGCCCGCGCCCGAGGGTCCGACTATCCCGACCGTGGCGCCGGCGGGTATCTCGAGATTGATATTCGACAGTGTCTCGTCCGAGTCATCGTAGGTAAATGACACATCCCGGATCTCTATGCGACCGCGCACAGGGGGGAGCGCGACGGCGTTCCGTGCATCGCGAATCGACGGCATGCGGTCGAGCACCGCGAAGACCCGCTCGAAGTAGGCATAGCTGGTCATCAGGTCCACGTGTACGCCGGCCAGCTGCCTCGCGGGGCCGTAGAGCCGCTTCAGCACCGTCACGAAGGCGATGACCGTTCCAAGCGCGATCTGTCCCTTGATGGCGAGAAGGCCTCCCACGGCGAAGACGATCGCGGGTCCGGCCGCTTCGAACAGGCCGAGCAGCATCTGAAACCAGCGCCCCACGAGCGACTGCTCGAGTGACAGGCGTTTGATCTCTTCTGCCTTCGCTCTGAAGCGCCGGATTTCGACATCTTCACCACCGAACACCTTGACGAGCAGCGCTCCCGACACCGACAGCGTCTCGGTGAGAATGCCGGTGAGCTCGCTCATGCGCGCCTGCATGGTGCGTTTGAGCGTCTTGCGCGTCCTGCCCACACGACGAGTGGGCGCAATGAACAGCGGCAGGAATCCGAGCGCCACCAGCGCCAGGCGCCAGTCGAGCACGAACATGAACGCGGTGGTCGATAGGAGGACGATCGCGTTCTGCACGACGTCCACGAGCGTACCGCTCACCGCCCCGCCGACGCCCTGCACGTCGTTCAGCACATGGCTGACGGCCTCGCCGGGTTGCTGTCTGGCAAAGAACGCGAACGGCATCGCGTGGAGCTGACGGTACAACGCGACCCGCAGGTCCAGCATCACCTGCTGGCCGACCATTTCCGAGCCGTACTTCTGCACCACTTCCAGGAGGCCTGCCGCCGCGGGCCCGGCGACCATGGCCGCGCAGTAGAGCGCGAGCAGCCTGATGTCTCCGCGCGGGATCGCCTCGTCGACGACGCGCCTCATGAACCACGGCAGGCAGAGGTTGAGTGCCGCGCCAGCCGCCATGCAGGCGATGACCATGACCGCACGGGGCCAGTACGGCTTCGCATACGCCAGGATTCGGCGCAGCGTTGTGGCTTCCAGAACCGGCAGATTTTTCGGATCGATGCGTGTCTTGCGCACGGGAGCGTGTGTACCTGGTGCAACGGATATTCCATGTGTTCCATGTGCAATAAAGCGTCGCCGTGCGAAAACGAACACGGCGGATCGACAGAATTGAATGTCGATCACAACATTTGACGTATGGCGGGGCGCGTTTATGCCGAGCGCTGGAGGTAATCGATCACGGCTGAACGGCTGCTCGAGACGGGATTAATTCGCCCTCTTCCAGGCGCCGTCGCTCGCCAGGATCGACGTCGCGATGAAGTCAGCGAGGATGTGATTGCCGGCGAGGGTGTAGTGGCAGCAATCGTCGATATAGACCGGCGATCGTTCTCCGTCGAAGATGCGCACCCCGTTGAAGACGCGCACCGTGCTGTTCTTCAACGCGCCCGACTCGAGCTCCTGGACGAGGAAGGGATAACCCTTTTCCGCCCCTGGCTTGAAGGGCGACCCCTCATTCAGCGCCACCTTTGCCTCGGCCGCGCTGAAGGCTCTGTGCGTGTAGTACTGATTCGGCTGAAGGAAGTGGAAGTATGCCGCGCCTCTCACCGCCAGCACTTCATTCATCAGCATCGACGACACCGCCCAGTTGCTCGCGACGTCCTCAAAGACGGCCGTGCCCGCGCGATCCCTGACTTTCGGCGTGACGTGGATGACTGAACTGGTCGCGGGATTCGATGGAAGCGCGTCGAAGTTGACGAGTTCCGCCCGGTACTTCCTGTCGACGATCGCGTAGTACTGCTCGAGGACAAAGCCGATTGACGCAAGCCGGTTCCGGTTGATTCGTTCCGCCAGCTGATTCAGTTGCTGCTTGTCGTGGCTGATCCGCGTCAGGGAATCCAGCTTGGCCGGGGTCATCGTGGATTGATTCACCAGGTTGATCAGCGGATCGAGATGCATGACGCTGGGCATTGAAATGTCCCATCCCTGCTGGTCGTTGAGGCTCGACAGCGCGACCTCGTTGAACCCATCGATGTTGATGACGAGGTCGAACTGCTGCCCGATCGAGAGAAAGTACGCCAGCACGAGCAGCTGCTGCGGCTGCTTGTAGCCCTCGTGGCTCAGACACAAGGGGATCACGTCGCGGTTCCGGAAGAACGCATTCCGCTTCAGGTCTTCCATCAGCCGGCTTGCGCCGACCTGGCAGAACCAGGCGCCGACCGAGCCGCCAAAGATGCCGACAACAAACTGACCATTACTCTGCTTGATGAACGGGTAGTTGTGCGTCGACACGAAGCCGAAGTTATTGGTCTCGACCGGTGGGGACGGCGGCCCGCTCCGCAGGCTCTCAGGCACGTCGAACGGAATGCCGGGCCGGTGTGTCGGGCCGAAGTAGGGATGCAGCCCGATGGCGGTCAGCGCCTGATCCCGTGTCTCCGGAATCAGCTGGTAGGTGTGCCGGTACGGATCGACGTAGAACAGCCAGCCATGCTGATAGTAGAAAATGGCGAGGGCGATCAGCTCGGCGGCGACACAGAAGACGAGGACATTGATCGAGAGTACTGCGATCGCGCGTTTCAACATTCGTGTCCGTGCCCGGGTCGAGGGTATCTTACGTCCTGAAGTGCTCGTCCGCCGCCACGCTCTTGCCGTCATCATCGTCCTGGCGACCATCGTGCCTGCCGCAGCGCAAACCGTCATCGATGCCGCCGCGCTCCAGGATCTGCCGGTCACAGACAACCTGTTTTCCGTGCTCGACACGATCGAGGCACCGGTCATCAGCGATCGGTTCTCGCCTGGAGGCCTGAGCCAGGCCGAGGCCGCGCGTGTCGGGGCATTCCTGAGCTCGTGGACGCAGAGCGCCTTCCGGATCGGGGACGTGGACATCACGAGCGTTGACAGCGGCACGCCGCTCCTCGCGCCGCCGCTGCTCTTCTGGGAGCGCGTGAGCGTCGCCACCGGCGGGATGCCGCCGGACGCGAGCGCTCCTGGGCTGCTGACTTCGCTGGAGCCAAGGCTGCCCTCCGACGCGTGGAGGGGCTCGGTGAGACTGTCCGGATCGCCGGCGGCATTCGCGACGTTGCGCGGTGGCGCAGCACCCGCCATCGCCCTGCCCGACGGATGGATGCAGACCGGCGCGACCGCGAGCGGCCCTCTCGTCCGCGATCGTCTTGGCGCGTTCGTGGCCGCAACGTGGAGCCGCTCAGCGCAGTTTGACCGGGGGAACCCGGCAGCATACGACGCGAGCATCGCGTCGGTGTTCGGGCATCTCGTGTTCACGCCCGGCCGGCAGAGCGAGGTACGCACGATCGCCTGGATCCAGGGCGCTCGTTATCCGTCCGCAGGACGTATTCCCTACGCCCAGGCTGGATCATCGGACCACGACACCGGCGCGCACTTTCAAACGGCGTGGGAACGTCACGAGGCACAGCACACGGCGTGGCGCATCTTCGGCGCCTTCACCACGCGCGCACGGAACGCGGCCGTTGCGACTGCTGGAGCCGCCACGATCGAGCGACTGATCGACGGCCCGGTCCCGGCGCTGGTAGACGCCGCAGGTGGCACCGAACGGCGCTGGACCCTTGGCGCGCGCATCAACCCGGATGGTTCCCCCTCGGCCGCTACGCGCAGGCTGCAGGCGGGCGTCGACATCGGAGGCGCCGGGGCGGACGTCGTGCCGTCGTACCCGCCAACGATCCGAGAGCTGGTCGACGGGCTTCCGGCGCGCGCCTGGCGCTACTCGGCGCCTCGCCGTGCGCATCGCTCGGAAACGACGGTCGCCGCATTCGTCGCTGACCGCTTCACGCCCGCGCGTCGCCTGACCCTCGATGCCGCGCTTCGCTTCGATGGCGTGACCGGCGCCGCACGAGGCGCCGCCCAGGGCGTGGCGTGGCGGACGTGGCTGCCGCGCGCCGCCGCCCGATGGACGATCGTGGACGCCCTGAAGCTCGATGTCCTCTCGATCTACTCAAGAACATCCGATCGCCTCATGCTTGGAACGCTTGCGTACGGCGATCCCGCCTCAGCGGCCGGCGACGTGTTTCGCTGGAATGGCGGCGAGAACCTCGGTCCCCTGGTGGCACGGGTGGGTCCTGGCACCGGGGTCGCGGGGACGCTCACGACGATCGACGCCCACGTTGCGCGACCGATCACCGACGAGCTTCAGATCGGGATCGAGGCGCAGCCTCTCCGCTCGCTGCAGTTTCGGCTCGTGGAAATCCTGAAGCGCGAATCGCACGCGCTTGCGGTGCTCAATGTCGGCGTGCCGCTCTCGAGCTACGCGGTATCCGGGATCCCGGACACGGGCGGCAACCTCTTCGATCCTCGCGACGACCAGCTGCTTCCTGTCTACGACAGGCTGCCGGGGAGCTTCGGCAACGACCGCTACCTGCTCACGAACTCGCCGGCAGACGCCGCGACGTTCGGAGGGCTGGCGCTCAGCGCGAAGGTGTCGACGCCTCGGATGCTTCTGTTCGCCGGCGGAACGACCAGCGATCCGCACGTCGCCGCAGGCAACCGGGGATTTCACGCGAACGAGAACGATATCGGCATCCTCGGCGAGCTGTTCACGAATCCAAACGCGACGACGCACGCGGGCGGCTTCCCGTTCACCGATCGGTCGTACACGGTCAAGCTCGCCGGTGCTTATCGGATCGGCAGGGGCGTCAAGGTCGGCGTCATTGCGCGCTACCAGGACGGGCAGCCGTTTGCGCGCATGATCGTCGTGCCCGGATTGAACCAGGGCGCCGAAGCGATTCGCGCGATCCTGAACGGCCTGTCCCGCTTCACGTACACGGGCACGCTCGACGTCAGGGTGCAGAAGGAGTTCACGCGAGGGGCGCGCCGAATCGCGGTCGTCGTGGACGTGTACAACCTGCCAAACATGCGTAAGGAAGTCGAAGAGCACGTCGTCATGGGCCCCCACTTCCGGGACGAAACCGCGGTGCAGCCGCCGCGGACCGTCGTCATAGGACTGCGATTCAATCCCATTTGACTGTATCAGCCGTAGCGTCAGGTCCGCTGAAGCAGAACACTACCGAAACGCTGTCGCTGACGCGGCGCCCGTGTCAATCAACCGAATGGAAATGTCGTTCGTGCGCAGCACCTGCCGCTCCATCGGCTCGAACCCTTCGTACTGATACGGCAGGAACTGCAGCGGATGCGTAAACCGCAGCACGACCGTGCCCGGCGGCAGCGCCTTCGGCGCGCGCGGATGGTAGAGATGCTGCGCGTTCACGAGTAGCCATCGCGACTCGACGCGCGCGTTGGTCAGCGGGGGTCCCTCCAGGCTCGACCCGTGATCGACGGGGCCGTACTTGGCCGTGATTTCCGAAATCACATCGCGGGGGAAGCGCTGCTGGAGCGGCGGACCCATGTTCCACGCCGCTTGCCCGACGAGCGCCGCCACGCACGCGCCGACGATCCAACCCCGCCACCGCCGGCGCTCGAGCAGTTCAGCAACGACAGCCGCCGTGGCCAGGCAGAAGAATGGCACGAGCTGACGCGACTGCCGTCCCATCACGACGAAGACGTGCAGGAGCGCGGACGTGACAGCCAGGCCCAGGTACACGAAGAGCGCGCTGACAATCCAGACCGTTGCCGTGCGGCGGCGGCGCGGGTTCCATGAGCTCCGATCGAGCGCGACGAAGAGCGCGGCTGCAAGCCACAGGAGCAGCAGTCCATGTTCGGCGTGCCACAAGTACGCCCATGTCGCGCTGAAGCCTTCCGGCGCGTACCCGTCGGTGACCGAACCCGCCAACTGCCGCATGCCGGTGACGAGCAGCGGCGCACCGATCGCGAGCTGGCACGCCATGATCGCCGCCGGCACGAGCAGAAAACCGGCGGCCGTGAACAGCGCCCGCGTGAGCGCGTTCCTTGGCGACGTCCGGCCGCCGTGCACGACGTGCACGAGCATCGCCACGCCGGCGAGCAGCCAGTAGCCGTTGTAGGTGATGAACGCGGCACTCGCCGCGGCGCCGCACGACAAAGAATCTCTCCGAGACGAGCCGATCCCGCACCAGAGCGCGACCAGCCCAATCGTCAACGCACTGTCGTACGGCAGCAGGTGCCGCGCGTAGTAGAACATCGTCGTCGCGGACACCATCAGCGCGGCGGCGACAAGCGCCTCGGTGCCGTCCCGTCCCGCTCGTCGGGCGATCGCATACACGAGCCAGATCGCGATCACCGACATCTGCGAGAGCACGACACCCGGCAGAACCATGAGCCCGTTGCCTGACCGGCTCAGCGCGTGTCCAAGCGCGAGCTGAATGCCCGCGGGGACCGCGCTAATCAGCGCGAAGCCGAGATGTTCCTGCGTCCCCAGCAACGCGCGGAGGACACCAAGCGGATTCGACTGGTTGAGATCGAAGATGTC
Organism: Acidobacteriota bacterium; assembly: GCA_023265015.1. Taxonomy (GTDB): domain Bacteria; phylum Acidobacteriota; class Vicinamibacteria; order Vicinamibacterales; family UBA2999; genus Gp6-AA40. The sequence continues at coordinate 4,300 of JAHFUO010000057.1, read as the reverse complement.
AAGGACCTCGGTGTAGAGCCGCTCGTCGGGCCAGTACAGCTGGCCGCCCTGCACGACGAGGACGATGCGAAGAACCGAGGCGAGCGCAAGGAGCAGGATGAGCGCGCGGTGGCGCGCCCAGGCGCCCGCCCAGCGCGCGCGATCCAGCCGATCGCGCGACCGCAGATCGTCGTCCGCCGTGACCGTGCTCGAGCTCAATTGCACCGGATTAGCGAGGGTAACACGGCAGCCCGGTCGCGATGTCGAGCGACACGTCGGCCGGCGGCGCCGAAAGCCACACGCGAAGGGTCGCGTCCATGCGCGGAACCGCGTGCTCCTCGAAGCCGCGCGTGCGGAACCACGCGGCGAGGTCCGGCCACGATCGCTCGAACGGGCCGGAACCTTCGAGCAGCACCGCCGATGACACGTCTTCGCGATCGAGCCGGCCGCGCGCGCGCGCCACATCCGCGGGGGTCTCGTAGTACCCGGGAATCCACGACGGCAGGCCGCCGGCAAATGCACGGCCGGCGAGGAACGGAATGTCGGGACCGAAGCCGCTGACCAGGACGCGCTGTCCTGGCGCGGTGCAGTGCGGCGCGTACCTCGGGCTCGGTTGAATGTCCGGTGAGGCATGGACCAGCCGATCGGTGATGCGGCGCGCCTGGCGGACGATCGCCCCGGGCGTCGGCACGCCGTACCCGGCCGCAGCCAGCGACGCGGCCGCGAGCGCGACCGTCGCAACGCACGCCACCAGCGCCCCCAGCCGCAGGGCGCGCACTGGAAGCACCTGGCTGATCAGAGCCGCTGCGAGGATCACGGTTGGCGCGATGACGTCGGGCAGCCGCGCCACCAGCACGTCCCGCAGAAACACCGCGTTCATCATCAGCACGAGCACCGACGTCGACGCGAGATGTGCCGCGTCCAGCGTGCCTGGCGCGCCGAAGCGCGGGCGTTCGGTGCGCGAAGGCGGGCGTCCGCGCCGGAATGCCAGCACAAAACCGCAGGCCGGAATCAGCGCGAGCAGGTAATACAGCATCTGCGGCGGCCCGGACGCCGTGCGCCGCCCTTCCGATGCGGCGAATCGAACCGCCGCGCGTCCGTACTCCATCACGCCTTCGTTCCACTGCACGTATGCAAGCCAGGGGGCGACCGACAGGGCCGCGACGCCGCCATAGATCGCCGCGCGCCGAATCGCCGCGCCCGGCTCCGAGCCGTGCCGCACGCCGATCAGGACGATCGTCGATGCGACGACGTAGACGGCGTAGTCGTGTCGAAGGAGGAACGCCACGGCGGTCCATCCCGCCACGGCCATCAGCCGGCGAAGGCCCGGCAGATCCGCGTACCTCCACTGAAACAGGATCGCGACCACCGGGACGATGACCTTTGTCGTGTTGTACAGACGCGGCGAGCTCACGATCGCGACGACAGCGGCCGCGAGACCGACGACCGAGCTTCCGGTCGCGCGCCGCGCCAGCAGGTACGCGCACGACGCCGCGATCGCCTGCAGCGCGATGCAGAGGACGATGTTCGTGACGAGGACCGGGCCGAAGAGCGCCGCACCGCCGGCTGTCAGAAGATAAAAGAGCGGTTGACCCGGGTCCTCGAAGTTGCGGATCGGCCAGTCCCCGTAGAGCACCTGCTGCGCGCGCGCCAGCATGACGAAGTGGTCGTTTTCAATCGGGCTGATCGTGAGATACCGGAAGGCGAACGCCACGATTCCGACGATGAGGGCTCCGGCCGCCGCGCTCGAGAGCACGCCGCGTTCGAATGGGATCGCAGGAAAACGCAATCGAGGGACCTGACGAAAGGTATCCTATCCGCAACCTATGTACATCGCCGACACGAAGCGCCTGACCGCGGCCGGCGCGAGAAAGATGATGGAGACCGCCACGGCCACAGCGTCGCAGGCGGGTGTGGCGGTCACGATCGCCATCGTGGACGCGGGCGGCCATCTGCTGCTGCTCGAGCGGATGGAAGGCGGCCGCTTCCACAGCGTGTATTCCGCGACGACCAAGGCCGCGTGCGCCGCATCGACCCGGCGCCTCACGTCATCACAGGGCGCGGTCGGCCAGCCGCTCGACACGGGTCACGCGCTTGGCCTCGCGCTCGCGGCGGGACCGGATCGCTGGACCGCGATGGAAGGCGGCTGCCCGATCATCGTTGACGGGGTCTGCGTCGGGGGCGTCGGCGTCGCGGGGGCGGATTGGCAGACCGATCAATCAGTCGCGCAGGAAGCCGTCACGTCAATCGGCGCGGGGTGGGGTGCCTGACAAGTTCGAAGTTCAAAGTTCGAAGTTCGAAGTAAGTTCGAAGTAGAACTAGGCAGTCGACACATTCATCCGCTTCCTCGAACGCGATCTGGAGTTTGGACTGGAACTCCGCCCGCGATCGTCCCTTCCGAGACGCGCGGTAATTGGATCGAGTTGCATTCGCTGCGCGCCGCAGATGCCGCGCGGTTTCCTGTACTTCATCCGTCTTTGGCAACTCCCGGCAGAAGGTGAACACGGCGAGAGCAAGAAGGCGCGTCCGTTCAATCAGGTCGCGAGGAGGCATGACGTCTGCTGTCAGCATGGTGTGTGCCGCCCGCAAACAGGCGCAAATTCGTGTCGTCCGGTTTACCCCGTTGCAGTTTTTGCTTACTTTTAAACTTTGAACTTTGAACTTTTTACTTCGTCAGGGACACACCGATCCGCAGCGTGCCGCCCTGATGAATCCGTTCACCTGCGAGAAATCCGTTCGTCTTGTACCCACCTTGAACAACGAGCGAGAGCGCCTGATGGATGCGATTGAGGTCACGCACCCGGCGATGCGCGGTCGCGCTCACGTCTCCACCCCACTCCGGCTGACGCCACAGATTGACGTCGCCGTCGAACGTCCAGCGATTCCACTCGGCTAGGCGAGTCGCTTCCACGCCAACGCCCCACGTCCGCGCGCCGATCGTGTGCCCGGCGCGGATGCTCGCGTCGAGGTAACGCCCGTTGCGCACGAACGCGTTGTCGATCACCCACTCGGTTCCGAACGGCGTCAGCTGAAAGCGCGCGAGCGGCAGGTATCGCGTCGCGCCGAGATGCAGCATCGGCGTGGGCGCGTCAGCATGGCCGCGCCAGACGTACGACACAAACGTGCTGTAGAACGAATAGGCCAGCATCGGGTTGGCGAAGCCGGCCAGCACGCGCCGGCGCAGCGTCCTGGCGGTCAGGGTCTTCTCGCCCACCGGCGCGGCGGCGTCGTTGTAGACGAGGAGAAAGTCACCGACATCGTTGCCCGCCTCCTCCCCGTTGTCGCTGGTGCCCAGGATGTAGTGGATGGTGTCGACCTCCGCGTAGACGTAGCGCAGCGAGTCACGGTAGTGCCAGCGACCGGCGGTGAGTGCATCCTGCGTGAGGATGCGCGCCATCATCCGATTCGCTTCCATGCCGCCCACGGTCACTGCGAGGACTTCTTCGACCGTCGGATCGCGACCAAATCCGAAGGCAGTGGCACCTCCACCGCGGCCGTATGGCGGCGGCGCAGGAAGAGCGTACGCAATCCGTCCGCTGAACAACTCGCGCAGGCGGCCGCCGTGCCCGAAGATCTCATGGTTGGCAACGCGCAGCCAGTTTTCCTGGGGGCCGTCAAAGAGCGTCAGCTTGGCCAGGCGGTAGCCGGCATTGCTACTGCGCCGTAGGAGGTCGCGATCGGCGAAGAGCCGCAGCGGAACGAACGCGTCCTCCGTGCGCGCGACCGTCCGCCCGATCGTAACCGTCGCGCTCGCCCCGGCCGCCGGCGACATATCGTGGTCGAAGAGGGTCGTCGCCGGGCTCTGCGCGGCGCAGATACTCGCTCCGGGCAACGCAAGCGCAAGGAGCGACGCCCATAGCGTTGTGATTGGTCGCCTTCCGCGCATTTTTCTGCTCCGCTCCCCTCGCCAAACGCGGCAAAGTCTAGGACAATGTTCTTCTTACGATCCGCAGCTCTCCCGCCTCGGCGCAGGCGCCTTCGCCGGTTCCCGGCTTCGGCGGCCCAGGGGCGCTCACCGCGCAGCCCGCCGGGCCGGATTCAACATCGAGTTCCACAACAGCGATCAGTTCAGGGCGGATTACCGGACGGACTACGAGCTGCTAACGAAGAAATTTCGGGACTGCGACCGGCGTCACCGTCCCCAAGGGCGGGCATCAGTACGGCAGCTTCAACTCGTCGTACTCGAACGGGCAGCAACACATGCTGTCGGGCCGAATCCCGAACCCCGAATCCCGAACCCCGAATCCCGAATCCCGAATCCCGAGTCCCGAGTCCCGAATCCCGAATCCCGGGTCCCGAGTCCCGAGTCCCGGGCGAGTAT
>JAHFUO010000150.1 GCA_023265015.1 Acidobacteriota bacterium | reverse complement strand
TGGAACCGCAGATCGAATCCGACGGCCATGCGGCCCTGGGTGAACCACCGCGCGCCGCCGCCGAAATTGATTGCGGCGATCCGGCCACCATCCTGGACGACGGTGGTCTGTCCGCCGATCGGCGCGTTCCTTTCGCCCGACGCAGCGGACCGGATCTGCGCGGCGCCGTACCCGGCGCTCAGATAGCTCCACCCGTCTCCCGTCCCGAAGCTGAATGACACCTGCGGTGCCACGGCGGTCAGCGTCGTCGCATCGTCGATGCGGCTCGCCGCGCTGAGCGCGCTCGCGGGTGCCCCCGTCAAGGTCGTCGTACTGCTCGTTGATGTCCTCGATGTGCTCGAGGCGCTGGCGGGAGTGGACACCTTGCCACGCGCGCGCAGAACATCGACGCCGATGCCGACGCGCGCGGGACCGAGGCTCGCGACATACACGTGCGCGCCGACACCCAGGCCGAAGCCGCGCTGCGGCACAAGCGTGCCCGTGGGCAGCAGCGGATGGAACGCGACGGCTTTCGGCAGGCCGGCCGTCACGCCCCGGATGTCGACGACGAACGGGCCCGGCGTCGAGGGCGCCGGCGATTGCGCACGCGTGGGCGTGGATGCCAGGAGCACGGCGATCGCGAGGGCGAACCTATTTCCCAGCTTTCGCCTTTCGGCGTTCCGCCCAGTACTTCCGCATCCTTTCGGAAACCGCCTTGCGCCCGGCGGCTGACATCGCGCGCCGGCGCCGTCTGGTTCGAGAGGCTGCCGCGTGCCCGTCGCCCGCGGCTTTCTTCCGTCTGCGGCCAAACAACTCCGGGAACGCCGCGCGGATCGCGGCCTCTTCCTGGCGCAGCTGCTCCAGCCGCGCCCTGGCGCCGAGACGCGCCAGCCTTCGCAATTGCTCCTGACTCAGATTTGCCAATGTGCTCCTCCCCACGTAGGGCGGGCCTTGACGGCCCGCCAGGCGCGGCGTAAAGCCGCGCCCTGCGATTGTCAATAACCCTTCGCCCCGGCTGCGGGCTGCTTCCCCTGCGACTCCTGGACGATACGAACGCCCGCACTCGCACCGACGCGCGTCGCGCCCGCCGCGATCATCGCCTTCAGTCCCTCGAGATCCCGCACGCCGCCGGCGGCCTTGACGCCCATTTCCTCGCCAACCACCCGGCGCATCAGCATGACATCGGCCGCGGTGGCGCCGCCCGGACCAAATCCGGTCGACGTCTTCACGTAGTCCGCCCCCGCCGCCTTCGCCAGGGTGCATGCCGTTACTTTCTCATCGTCGGTCAGCAAGGCCGCCTCGATGATCACTTTACTGAGTGCGCCTGCTTCGCGGCATGGGAAGGTCACCGCCTCGATATCGCGCTCGACGAGGCGCAGCTCGCCTGATTTCAGCGCGCCGACGTTGATCACCATGTCGATCTCGCGCGCGCCGTCGAAAATCGCGCGCCTCGTTTCGTAATGCTTCGTATCGGCCGTCGTCGCGCCGAGCGGAAAGCCGACGACCGAGCATACCTTCACGCCGCTCCCCTCCAGCAGCTGCGTGCAGAGCGCCACCCATGTGGGATTGACGCAGACGCTCGCGAACGTGTACTCCGCCGCCTCGCGGCAAAGCGCCTCGATGTCGGCACGCGCGGCATCCGGCTTGAGGAGCGTGTGGTCGATCATCGAGGCGACGCCACCAGGCGCGCCACCGGTGGCGTGAAGCCCGAGGCGCGTCGCTCCCGCATCGAGCACGCCCCGCAACCGATCAGGGCAGCACTCGTACAGCAGCGAATGGCACGAGCAGCGGGTCGGCGCCGGCGGCGCAGTCGTCGCGGCCAGCTCCTCGACGATGATGTGAATGAGGCGTTGGAGGTCCAGCGGCTGCATCAGCTCTGGGGACGGCGCTCGAGCTCGCGCACTTTCGCGAGCCGCCGGATGTACCGCGCTTCCAGCATCGGCGTCGCGAGAAACGTGTCGACGATGTCCAGCGCGTCGGGAATGGTGATGAGCGTGGCGCCGAGCGCCAGGACATTGGCGCCGTTGTGTTCCCGCGCGTAGCGGGCCAGCGTGCGATCGGTGCACATCGCCGCGCGAACGCCATGCAGCTTGTTGGCGGCAATCGTCGAACCGAGGCCGGCGCCGTCGATCGCGATGCCCGCATCCGCCTCGCCGCGCCCCACCTGCAGCGCCACCGCGGCGGCCGTGTCCGGGTAATCCACCGGCTCGCTGGTGTTGGTGCCGAGATCGTGGACAGCGATGCCGCGCCCTCTCAAGTGCGTGATGATCGCGTCCTTCAGCTTCACAGAGGTGTGATCGCCGGCGATGGCCACCCTCCGAATATCCGCAGCAGGGGCCAGCGTCGCCATGTCGACGTCGCCCCCTTCACGGACGACAGCAATGCGCCTCGCCTTCAGCGTGTCCTGCGCCAGCGGCGTGACGTGCCCGCCCGCGACAAGGACGACGGTGCTGCCATATTCGAGCACGCGCGCATCCGCCTCCGTGATCATCTGAAAGCGTTCCATCAGGAAGGACGCTATGTTACGTTACTTCGCGATGAACATCCTCATCTCAGCCGACGACATTCAACGGCGCGTGCGGTCGCTGGCGCAGGAGATCCACGACGACCATCCGAACGGCGTGCACCTGGTCTGCGTGTTGAAAGGCGCGTTCGTCTTCCTGGCCGACCTGGCGCGGCAGCTGCCCGGCGTCGCGACGCTCGATTTCCTGGCGGTCTCCAGCTACGGCACGAGCACGCAATCGTCAGGCCAGGTGCAGGTGCTCAAGGATCTTGACGCCGGTCTCGAAGGGCGCGACGTCATCATCGTCGAAGACATCGTCGACACCGGGCTGACGCTGCACTATCTGCAGGACATCCTGCGCGCCCGCGCGCCGCGCACGCTTCAGACGGCATGCCTTCTCAGCAAGCCGTCCAAGCGCAAGATCGACATCAAGGTCGAGTACGTCGGCTTCACCATCGAGGACAAATTCGTGGTGGGATACGGGTTGGACTATGCGGAGCAGTACCGGAACCTCCCCTACATCGCGGTCATAGGCGATTGATCTTTCCCCCTGGGCCGAAGGCCTCGATCCTTAACACCCTTACCTACAGGCCTGGCCGCGACCCGCTCGCGTTTTTCAGCGGTCTCGCGCGCGAGTACGGCGACCTCGCCTACGTACGCCTGGGTGGAGAGCGCCTGTTCGTTGTCAGCGACCCACGCGTCATCAAGGACGTGCTCGTCACGCACGACCAGAACTTCCACAAGAGCCGCGGCCTCGAGCGCACCAAGCGGCTGCTCGGCGGAGGCCTCCTGACCAGCGAGGACGCATTCCACCTCCGCCAGCGGCGGCTGATGCAGCCGGCGTTTCACCGCGATCGGATCGCGGCATATGCGTCCACCATGGTGGCCTTCGCGGAGCGCGTGCGGAACGGATGGACCGATGGCGCCACGCTCGATGTTGCGCGCGAGATGTCGCGGCTCACGCTCCTCATCGTCGGCAAGACCCTGTTCGATGCCGACGTCGAATCGCAGGCGCGCGAGGTCGGCGACGCCATGTCTCGCCTGATGCATTCGTTCTGGACGCTGATGCTGCCGTTCGGCGAGAGGCTCGAGCGGCTGCCCATTCCGTACCTGCGCCGCGCGCGCCGCGCGCGCGAGCGCCTCGACACGATCATTTACGGGATCATCCGCGAGCGCCGGGCGAGCGGCGTCGATCGCGGCGATCTCCTTTCCACGCTCCTCCTGGCGCAGGACGATGAGGACACAGGGCGCGGGATGACGGACCGGCAGGTCCGCGACGAAGCGATGACGCTCTTTCTCGCCGGCCACGAGACCACCGCGAACGCCTTGACGTGGACGTGGTATCTGCTCAGTCAGGCGCCCGACGTGGAGCGGCGCGTGCACGAGGAGGTCGACCGTGTCCTGTCAGGCCGCCTCCCTGCGGTCGCCGACGTCGATCGATTGCCGTACCTGACCCGCGTCGTCACCGAGTCGATGCGCCTGTATCCACCGGCGTGGCTCGTCGGCCGCCGCGCGGTCAACCAGTACAGCATCGACGGCTACGACGTGCCTCCGCGAGCGATTATCGTGATGAGCCAGTGGATCGTGCATCGCGACGGGCGGTACTACACCAACCCGGAGCGATTCGATCCGGATCGCTGGACGCCGGAGTTCAAGGCGTCGCTCCCGCGCTTCGCGTACTTTCCGTTTGGCGGCGGGCCTCGCCAGTGCATCGGCGAATCATTCGCCTGGATGGAGCTGGTGCTGGTGATGGCGACGATCGCGCAGCGGTGGCGGTTCGAGCTCGTGCCGAATCACCCCGTCGTGCCGCACGCCGTCATCACGCTGCGGCCGAAGTACGGGATGAAGATGGTGGCGCGGGAGCGGTTGGTGGTTAGTGGTTAGTGGTTGGTGGCTAGTGGTTGGTGGTTAGTGGTTGGTGGTTACGGCCGCGCGGACCTTGACCGCCCACGCCTTTGCTTCCTTCAAGACGGCCGCCTCGTCCAGCGTCAGCACCTTCCGGTTCCGCATCAGCACTTTCCCGTTGACGATCGTCGTCCGCACGTCGT
>JAHFUO010000149.1 GCA_023265015.1 Acidobacteriota bacterium | reverse complement strand
AGCAGGCGTCGATCGTGTCGTTCGTCGGGATCTTCCGGCTGCTCGGCGGGATCTTCCCGCTCCTGATTCCGCTGATCATGTTGATGCGCCGGCCGAAGGGGAGGCCGGCGGCGGCGGCGGCGTCATCGTCATCGTCCGGCTAAAGCCGGACGCTACCGATGATCATCGGTAGGACCGTATCGTTACCGACGATCATGGGTAGGACCGTATCGTTACCGACGATCATGGGTAGGACCGTATCGTTACCGACGATCATGGGTAGGACCGTATCGTTACCGATGATCATCGGTAGGGTCCGCCTTCAGGCGGACCGTATCGCTTCCACGATCGGCGGCTCCGGGCGTACCGCCGCCGGCGCTGCCGCGTAACCGGCGTGCGCGAGGGAGCGCTGGAACACAACCGTCTCCGACGCCATGAACTGCAGCTTCACGACGAGCCGCGCCAGCACGTAGCCCTGCGACGCGAGGAGCCCCGCCCACAGCGACAGCCCCGCGCCGCCGGCGCCCGGCGCGACCAGCGCCCACACGGCCACGACCGCGAGAAACGTGACGGCGTTCAACCCGTACAGCGCGGCGATCCTTCCCGGATGCCGCACGATGAACCGCACCGCGGCGGCCAGCGCGCCGATCATGCTGCGGCGATCCTCGACCACCGCGCGCACCTTCGCGTAGTCGAAGACGACGGCCGTGATGGCGAGCAGCGCGCCGAAGATCGCATACATCAGCAGCCGCCAGTAGAGCACCGTGTGCTCGACCGACAGGTCGCGCGTGGCGTTGACGTACCACTTCGCAAACAGCCAGTCGTGCACGTACGCGAACAGAAACCAGTACACCGCACCTGCGACGATGCCCAGGCGAAGAAAACGGAAGAAGAAGGTTCCAGACGAGGCGAAGAATCCGTGCGCGCGCGTGGGCCGCAGGCGCGCGTAGCGGTCGAGGATTCCGCCGGAGAGGAAGATCCATGCGAGCAGGTACACGTGGATGGCGGCCGCCACCGGCGTGATCAGCGCGCGCGCGTCGAGCAGCCCGCTGACGCTGTCGAGCGTCGTGGCGAACCCGATGATCGACGGCGTGAACGTCGACCCGAGCCCGTTGCCTGCCTGCGCCGTGAATTCCTGCCACCAGTCGTAGTTGACCGCACTGGCCGCTTCGTCGGCCATCAGGCTCGCGCCGAGATGACCCCGCAGCGCCGCGCGCAGCGACAACGCGAGCGGCAGCGCCGCAAGCAGCGTGACGACGAACACGCCGGCAATCACCGCCGGCGCGGCAAGAACATTTCTCAATCCGTCACGCCACGAACTCAGAACTACGGCCGGCTGCCGGCTGCCCGCTGCTGGCAGCGGGTCACTAGACAAGAAAGCCATACGTCAACAACGCATCCTGCAGCCAGGCCATCCACTTCAAGCTCCACTTGAGGCTGGCCTGCGCGGCTTTCGGCTCGAGCGTCCGGCTGTTGTTCGTATAGTTCACGTCGAGCAGCAGCACGCGCTTCGGATCCACCTGCGCCGACCGCGCGCGCGACGTGCCGTCGTAGACGTACATCGCGCGGCGCTCCACGCCGTCCCAGTGCTCCGTCTTCTGCGATCCGTCCGCGAACGTCGTCACCACGTCGACCGGGAAGGTCGCTTCGCCGAACCGGCGCGCCACGACGGTCGTGCGGAACCGGCCGCCGCCGGCGCCTCCCCCTTCGCTTCCGTCCGGAAGCTTCGGCGGGACAGGTGCGCTCACCAGCTCCTGCACGCCGTAATCGAACGTGTTCGAGCCGCGATAGACCTGGTCGAAGAACCACGTCATGTCGCGGCCGGCGCCCTCGGTGATGGCCTGGAAAAAATCGGACGGCTGCGGATGATGGAACTTCCAGCGATCGAAATAGGTCGACATGCTCCGCTGCAGCGCCGGCCATCCGAGGAATCGCTCGAGCGTGTTCAGCCAGAGAGCGGTCTTGTAGTAGGTGATGTTGACGCCGGTTGACGGCCAGTAACGGAACGAGGGCGTGGCTTCGGCGTCGGCCTCTGCCTGGAGCCTGTAGTTTGCCAGCCCGTCATCCACGTAGCGCTTCACCGGAATGTCGCGGAACACCCACGGGATGAAGCCGCCGAAGTAGCGGCGGACGACGTAGTTCGGCGTGAACGCGGCCTCGTCCGCGCGCGCTTCGGAGAACGTGTTGATCCCTTCGTCCATCCAGGCGTGCTCGAACTCGTTGCTGCCGACGATCCCGTACCAGAACTGATGGCCGGCCTCATGGACCGTGACCGACTCCGGCACGGTCACGCCCGCTGGCGCAATCCACCGCGTACCCGCGGTGAAGAGCGTCGGGTATTCCATGCCGCCACTCACGCTCTGGAACGCGGGATCGACGACGGTGATGTTGCCGTACGGATACGGGCCGAACCATTCGCCGTAATACTTCAAGGCGGCTTCGGCCGCGGCGAAGTGGCGCGCTTCCTGTCCCACGTGCTCCGGCTGCAGCAGCAGGCGCATCCGCACGCGCGGGAGCGTTGGATGCTCGAATGTCTGCACGCGATCGAGGAAATGCGGGCTCGTCGTCCACGCGAAGTCGTGGATGTCCTCGCCGTGAAAGTGATGAACGGTCGTGCCGCCGGCGTTATCCTTCACGTCGAGCTCGACGCCCGACGCGCCGACGACGAAGCCGCGCGGCACGGTCATGCGCACGTCGTAGACGCCGTAGTCGGAATAGAACTCGGTGCCCGAGTGAAACTGGTGCGTGTTCCACCCGGAGTCCTCGAGCACGCCGAGCTTCGGGAACCACTGGCCGAAGAAGTAGTAGTCGTCGATGTAGCCGGTGCGCGAGAACGGCCGCGGAATCTTCGCGCTCCACTCGAGGTCGATGTCGATCGATTCGTTCGGCCCGACCGGCATTCGAAGCGGCACCGCGATCACCGTTCGATCCGCCGTATTGCCATCGTCGGGCGCGACGAAGTGGATCCGGGATGTCAGATCGTCGATGCGTCCGGGGCCGGCAGGCACGCGCAGCGCGCGGACATCGGTCCAGCCCCACGCGTCGCCGCGAGGCGTGTTCGTGTTGCCGCCCAGCCTTCGCTCGCGGAGCCAGGTCGACTCCGCGTTCCGCCAGGCGTTCCAGTAGAGATGAAACTGCAGCTCGCTGGTGGGGTGAGCGCTGATGTTGCGCCAGTGGATCCGCTCGCGGCCGTGCAGCGAGCGGTCGCCCGGCTCGAGGCGCACCTCGATGTCGTAGCTCGCGTTTCGCGGCGATCGCGCGCCCGGCGCGGGTTGATCGAACGCCTGGGTGCCGCTGGCAGCGCTGCCGCATAGCACACAGAATCCGCAGAAGGTGAGTACCAAGCGCGCGCGCACCCCTCGACCCTGCTCGGGGTGCCCTGAGCAAAGTCGAACGGGCACGGCCGAATGTTACATATAATCCGGTGTTTGGCTTACGGGAACTGGGGGACTTGGGAACTGGGGAACCTGGGAACGAGGCACGTAAAGGCTCCCTGGTCCCTGGTCCCCTAGTCCCTGAGTCCCCTAGTTCCTGAGTTCCTGATATGACGATTCGAGTGCTGCACGTCGGGCTGGGACCAATCGGGTGTGCCGTCGCGCGCCAGGTGACCGCCCGCAAGGGCTTCCGAATCGTCGGCGCGGTCGATATCGATCCGCACCTTGGCGGCAGGGACGTGGGCGTCATCGCCGACATTGGCCGTCCCTTGCGCATCAAGGTGACCGCCGATCTCCGCAAGACGGTCAAGGCCACGAAACCCGATATCGCGGTCCTGTGCACCTCCTCCTCCCTGAAGGAGGTCATGCCGCAGCTCGAGGAGCTGCTCGAGCTGCGCGTGCCGGTCATCTCGACGACCGAGGAGCTTGCGTACCCGGCGATGCACAACCGCCGCCTGGCGAAGCACATCGACGAGCTGGCGCGCAAGGCCAAGGTCGCGGTGCTCGGTACGGGCGTGAATCCCGGGTTCATGATGGATGCGCTGCCGATTGCGTTGACCGCCGCATGCGAGCACGTCAACCGCGTGGAGGTGCGGCGCGTGCAGGACGCGCGCAGCCGCCGCCTGGCGTTCCAGCAGAAGATCGGCGCCGGTTTGACGAAGGAGCAGTTCGACCGGCAGGTCGCCACGGGCCAGGTGCGTCATGTCGGCTTCACCGAATCGATCCAGATGATTGCGGACGCGCTCGGCTGGACGCTCACGCGCATCACCGACGATGTGCGGCCGTGGATCGCGGAGGAGGATGTCGAGAGCGAGCTGCTGGCCGTCGACTCGGGCTACGTGTGCGGGATCAGCCAGGAAGGGGTCGGGTACATCGGCGACGAGGTGAAGATCCGGCTGCAGCTCGACGCCTATCTCGGCGCGCGCGAGTCGTACGATTCGGTGCTCATCGACGGGTCGCCGCGAATCTACTCGAAAGTGCACGGCGGGATCCATGGCGACGTCGCGACCGCGTCGATCACGGTCAACGCGATCCCGCTCGTGATCAACGCACCACCCGGGCTCCGCACGATGCGCGACATGCCGCTGCCGTCGTTCTTCGGCGCCCGATAACCACGAA
>JAHFUO010000056.1:10173-19123 GCA_023265015.1 Acidobacteriota bacterium | reverse complement strand
AAGCGTTCGAGGGCAAGAGTCACGCGAGCCTCATTGGTGCGATCATGCACGCCGAGCCGGCGCCGCTTCCGTCGCTCGTTCCGCTCGCGCCGCCGCTCCTCGATCGCATCGTCCGGAAATGTCTCGCGAAGGATCCTGACGACCGCTGGCAAAGCGCGCGCGATCTCCTTGAAGCCCTGAACTGGATCAGCGACACCGGCACGCACGCTGCTATGCCGGAGTCCACGCCCGCTCGTCAGAGCCGCGCCGCACGCATCTGGATGCTGATCGCGGCCGCGTCGGTCGTCCTCGCTATGGCCGCCGTCGCGACGAGCCTCTATCTGAGTCGTACTGCACCTGATCCGCGCGTGACGCGGCTCGACGTTGTCACGCCGCCGAGCAACGATCCGTTCTCGTTCGCGCTCTCTCCTGACGGGCGGCAATTGGCATTCGTCGCAAATGCCGAAAGCAGCCAGCGGCTGTGGATCCGCCCACTCGATCAAGTCACGGCGCGGCCACTCAACGGCACTGACGGTGCGCAGTATCCCTTTTGGGCGCCCGATGGGCGCGCGATTGGCTTCTTTGCCGACGGAAAGCTGAAGCGCGTCGATCTCGCCGCCGGCGGTCCGCAGGTGATCGCGGGAACCTCCATTGGTAGGGGAGCAAGCTGGAGTCCCGACGGCACGATCGTGTTCGCGAATGCGGCGACCGGCGGACTGATGCGCGTTGCAGCAGCCGGTGGTCCGGTCACAGCGGTGACACGCCTCGCCGCCGGCCAAGGGTCGCATCGCTTTCCCGTCTTTCTGCCAGACGGGCGGCATTTCCTGTTCTTCGTTGCGCTGGGCCAGCCGGACACGCGTGGCGTCTACGTGGCGTCGCTCGACGGGGGCGAGCCGCGGCGTCTGCTCGCAGCGGATACAGCAGCGTTGTATGCCGCGCCTGGGTACTTGCTCGTCGTTTCTCAAGGTGTGTTGAGCGCCCACCGGTTCGATCTCGACCGACTGACCGTTGCCGGCGAACCAATTCCGCTCGCACAGGGCGTCGGCGCCTCCGGCCTGATTGGTCAGCAGCCATTTTCGGTTTCAGGTGCAGGCGTACTCGCGTATCGGGGCGGCAGCTCAGGTCGTCGTCAACTGATCTGGCTCGATCGGGCTGGAAAGACGTTGAGTGCGCTCGCACCACCCGATGACGCCGCACCAGCGGATCCAGAGCTCGCACGCGATGACAGCCGCGTGGCCGTTACTCGCACCTTACAGGGCAATGTCGATGTCTGGCTGCACGACACGAAGCGCGCGACGACGACCCGCTTCACGTTCGACCCGAACATCGATGGGTTTCCGATCTGGTCACCTGACGGGACCCGCATTGTCTTTACTTCCTCACGTAACGGACATTTCGATCTCTTCAGCAGACCGGCGGATGGCTCCGCGGACGAGCAGCCGCTTCTTGTGAGCTCGGTGGACAAGTCTCCGGAGGACTGGTCGCCGGACGGCCGGTTCCTGTTGTTTGCAGTCCAGGATCCGAAGACCGCATCGGATCTCTGGGCGCTGCCGCTGGCCGGGGATCGGAAGCCATTTCCAGTGGTGCAAACGCCGTTCGACGAGACACACGGCCAGTTCTCACCAGATGCACGATGGCTCGCGTACTCCTCCAACGAGACTGGCCGCTACGAGATTTACGTGAGACCGTTTCCGGGTCCGGGCGGCAAGTGGCAGGTGTCGACGAGTGGCGGCATTTATCCCCGATGGCGGCGCGACGGCAAGGAACTGTTCTACATCGCGCCGGATAATCGGATGATGGCTGTCCCGGTTCAGTTTGCGGCCTCGTTCAGCGCGGGCACCACGTCGGTGCTGTTTCCGACCCAGCTTGCAACCGGCGGCAACGTCGGCATCGCAGGCTTCACCGCCCGCGCCGAGTATGCCGTCGCTGCCGACGGCCGGTTTCTGCTCAACGTGATTGCGGGCGATACCGCTGCGTGGCCGATCACGATCGTGCAGAACTGGGACGCGGCGCTCAAGAAGTAGCGCTCGCAATCAGGCCGAGCGGCGATGTTCGCGCTGGCGCCGCCGCTTACGTTGCGCCAGCCGATCGAGGACAGCGATGACCATCGTGAACAACGCGATGCCCCCCAGAATGACAAGCGCATTCATCTCCGGCCCCGTCACGTCGTCTCCTTCCACCGAGCAGCAAGCACCCGCCGAACGCCACTGCCCAGATCGCGAAGCCGATTGCCGCCTTGGGCAGCGAGACCGGCGCGCCGCTTACAAACGGACCAAATACCAGCGCGCCCAACGCGAGGTTCGCAGCATCCGGCAGCTTGTCGAGGACCATCTGCCGCTGCTCAGGGGTCAAGTCTAGCGAGGCTGCGCCTCAGACCGCCGAGCATGCGGCTCCGCCTCGCTAGTGGCAGTATCTCTTTGCCCGGCTCCGCCGGGCGAGAAAACTTGACTCATTTGGTTGGAATTTCCGTGGTCAAGTTTTCTAGCATCGTCTCCGTCGCCACCGAGCGGTCGGGGCGCGGACTCGTATTGCGAAGATCGTTCCCGGCGACAATTCGTTGCAAACACTCTCCGGAGTACCCGTCAGGATGCAGGAATCACACAGCGACGGTTCCGGTAAGGTTGCAGTTCCTGCGATCGCGAGCGCGACCTGCGTGCGGCGTTCCCGGTGAAGATGTCGCCGTTCGAGTAGCGATTGTTCGTGATGCCGACGAGGTTGTGTGTATGAACGTTCGCGAGAAGCTGCTGTATCACCAGATCCACCCGGCGAAGCTGCTCATCGACGTGAGCACCGCACTCATCGCCGCCGTCCTGCTCTGGCAACAACACCTGCTGCGCGCGATCGCGGTTGGTATCGTTCTACCCGTGATTGCCTCGGCGTGCGTGATTTGGCTTGCCGATCTCGAGAAGCTGAAACAATCAGAGTTCGGCCGTTACGTCGCGCAGAGCATGACGCTGCCGATGGAGGCGGCCCGCCTCTTTGGCGTGTTCGTCTTCTGGGATGGCGCCTGGTATCGCTCGGAGTCGGTCTGCACCGTCGGCCTGATCGTCATCGCGCTCGCCTGGGCGCGAGGCGCCATATTCAGAACGCGTACCCCAGGCTGAAGGTCAGCGGAACGCCAGGGCCCATGAACTCCTGGAACGTGAAGTGATGGCCCGTGTCCAGATCATCGATCAAACTGCAATCTGCAATAGATTACGCACTGAGATCCGCGAGCGTGTCGGCGAGCACCGCGGTGCCGTTGGCGATCGCCTCCGGCGACGCGTATTCGTCGGGCCGATGGCTGACGCCGCCGCGGCACGGGATGAAGATCATCGCGGTCGGCGCAATCCGCGACATGAAGAGCGAGTCATGGTACGCGCGGCTGATCATTCGCTCATAGCCGAGGCCCCGCGCCTCGCACGCGCGCACGATCGCGTCGATGACCTCCGGCGCGCACGCCGCTGGCGGATCGGCGTTGATCGGCTCGATGCGGAACCTCACCCCCCGCCGCCGCGCGACCTCGTCGCACGCCTGCTCGATGCGCCGCAGCACCTCGTCCCGCCGCGCCTGATCGATATCGCGAACGTCGAGATCGAGCCGCGCGCGGCTCGGGACGCTGTTCACGACGCCTGGGAAGATGTCGCAGACGCCGGCGGTCGCCACGGTATCGATCGATCCGCTGGAGCGCGCGGCTGATTCAACCGCCAGCGCGATCTCCGCCGCCGCGAGGAACGCGTCGTGCCGGTCGGGCATCAGCACCGCGCCGGCATGGCCGCCTTCGCCTTCGACGAAGATGCGCAGGCTCGCGGGGGCCGCGATCGCGGTCACCACGCCGATGTCGTTGCCGTGCCGCTCGAGGAGCGGCCCCTGCTCGATGTGCAGCTCCGCGAACGAGGCGTACGCCCCCGGCGCGAGACGCACGGATGCAAGCGGCCCTCGGAAGCCGGCGCGTGCCCGCACCTCGTTCAACGACGATCCATCCAGGCCCCCGCGAAGCTCCTCGCCAGCCGTCTCATCCAGCGTCCCGGCCAGCAACCGGCTGCCCAGGCATCCGATCAAGAAGCGCGTCGGCTCTTCCGAGGTGAAGATCACCAGGTCGATGGAGCGCCTCGGGTGGAAGCCGCCGCGCTGCAGCGCGCGAATGGCCTCGAGCCCGCCGAGTACGCCGACCGTGCCGTCAAAACGGCCCCCGTTCGGAATGGCGTCGATGTGCGAGCCGGTGCCGGCCGGAGGGAGCTCTGGCCGTGAGCCGATCCAGCGCGCGAACGTGTTGCCGACGGGGTCCTCGTGAACCAGGAGGCCGGCTGCCGCGCACAGCGATTTCACGTACGCCCGCGCGCGCAGATCGGCGTCGCTGAACACGACGCGCGTCACGGCGGGCGCAGGCACCTCGGAGATGGCGGCGAGCGCGTCGAGCTCCTCCGTGAGCCGCTGCTCGTCAACGGACATAGTCATCGAGGATGACGATCCCAGTCCTTGTAGATGAGGTATTTCGCGGCGGACTTACCGAGCGCGCCGAACCACTGGGGACAGTACCGCGACATCCAGATGAAGTCGCCCGCGGCCACGGGATACCAGCAGTCGCCGAGACGATAGATGCCGCCGCCTTCGAGCATGAGCAGGCCGTGCTCCATCACGTGAATCTCCACCGCCGGCAGCGACGCGCCCGGCTGGTACGCCATCGTGTTCACGCGGAAGTCGAATGCCGGATCGTCGGGGACGAGCGACCGGACCTCGAGCCACGGATCGCCGTTGAGATGCGTCGACGCCGCGCGGCTCTCGCTGCCGATGAGCTTCGTGGGAGCCGATGTGCCGGCGAGCGCGCGATACGGCTTTTCGACCACCGCCGCGCGCGCGGTCGTGCGAGCGTAGACGACAGCCTCGTATCCGGGTGGCAGGTAGGCGTAGTCACATTGGTCGAGGGGCTGTCCGTCGACGGTGATCGTCCCTTCGATGACGTAGATGAAGCGCTGATCAGCCGCGGGCGGCAGCGCGCCGCCTTCGTCGAACTCGACCGTGTACTGCGTGAAGGCCGCGCCGCCGGCCGGCGAGACGTGCACGATCGCCGTCGCGTTGCGCATGCCTGGCAGCGGCGCGCGGACAAAGGTGTCCGGCGTCTGCAGACGATGGTTGGGAAAGTGGGCGCTGCGCGTCTGTCCGAGATGCTGCATGGTTCTCCCGCCGGGTCCGCTTCGCGGAACCCGGCCTACGGTTGCTCCCGCCGGGTCCGCTTCGCGGAACCCGGCCTACGGTTGCTCCCGCCGGGTCCGCTTCGCGGGACCCGGCCTACGGTTGCCCGCCGGGTCCGCGTCGCGGAACCAGGCCTACGGTTGCGGGGTGATCAGCCTGCCCGCGCTGCGCGCAGTAATCCGGCCGTCTGCAAAGATCGTCTCGCCGCGGCGGATCGTTCGCCGCACCACGCCGCGAAACGACGCCCCGAGGTACGGACTCATCTTGTGCCGCTGGTGAAGCTGTCCGGCATCAAGCCTAAACGATTCCGCGGGATCGATGAGCACGAGATCCGCGTCGGCGCCCACCGCCAGCGCCCCCTTGCCGCGGATGCGGAACCGCTGCGCGGGCCGGGTCGCGATGAGCGCCGCGATCCTTTCAAGCGGCAGGCCGTGGACATGGTGGCCGCGATCGATCAGCACGGCCAGCGTCGACTGCACGCCAGCGATGCCGCCCCAGGCCGATCCGAAATCGCCGTCCTTACGCGCCGGCTCCGTCGGCGAGTGGTCGGATGCCACCACATCGACGTGTCCCTCGAGCAGCTCGCGCCAGAGCGCCGCCTGATCCGCCGCGGGCCGCAGCGGCGGCGCGCACTTCGCCACCGTCCCAAGCCGCTCGACATCGTCCGCGGTAAAAAACAGGTAGTGCGGGCATGTTTCGATCGAGACGTCAACGCCGGCGGCCCTTGCCTCCGCGGCCATCGCCACGCCGCGTCCTGAACTGACGTGGACGATATGGAGCGCGGCGCCCGCTTCGCGGGCCAACAGCAGCGCGCGCTGGATCGCGTCGAGCTCCGCGACAACCGGACGCGATGCCAGGAAGTCGCTCGCGCTGTGGATGGAGGCCCTCGCGCGCGTCAACTCCTCGCTCTCGGCGTGCACGGCCACCGGCAGCCCGAGCCGCGCAGCCTCTCTCAGCCCATCGAGCAGCGTCGCAGCGTCCGCACGCGGAAACTCCGGCAGCCCCGAGTCGCACATGAACGCCTTGAACCCGACGACGCCGCGGGCGGCGAGCTCGGCCATCTGCGGGATGGCGCCGGGCACGAGACCGCCCCACAGCGCGAAGTCGGTGATCGAGGACGCTTCGAGCGCCGCGCGTTTGCGATCGAATTCGTGCGCGTTCACCGTGCACGGCGTCGAGTTGAGCGGCATGTCGAAGAACAGCGTTCCGCCGCCGGCGGCGAGCGCGCGGCTGCCGGTGGAGGCGCCCTCCCATGCCTCGCGACCCGGCTCGTTGAAGTGGAGATGGACGTCGATGAGGCCCGGCAGGACAACGAGCCCGCGTGCGTCGATGTCCTCGCGGCCGCCAGGGAGATCGGGCCCGATGTTCGCAATGCGCGCATCCTCGATTGCCAGGTCCGCGCGCTGCTGGCCAGCCGCCGTCACCAGGATGCCGCCGCGAATGATGACATCGGTCACGAGAGCGTTCCCGCCAGCTCGTCGAGAAAGTTGAGTCCCGCGGCGAGCGCCGCCGCCACGTCCTCCTCCATGACCGACTCGTCGGGATGATGGCTGATGCCGCCCGGTGAGCGAAGGAAGAGCATCGCGGCGGGCATTCGAGCGGCCATGATCATCGCGTCGTGCCCGGCGCCGCTCGCCACCCGATGCAGCGGCGTACCGCTGCGGACAACGGCGCGCTCGAGCATGGCCGTCAGCGCCGGGTCCATCGCAACGGTCCCCTGATCCAGGCGCGGCTCCCACTCGATGTCGAGCCCGCGGCGTGAGGCGATCTCCTTCGCTGTTGCCGCCATGCGCCTCGCGGCGTCCGCACGCACGCCATCGTCGGCGTGCCTGATGTCGATCGTCGCGCGGCACCGGCGGGCGATCACATTGCCCGCGCCGGGCTCGACCTCGACGTGCGCGATCGTGGCGACGAGCCCGGTGACGCCTTGCGCGTCGCGCTCCACCGCGCCGATCCATTCCGCGGCGCCCGCAAGCGCATCACGCCGCCCTCTCATCGGCGTCGTCCCCGCATGCCCGGCCATGCCGGTGAAGGTCACCTGCGCGCGCGTCTGACCGGCGATCGCGGTCACGATGCCGAGCGCCGCGTTCAGGCGTTCGAGCACAGGACCCTGCTCGATGTGCAGCTCGAGATAGCCTATCGCGTCCGCCACTCGCGCCTCGCTGATGGCATCGGGATCGAGTCCGTAATCGCGAATCGCCTCGGCGACGCTTCGGCCGCTCGTGTCGCGCCGTTCCAGAAGGTCGCGATCGATCGTGCCCGCGAGCGCCCGGCTTCCGATGAACGGCACACCGAAGCGCACGCCTTCCTCGTCAGAGAAACCAACAACCTCGATCGAGAAGGGATGTTGTCGACGACCGAGCAACTGGACGAGCGCGATGCCAAGCACAACGCCAAGCACACCGTCGAACGCGCCGGCCCGCGCGACCGTGTCGAGGTGAGAGCCGATGAGCAGCCGGCGGACCGTGGACGGCGCGGCGGGATGCACGCCCCTCAGATTTCCAGCGGCGTCCACGCGGACGC
The DNA here is from genome assembly GCA_023265015.1 of Acidobacteriota bacterium. GTDB lineage: Bacteria > Acidobacteriota > Vicinamibacteria > Vicinamibacterales > UBA2999 > Gp6-AA40. Next base: position 11,449 of record JAHFUO010000056.1, on the reverse strand, counting down.
TCATGCCGAGGCGGGTCATCCACGCGGCCAGTCGCGCGTGGACGTCGCGCATCGGTGCGGAGAGAAACGTCCTGGTCGTGAAGCCTGGTTCCTCGGAACACCCGGCGATCAGGCGGCAGGTGCGGATCGCTTCCCGGGCTGCCTCAACGCAGGCGCGGGCTTCGGCGTGGGGGCCGGCTTGAACGTGGTGGTCGGCTTCAGCGTGGGAGCCGGCTTTAGCGTGGGGGTCGGCTTCAGCGTGGGAGCCGGCTTTAGCGTGGGGATCGGCTTTAGCGTGTGGATCGGCTTTAGCGTGGGGGCCGGCTTTAGCCGGCCCATCGGGGACCTCGCCCATTACGATCCCCGGTACGTGCTGTAGCCGTACGGTGAGATCAGCAGCGGGACATGATAGGCGCCGGCGGCGTCCGCCACGCCAATCCGGATGACGACATGATCGAGGAAGGGAGGATTGGTGAGCGCGACGCCCATGCGGCGGAAGTAGTCGCCGACGTGAAACGTGATCTCGTAGATCCCGGCGCCGAGCTGGTCACCTGCGAGAAGCGGCGCGTCCGTCCGGCCATCCTCGTTCGTCGTGGCGCCAGCCACTCGACGCCGCGACCCGTCCGCGAGCGCGTGCAGCTCGATGACGACTCCAGCCGCGGGAGCTCCGCGCGACGTGTCGAGGACGTGTGTCGAGAGGCGGGCCATGTCAGCGCTTGAGCACCAGGCCGTGGCATCCGTACGGCGGCCGCCCTTCGGTGTACACGCCGAGCTCGTCGCCGCGCTCGGCGATCGTATCCCACGTGCGGTTGTTGTCCTCGAGGTGCACTTCGGCCAGCGCCGCGATCTCCTTCAGCATCCGCGTGCCCATCTGGTAAATCATCTGCTGAATGCTGCCCGACTCGAACGCCTGGAACACCTCACGCACGATCGTCCGCATGCGTGCCGTGGTGTCGCCGCCGAACGCCTCCGCGGGATCGATGTAACGCCACTCGAGATCGAGCGACATGTGCAGCGGCCGGTTCGTGACGTCGGGCAGCGTCGTGTACTCGTCGTGCACGAAACCGTGAAAGGAGCTTCCGCCAAGACGAAGAAGCCGGAACCCTCGCAGTCCCGCCACCGCTTCGACAATGCGGTCGCGCGCAAGCTCCACGCGCGCGGTCGCGCGCTCCGGCCCTGACGGTTCAAACGCGATCTGACCGTTGATGCCGGCGTACGGAATCTCGACGGCCGAGACCTGCACACCCACGGGTTGCGGATACCTGCTCAGAAACCTCGCGGCGAGGAAGCGGCAGTA
>JAHFUO010000056.1:0-10073 GCA_023265015.1 Acidobacteriota bacterium | reverse complement strand
CTTGGTCCGGCTAAAGCCGGACCCTACCGATGACAACGGTAAGGTCCGCCTTCACCCCTCGACGTTGCTCGGGGTGACCTGAGCGTAGTCGAAGGTCAGGCGGACCTTATCAAATCGTCTAACCGGAATCGCGCGATGCGGAAGACCTGTCGCAGCGCCTCCGCGAACTCGTCCTCGGCTGTCCGGGGCAGGCGCTCGTCGAGCGCGTCGAGCACCTGCTGAGTCGTGCTGCCCTTGACCGCGAACAGAAATGGGAAGCCGAACGTCGCGCGATACGCGGCGTTGAGCCGCTGCAGCGTCTCGAGCTCGCGCGGCGCGAGGCGATCGAGTCCCGCGCCCGCCTGCTCGCCCGTGGACGAGTCGCTCATCCGCATGCGCGTGCCGAGATCGGGATGCGCGCGCAGCAGGCGCAACTGCTCGTCGCGCGTCGCCCCCTCGACCTCCTGCGTCATCGCGGCGTGCAGCTGCTCGACACCCGTGAACGGCCGATGTGTCCACGCGCGCCCGGCCACCCATGGCGACGCTTCGAACACCGGCCCGAGCAGATCGACGAAGCGCGCGCGATCGCACGCGTTGAGTTCGGCGATGGTCATGGGGTCGGGAGTCTTTACGTTTTTCGTCTCAGAGAGGATGCGGCACGGAAAACGTAAAGACTCCCGACCCCATCCGCACGCGCCGCACCGCGAAAAAGATCCGCTCGGGCGTGGCGGGGCTCGCAAACGTCACGACGTCGCCGTGACCGAAGGCGGCCACCGCCTCCCGAATCGCCTCGCGCACCGAGATCGCGAGCATCAGCGGCGGCTCGCCGACCGCCTTGCTGCCAAGGACGACGCCGGGCTGGGTGGCGCGCTCGAGGAAGTTCACCTCGAACACCTCGGGCACCTCCGACCATGACGGAAGTTTGTACGTGGACGCGCTGTCTGTTGCCACGCGTCCGTTGTCGTCCCACAGCAGCTCCTCGAGCGTGAGCCAGCCGACCCCCTGGATGAATCCGCCTTCGATCTGCCCGCGATCCACGATCGGCGACACCGAATCGCCGACATCCTCGAGGATGTCGGTGCGCAGCAGCCGATGCGCGCCGGTGAAGGCGTCGACCTCCACCTCCGACACCGCCGCGCCGTACGCGAAGTAGTAGAAGGGACGGCCGCGCCCGGCCACCGGGTCGAAATGAATGTCCGGTGTCTTGTAATAGCCCTGCGCGAACAGCGGGATGCGCTGGCGATAGGCGGCCTCGCACACATCCGCGAACGTCGCCGAGGCGGGCAGCGATGCGGCAACGGGTCCGAGCCTTCCGGTGATCTGACGGCATGCGTCAACGACGGCGGCGCCGTTCAGATCCGTTCCCGCCGACGCCGCGGTCGCCGACGTGTTGGGCACCTTGTCGGTGCGCGTCGGCATCACGCGGACGCGCTCCTCGGCGACGCCAAGACTCTCCGCGGCAATCTGCCGGATCTTCGTGAAGAGACCCTGGCCCATCTCCGTGCCGCCGTGATTGACCTGCACGCTGCCGTCACGGTAGATGAGCACGAGCGCGCCCCCCTGGTTGAAGAACGTGGCGGTAAACGAGATGCCGAACTTGACCGGAGTGATGGCGATGCCGCGCTTGACGTGCGCGTGCTGCGCGTTGAACGCAGCCACGACGGAGCGGCGCTCGTCGAACCGGCTCGTCTTCTTCAGCCGCTGCCAGATCGTGAGGATACGGTCCGCTCCCTCGACCTCCTGGCCGTAATGCGTGGTGTCGCCCTCGCGATAGAAGTTGCGCTCGCGGATGACATGAGCGGGCAGGGACAGCCGCTGTGCGGCCTGCGCGAGGATGTCTTCGATGACGACCATCGCCTGCGGCCCGCCGAATCCACGGAACGCTGTCTGCGATGTCTTGTGCGTGCGGCACACGCGTCCCGTCACCTCGACCGCGGGGAGGTGATACGCATTATCGCAATGGAACAGCGACCGCCACATGATCGGCTCGGAGAGATCGAGGCTCCAGCCGCCGTCGGAGTAGAGCAGAAGACGCAGCGCCTCGATGCGTCCGTCGGATGAGAAGCCGGCAGCGTAGCGCGCGAGATAGGGATGCCGCTTGCCGGTCAGCGCCATGTCGAGCTGACGCGTGAGGCGAACAGAGACTGCGCGGCCGGTCTTCCACACGCCAAGCGCCGCGATAGCGGCACACGCATTCGCCTGCACTTCCTTGCCGCCGAACGCGCCGCCCATGCGCAGGCATTCCACCGTGATGTGGTGCCGCGGCACGCCGAGCACCCGCGCGATGACTTCCTGTGTCTCCGAGGGATGCTGCGTCGACGAGTGCACCGAGATCGCGCCGCTCTCGTCGCGCCACGCGATCGAGGCCTGCGTCTCGAGATAGAAATGCTCCTGGCCGCCGAGGGACAGCTCACCCTCGACGCGCAGCGCGCTCGACTCCAGCGCAGACAGATCGCCTCGCGCGATCCGCAGCGAGTCGGTCAGATAGCTTCCCGCGTCGATCGCTTCCTGGATCGTCAGGATCGCCGGCAGCGGCTCGTACTTCGCGATCACACGGGAGGCGCCGAGACGGGCAGCCTCCAGCGTGTCCGCCAGCACCCACGCGACAGGCTGCTGGTGAAACATCACTTCGTCGGGGAAGAGCGGCTCGTCATGGCGCGACGGGCCGGTGTTGCCGTCGCCCGGCACGTCTGCGCCGGTGAGGATGTCAATCACGCCCGGTTCGACACGCGCCAGTGCGGCGTCGAGCGAGATGACGCGCGCGTGCGCATGCGGCGCGAGCACCGGCCAGGCGTGAAGCAGCCCTGGAAACCTGCCGGCCAGATCGTCGGTGTAGAGCGCCTCTCCGGTGACGTGACCGTTCGCGCTCTCGTGCGGAACCGGCTGCCCGGCCGTCTTCATCGCGGCCGCTCCCACCAGAACTTCTCGACGAGGCTCTTCGAGACCTCGAGCCGGAACTCCTTCGTGCCGCGGTGATCGCTCATCGGCGTCAGCGTGCGCTGGATGACGTCCTGCACCCGCTCCACGGCGGCTTCGTTCCACGGCTGTCCTTCGACCGCCTGCTCGGCCTCGACGAGTCGAAGCGGCGTCGCGGCCACACCGCCGAACGCGAAGCGCGCGCGCCGGACGCGGCCGGCGGTGTCCTGATCGATCGCCATCGCCGCCGCCACGGTGCTGATGTCATCGAGCCGCCGCTTGGCAATCTTGTAGAAGCGCACGAGTGCGGGCAGCGGCCTGGGAATCTCGATCGCCGCGATCAACTCGCCTCTCTCGAGGACGGTCTTGCGATATCCCGTGAAGAACGCCGCGAGGGGGACCGTGCGGCGACCGCCGGAGCCCGCGAGGCGCAGCGATGCGTCGAGCGCAAGGAGAAGAGGGGCCGCGTCGCCGATCGGCGATGCGGTCGCGAGGTTGCCGCCAAGCGTCGCGCGGTTGCGGATCAGAGGCGACGCGAACAGGGTCAGCCACTCCGCCAGGACCGGCGGCGCCTCACGCCACGCGCGCCCGATGTCCGTGAGTGGCAGTCCCGCGCCGATCGTCACGCCCGTCGTCGTCTCCGAAAAGTCACGCAGCTCGGAGATGCCTTCCACGCTCACCAGCGTTGGCCACCGGCGTCCGTGCAGGTTCGAGTCGACGCCGAGGTCCGTCGCGCCTGACACGAGCGCAGCGGATGGATCGCGAGCGAGGATGTCGGCGCATGCTTCCACGGTCGACGGTCGGGCGAAGCCGTCAATCTCGACCGCGCCGATGGCGGGAGACGCCTGCCCGAGGCGGCGGCGGAATCGATCGTCGGGCGGCGCGCCGAGCGCGAGCGCCGCGTCGCGAATCGGTCGATAGCCGGTGCAGCGACAGAGATTGCCCGCGAGCGCCAGCGTGTCGCACGGTCCGGTGCGACCTGGACGATAGTGCTCGGCGAACAGGCTCATGACGAAGCCCGGCGTGCAGTAGCCGCACTGCGATCCGCCGGCCGCGGCCATCGCCCGCTGGGCGTCGGCCAGCGCGCCGTGCGAGGCGAGCGACTCGACCGTGTAGATTTCCTGCTGCGCCGCCATCGGCAGGAACATCAGGCAGCTGTTGACCGCACGGAACGCAGTGCGGCCGCCCTCATCCGCGACGAGCACAACCGCGCACGCGCCGCATTCGCCCTCGGCACATCCTTCTTTCGCGCCTGTCAGGCCGCGCGCGCGAAGGAACTCGAGCAGGGTCATGTTGGGCGAGGCGGTGTCGACATGGACGGGGCTGCCGTTCAGCAGGAACTCGAGCGGCTGGGCGGCGGTCGCCGGGGCCATAGCGCGATTCTACGCCGGGGCTCGGTGTCCCGGCGTCCCGGTGGCCTAAAACGCGTACCCCACGCTGAACGTCAGCGGAATCTTCACGCCCGCGTTCTGCGTGAAGATGTTGCCGTTCGAGTAGTGGTTGATCTTCACGCCTGCGTTCAGGCTCCTGTGCTTCCCCGCGAACACTCCAAATCCCATGAAGTCCTGGAACGTGAAGTGATGACCGGTATCGAGGCCGTCCAGCATCGTCTTCGAGACATACGTCGGCCCGGCGAGCGAGTACGCGAAATAGAAGTCGGCCGGCTTCATACGCACGAGCGTGAACCGCAGCAGCGGATAGATCGACAGCGTGTAGAAGCGCTCCTTGCGAGTTCTCGTCCTGTAGAAGCCGGCGCTCGTTCCGGCATCGAGCGCGAAGATCTTTCTCGTGTGAAACACGTTGCGCTCGTAGCGCGCAGCGATGCCCGAATCGACCATCGCGTCGCCGCCCCAGAAGATCGGGACTTTCGTCGAGACGAAGTCGTTGATGGCGTACCCGATACCCGACGAATATTCGATCTGGAACACGTGCTTCGGAAAGATGAAGCCTGTCCGGCGGTTCGCCTCGACGCGCTCCTGCGGGATCGCCCGCATCGTGTACCGGAACCCGCCCGATGAGAACAGCGCCCGTGGCTGATCGATGCCCGACTTGCCCGGTAGATACGTCACGCCGCCCGTCAGGCTCCACGCCCGGGTGAGGTCGTAGTCGACGCCGCCACCGGCGAGCACGGACGAGTAGTGCGCGTCGGTCACCGCCGGCGCGCCGCCGGCCTTGAATCCGGTGCGGCTCGCGAGGCCGAAGCCTCCTTCGCCGTACACGAACAGGCGCGCGCCGATCGGCGCACGCGCCTTCAGCGTCACGCTGCCGAAGTTGACCCGAACGTGATGGTGTTCTGTGCCCGGCGCACCGTTGATGTTGTGGTACGTGATGAAGGCCACCGGACGCATGTAGGAGGCCTGCGCGGCCAGGAACCGGTTGAACTCGTGACCGAAGAGCATCACACGCACGGCTGCATGCGGCACATCAACCGATGCGGCACGGAACCCGGGCTGGAGCTGTTGCTGCGTGAAGGGAACATCGAGGTGGCCGCCATTGAAGCTGAAGTAGGAGTCACGCAGCAGCGCCGGGAATTGTGTGCGCGTGTCTTCCTGCGCCTGCGCAAAAGCGGACGCCTCGACGCAGAGGATGAAGACTCCGGCCGCGACGAGCGATCGCAGGGTCAGTGTGTGAGCCCGTAGAGGAACGCGTTGATCCCGAGGGCGTATCCCTTCGGGCCGAACGCCATGAAGTAGCCGGGGTCGTCGCCTTCGCGCTCCCACGAGTCGCCGATGTCGGTGTTGTGCGTCATCAGCACCATGAGGCGGCCGCGGCTATCGGCGATGGCGCGCACTTGCGGCACGGTGCTGTCGGCGCCCTGCTCGGAGGTCCGTCCACCCGAGCGCATGTAGAAGCCGATGTTCGGGATCTGCGGGATCCCGCTCACCTCGAACTGCGTCCGGTATATCGGATGATCGGGCGGCACGTCGAAGATCGGATATTCGTTGGCCGGCAGCACCTTCCGCAGCTCGCCCACCCAGTGGTCCCACTGGTACGAGCCCCAGAAATCGTCTACCCACAGGAATCCGCCCTTCAGCAGATATTCGCGGAGCTTTGCCGCCTCGCCGTCATCGAAATATGCCGCCCCTGGCGCGGACAGCATCAGGATGGGGCACTGGAACAACTCCGGCGAAATCAGCTGGACGAGCAGGTGATTCGGCTCGTGCGATCCGTTGAAGCTGACCGTGGTCTTTGTCAGCTCCGAGAGCCGGATGGAGAAGTTGATGTCGGCGCGCGGAAAGTCCGTCCGCCAGCTGCCGCCCGCGCCGTCAGGCGATTGCCGATACATCACGCGGCACCAGTGGAACAGGCCGTCGAAGTCCTTCGGCGTGGCGAGGCGGGCGCCGTAGCCGTAGCCGAAGAAGCCCAGGCCGCCGCGGCCGAACTGCGCGTAGGCGATGCTTGCGGCGGCCGCACAGAGCGCCGTCGTCGCTACGATCGTCAGCACACGCCGCCAGGCCGTCGTCATGCGCCAAGTGTAGCGCGACGGGGCGGGACCCGATAAGCAGACGGGAGTTCACCATGCCTTACTTCGAATCGACGGAGCAGCTCCGCGACTTCTTCGAAGCGCGGTTCTGCCTCTTCGGCAGAGATTCAACCCTTCGGCTTCGGTGTGTGCTCGGCGCGAGCCTGGTTCTGCAGTTGTCAGTTGCCGGGTGCGGTTCCTATGAGGGGACTTCCGGCACCCCGACCGGCGCGAGCGTCAGCAGTGTTTCGGGCACGTGGACCGGACGCGCCAGCGGCGTTGAGACCGCTGATTTCACACTTGCGCTCACACAGGTCGGCACCAGCGTCACAGGCACGGGCGATGTGTCCTTTCCAGGTGACCAGAATCGGTTTGCCTTTGACGTGACGGGGTCACTGCCCGGTTCCACCATTACGCTGACGATCCAACTCCGGCAGAGGCCACCCATCAGCTACACAGGCTCGGTAGATGGGCAGGCGATACGAGGCCGCTTGAATGGTGGAAATATTCAGCATGACGGACCGTTCGGAGATACTCCGCTGACGCTCGACAAACGATGATGATCCAGCCATTGCCGGCACGCGCTACGCGGAAGCGCAGATGCGCACGCTCGACAGCGAGCGGTGACGCGTCTCTGGCGTGGATCGCGAATCAGCGCTCGTAGATCCGCGCGGCGCTGGTGAAGCCCGTCACGTCCGATGCCCGCTTGCCGGGAAATACCTCGATGCGCGCGCGTCTCGATGGCGCCGCAGCCATCACGACACCTGCGTCTGCAGAGGCGGGCGGCGGCGGCGCGGGGAGCAGTTCCGCCAGCACAACGCCCTGCACGCCAAACTGCGACGCGTCGAACGGATCCCCGCCATTCGACAGCCCCGCGTAGACGAGCTCGTACTTGATGATGCGGTTCGCCTCCGTCACCGTGGACGGATCTGGCGCATTGCCCACGACCCAGTACTGATTCTGCTGCCCGTTGAAATTGCCAAGCGACACCACGATCTTGCTCGGGTCGATGTGATGGAACGCGAGCGCCAGGTGCGTGGCGGACGGTACCCGTGCACCCGGCAGGCCCTTGATCCAGTTGGTCCCCTCGACGAACCAGTTGCCCGCCAGCGTTCCGTCGACGTCGTAGTCGATCTTGCCCCCGGCAGGCACGGCGCGACGCTTCATGATGCGAAGCAGATCACCGCGCACCGGTTCATCGAGATAGTCGAAGAAATCGACGACGTGGATCTTCCACGGCTCGAGGTCGTAGTGCTGGGGATAGACAAAACCGGGCAGGGTGACGTCGGTGTCGATGAGGCTGACGTCGATGCCGTGATTGCCGCCGAATCGCCCGAGGACCTGTCCTTCCTGGACGGGAATGCGGGCGGGGAACCATCCGCCGTACGGAATCTCTCCGGGCACTGCGGCGAGGATCGCGGGGTCGAGCTGGTTGATCAGCCCGATCCATGAATACATCGAGCCGCTATGCTCGATGATGACGAGGTAATCCTCGGGAGTCCCGTCGGGAAAGCGATTGCGCGTCAGCGTCACGATGAAGCCGTCGGCGGGCGCGAGCACCTCCCAGCGATCGGGCGGCGCGGTGAAGTCGCGCGGTCCGAATCCCATGTGATCGCTTGGCGTGACGTGGTCGCGCACCATCATGCCGAGCGGCGCGATCGTGCCGATGTCGGCGAGGTGCATCGGCGCCTGGTGAAAGCGGACGCGCCCCGGCGCGCCCTGTTGGTCGTGGCTCCACATCTGGTTGAGCACGGTGGCGTTCGAGTAGCGGGGCGTCTCCGCCGCCGGATCGTCTGCGCGGACCGCAATGGCCGCCGCGAGGACGGCCCCTACTGTGAGAATGACAAGACGGAACATGTGGGACTGCTGTATATATCGGTTGCAACCGCTCAAAGGAGTTTCTATGAGGCTTCGTGCATCAGTAGTGGCCCTCCTGATTGGCCTGCTCACCGCCACTGTCATCGGGCAGAACTCCGGAACTCCCCCGGAGCATCGCGTCGTCGCCGGCCGCTCGAAGATCGCCACGAAGTACGGGATCGTCGCGGCAAGCCAGCCGCTCGCGGCGCGCGCTGGCGTGCAGATCCTCGAGCGCGGCGGCAACGCGATTGACGCCGCCATCGCGACCAACGCCGTCATGGGGCTGGTCGAGCCGCACAACAACGGCATCGGCGGCGATCTCTTCGCCATCTACTACGAAGCACGAACCGGCAAGCTCTATGGGCTGAACTCCGGCGGCTGGGCGCCGACGGGCCTGACACCGGCGCTCCTCGAGTCCAAGGGCATGGACCGGATGCCAGGCGCCGGCATCTACACCGTGACCGTTCCGGGCGCCGTCGCCGGGTGGGAGGCGATGCGCAGCCGCTTCGGCAAGCTGCCGCTCTCAGATCTCCTGGCGCCCGCAATCTTCTACGCGGACGATGGCTTCCCGGTGACGGATGTCATCAGCGCGGCCTGGGCCGGTCAGACACGCAAGCTTGCCGCGGAGCCGCTTGCCGCGCAGACGTACCTGCCCAACGGACGCGCGCCGCGCGTCGGAGAGGTGTTCAAGAATCCGCGGCTCGCCGCGTCACTCCGTCTGATCGCCGCGAAAGGTCCGGCGGGTTTCTACGAAGGGAAGACCGCCGACGCGATCGTCGCCATCGAGCGCGAGAAGGGCGGCACGATGACGCTGGCAGACCTGAAGGAGTTCAAGCCGGAATGGGTGGATCCGATCTCCACCACCTACCACGGGTGGGACGTCTACGAGCTCCCGCCGAACACGCAGGGGATCGCCGCGTTGATGATGCTGAGCCTGATGGAGCAGTATCCGCTCGCGCAGTACGGCTTCCACAGCGCAAGGGCGCTGCACGTCATGATCGAAGCGAAGAAGCTCGCCTACGCCGACATGCTGCGGTACGTCGCCGACCCGCGCTTCTCGAAGGTGCCTGTCCTCCCGATGCTGAGTAAAGCGCGCGCGAAGGATCGTGCCCGCCTCATCGATCCGGAACGGGCCGCGTGCGATGTCGAGCCGTCGCGCCTCGAGGGGCTGACGACCGCGACCGGCGGCGACACCATTTATCTCTCCGTGATCGACAAGGACGGCAACATCGTGTCGCTGATCCAGAGCCTGTACTCCTCGTTCGGCAGCGGGATCGTGCCGCCCGACACCGGCTTCATGCTGCACAATCGCGGCGCGCTCTTCACGCTCGAAGCGGGGCATCCGAACGTCCTCGCGCAGCGCAAGCGTCCGCTGCACACGATCATCCCGGCGTTCATGTCGAAGGGCGACGTGAAGATCGGCTTCGGAATCATGGGCGGCTTCAACCAGGCGCAGGCGCACGCTCAGTTCGTCGCGAACGTCGTCGACTACGGGATGGACGTGCAGGAGGCGCTCGAAGCGGGGCGCTTCACCAAGGGGACGTTCGGGGGATGCGACGTCAGCGTTGAGGCGCTCGTGCCCGCCTCGGTTCGCGGCGAGCTTTCCGCGCTCGGTCACAAGATCACCGTCGTTCCGCCGCGCAGGGGCACGTTCGGGTACGGGCAGGCCGTGATGAGCGACGGGACCGGCGTGCACTACGCCGGCTCGGAGCCGAGACACGACGGCGAAGCGATTCCTGAAGCGCCGCCGGTGTTTCAGCGCTGATGTGACCCTCGGCATCTCCTTCCGGCTCGCCCCGATGTCCCCCGCCATCGTCATCATGACGACGCTGGTCCTCGCGCTGCCGGTTATTTTCCT